>CANEHT010000004.1 GCA_947427385.1 uncultured Clostridia bacterium | reverse complement strand
GTGATACTTTATATTTAAAAGGAGTGATACTTTATATTTAAAAGGAGTGATACTTTATATTTAAAAGGAGTGATACTTATGGAACCATTTGATCTTTTAAAACCTTATTTTAATTTATTTTTTAATCTTTGTGCATTAGGGGAAAAATATATAAATCATAAGGAGGAATTAATAAATCATTTTGAAAAATTACCGGATGAAAAATTGTTGGAGTTATATGCAAATCCAGAGCCATTAAAAGAAATCGGTGAAGATCTTAATTATTCTTTTGGAACTGTTTTTTCTTTCTTTCATTATTACATAATAAATAATAAATTAAATCCAAAGCAAAAAAATATTTATGACTATTATATTGAAAAAAACAGCATATTTGAATATCCAACTCCAAGGATTTTAAATGCAATAAGACTTCATTTTAAAAATAATTTAAATGAAAATATTGATGACTTAACTGATAATGAAATTTTAGCAACAATTTATATTGTTAGTTTGGATAATAAACGTAAAAAAAAATTAAAAAAAGATTTGACTACGATTAATATCAATACTTTAAGTGATATGTTAGATCATAAGTTAATTCACGAAACATTTGAATTACGAGAAAAATATTATGTTAATGTGGATTTTGTTAAGAATAGCATTAAAACTGAATTCAAAAATCGTACAGTTACAATTAGATCTTTTTTGTCAGAATTAGATATAAATGACTTACTAAAATTCTTTCTTTCACACAAAACATTACAATATTGTTCTGATTTTAACCTCTATGACGAAAAAAAAATTAATAATTTAAATGAAAAAAGAATAGCTAATTTAAGTGAAGAATTTGGTATACCAATATGTATCATTAAAAAATTGGTTGCTTTAGAATTTAATTCTCGAATAAAATATTTAGAGAAAACTTTGAATGAATATAAAGTTGAAGAATTTTTTGGCGTTCCATCTAATACATCTAATACATCTTTAGCAAGTAATTGCCATCTTAATGAGAAAATTGTTGCAAATTACATTAAAAACCAAAATGAAAAATCATCAAATTCAGTTTCTTGCCCTTCGTCTTCTTTAGAAGCAGAAAGCATCCATTCTTTGTTTGCTTGCTTTTCTAGGTTTTTAGAAGCAGAAAAAACAAATTTATTTTCAAAAATTATTTTCGAACAAAATGTTGCCCAAGTATTAAAGTTTTGTAATTCACTTAAAAAAGAGGTAATTCTTAACTTGCCTAAGGAATATTCAAATGCTGCTTCACACATTATTAATATTTGTGATAAATATAAAAGCGATAAACCTGAAAATAAAATATTACGTATTATAGAAATTTTTAAAACAACAAACCCAATACCTTCAAATTATAATACATTTTTCAATGAAGTATTGAAAAATTTCCCTAGTTTAAAAGATGAAAATCCAAATTTCGGCAAAATTAATTTAGAATTCATTATAAGCGATCTTTTAAATTGTGATAATTTTGATTTAATTGCTAATTCGCTTGATTTGTCACTAGAACAATTTAAAAATGTATGTTTATATATTATTAATCTTAAAGCAGAAGCAGAAAATGAAATATTAAATTTTTGCATAATTAATATGGATACTAAGAATTTAAACTTTCAAGATTATAATTCGTTTGTAGAATTTTTTAGTGATTTGTTTAAATCATTTCCAAATATTTTGCAATCAGAAAACAACAAAAATGAAACTGAAATTATTGAAACCCATGAATCTAATAATATTGAACCAAAACCCGAACTTGAAATTGATGAAAAAAGTCAGGAAAAATAATAAAAATCCGGAAAAATCCGGATTTTTTTTGTGCAAAAAATTTAAGTATAACAAAAAAAAATTTGGCAATAATACCAACAAAATGATACGGGAGGAATAAAATGAAAAATTTCATCCTAAATCTAAAACTATTCACTATCTCGCTAATTTTTGGGTTAATATTTACATCTTTTTTTTGTATAAATTATTCGACACGAATGCAAAAAGCTATTGCCAATGAAGTTATACGCTTTCATGTTTTAGCCAACAGTAATTCAAATTTCGATCAAACTTTAAAATTAAAAGTTCGCGATGAAATTTTATACGCCCTGCGTGATAAATTATCCAACGCCAAAAATAAATCTCAAACTAAATTTATTTTGCAAAAAAATTTACCGTTAATTAAAAAAGTTGCCCGCCAAACAATAATTAAAAATGGTTACAACTACGATGTAAAAGTTTTGCTGACAAATGATGTTTTCCCAACTAAATCTTATGCCGATTTGAAATTACCACCCGGTATCTATGAAACTTTACAAATAATTATTGGTAACGGTCGTGGTGAAAATTGGTGGTGCGTTATGTTCCCACCGCTATGTTTCGTTGATGCCGCAAAAAAATCTGTCCCCGATAATCTTAAAAATGATTTCAAAAATATTCTTACTGATGACGAATTTAAACTCATTAATTCTAAGAATGAAAATATTTCCGTGAAAGCTAAATTTAAAATTGTTGAGGCTTGGCAAAAATTTAATATCAAATTCGCAAAAAAAAAGGAGCTTGCCTAATGAAAAAATTTTTCACTGCCCTCTTTACAATTATTTTTACTTTGTCAACTATTTTTTTCATAAATATGCCCAAAAATATCTCTGCTGCGACTTACAGTTGGGGGTCCACTGGTGAAACCGTCCGTACCGCTCAAGAAAAATTAAAGCGCTGGGGATATCTTAATGGCTCCGTCGACGGTATCTTTGGCTATCAAACTTACTCGGCCGTCCTAAAATTTCAAGAAAAAAATGGTTTAACCATTGACGGAATCATTGGCCCCAAAACTTTGGAAGCACTCGGAATTTTTGAATCATCCAACAAAAATTCTGCTGACTCACAAAATTATGAAAATAATATCTGGCTCTTAGCATCATTAATAAACGGTGAAGCACGCGGTGAATCATATACGGGACAAGTTGCCGTCGGCGCTGTCGTTTTAAACCGTGTCCGCCACGCAAGTTTCCCCAACACAATCTCCGGCGTAATATATCAAACCGGACAATTCACCGCCGTTGCTGACGGACAAATTAATCTTACGCCAACAAATTCATGCCTAAATGCAGCGCGCGATGCAATGAATGGCTGGGACCCAACAAACGGTGCAATTTATTATTGGAATCCTAAAACTTCCACTAACACTTGGATGTTGAACTTGCCAATTAATTTGATAATTGGTAACCACGCATTTTCTACCGCGTGACACAAAAAAATCCGCCATCGCGGATTTATTTTTTATTTCCATTATTATTATTATTCAATTGCATATTAACATTTTTTATTTCACTTATCGCGTTACGCATCTTCGTATCAGCAAGTTTATTTTCCAAATTATAATACTCACCAACCGAAATATTTCCATCTTTAAATGCCTGCGCAATTGCCAATGGAACTTGTGCTTCTGCCTCAACAACTTTCGCCCGCATTTCTTCAACATATGCCTTCATTTCTTGTTCTTTCGCAATTGCAAGCGCACGGCGCTCCTCAGCTTTTGCTTGTGCAATTTGTTTGTCAGCCTCAGCCTGTTGAATCTGCAAATGCGCACCAATATTCCTTCCAATATCTATATCGGCAATATCTATCGAAAGAATTTCAAACGCCGTACCTGAATCCAAACCTTTTGTCAAAACAGTTTGTGAAATTTTGTCCGGATTTTCTAACACATCTTTATGTGTTTGCGACGAACCTAAAGTTGTTACAATTCCTTCACCGACACGTGCTATAATTGTTTCCTCACCTGCACCCCCGACCAATCTTGCAATGTTCGCACGAACGGTAACTCGCGCTATAACTTTAACTTCAATTCCGTTAATAGCAACAGCAGAAATACATGGAGTTTCAATAATTTTTGGCGTAACACTCATTCTTACCGCTTCAAATACATCACGACCTGCCAAATCGATAGCGGCAGCTCTTTCAAAAGATAAATCTAAATCAGCACGATGAGCCGCAATTAACGCATCAACGACATTATCAACGCGTCCACCTGAAAGATAATGGGATTCAAGTTGACTAATAGATAAATCCAAACCGGCTTTCGTTCCCTTTATCATTGCATTTATTATTACATTAACATTTGTTCGGCGAAGACGCATACCGATTAATGAAGAAAGTTTGATATTAATTCCGGCGGCAGCAGCTGAAACCCAAAGTCCAATCGGAATAATATTCAAGAAAAATGATAAAATTGAGAAGCCAACAATGATAAAAAGCATAATAAAAAACATAGCAAGTGTACTCATAATTAACGACCTCCTTAAATACGTTCAACAAAAATTTTTTTATTTTTAATTTCTGTTACTTTAACTTTTGTATTTGGCGCAATTAAACCTGATTGCGAGCAGACTTCAAGCGTATCACTATCAAATTTTACAAAGCCTATTGGTTTTAACATTGTAGTTGTTATCCCAATTTTCCCAACATATTGATTAATATTTATTTTCTGTTCGAAATCAAGATTATCCGTCAAAACAATTTTTTTTAGCATATTTTTTTTCTTCATAATATGGAACAAAATCATTGCCGCTATTATAATGATAAAAATTTGGAGTAATACGATAAAAAAACCATATGGGACATAAAAAAATATAATAAAAAAAGATGAGAGGAATGAGAAAAAACTTAGTACGCCACAAATCCCAAACCCTGCCATAAAAACTTCTAAGGAGAAAAATAATATTCCAAAAAACATTAATAGTAATGCCCAATAAAACATTTCGCAATCTCCTTTCCAAAATTTTTATCTACTTCCATATTATACGATGTTAAATTTTTTTTATCAATCTAGTTAAAAAAAACTTCCTAAAATATTTTTTTTAGGAAGTTAATTTATAAAAATGGAGATGAGGGGAATTGAACCCCTGTCCGAAAATCTTTACACGCAACTTTCTACTATCATAGTTGATTAATAAAAATTCCCATAAAGAAAGTGAACCAACACACTTAATTTATAGTAGCTTCATAAGTTATATTTTTATGTCAAAGCTTTCATAAAAATATTTACCTGTGTAGTCGACGCCAAAATTAAAAACCACAGGAATTTTTAAAATGGCGAGCTGCTTAGGCAGCTACTGCGAAATTTGATTCGTCAGTTATTATTTACAAAAAAAGTTCTTAACGCGAACGAAACGGATAGCTTATTGCGTTTCAAAATCCTCGTCGAATCCATTACATCCCCTTAAAAAATTTATTATATACCTAAAATAAAAATTTATCAATTTAAAAAAGCTTCACAGTAAAAAATCGGCATACCTAATGCAGAAAATTTCTCCTCATATTCTGTAGTAATATTATCAAAATTAGTTTTATGCAAATCAAATGAAATATTTTTTAACTTCCAACCATCTTCACAAAATTGATTAAGTGAGAATTCAAATAAAGGTGCATTATCCGTTTTAAAATAAATTTTGCCATTATCCGCTAATATTTTTTTATAGATATCCAAAAAATTTTTATGAGTCAAACGACGTTTTGCATGACGTTTTTTATGCCATGGGTCACAAAAATTTATATAAAGTGAATCAATCTTTACCGCACTAAAATATTTTTCAATATTAATTACGTCGTCAATAATAAAAGCGAGATTTGGTAAAAAATTATTTGCACGCCTAACTCCCATTGCAATTATGTGTAAATATTTTTCGATAGCGATAAAATTTTTATCAGGAAATTTTTGCGCCATTACATTTATAAATTTTCCCTTACCGCAACCGATTTCAACACAAATTTTATTTTTATTCCCAAAATATTTTTCCCAATTACCATTAAAATTTTCATTAATAATTAATTTGCTATTATCAATTTCATTTTGTGCCCACTTTTTTTTACGTATCCGCATAATTGTCTCCCAAAATTTTTTTCATATTTTAGCACAAAATATATACAAAAAAAATTTTTAAGGAGTGTTATTACCATCGAAAAATTACTTGACTTATATTTTACATTCGCAAAAATTGGCGGATTTACTCTCGGTAGTGGATATGCAATGCTTCCTATCATTCGTAATGAAGTCGTTGATAAAAAAAAATGGATAAGTGACGAAGAAATTTCCGATTACTTTACTCTTGCTCAATCTCTTCCCGGAGTAATTGCAATAAATACGGCAACGGCAATTGGTAAAAAAGTTTACGGTTTAAAAGGAAGTATCGCTGCAACTTTGGGTATGATAACTTTTCCTGCTATAATAATAATTATTGTGGCAATTTTTTTCGCTAAGCTTCATGAATATATTTTAGTACAGAAAATCTTCGTAGCTATTCAAGCTCTTACTATTGCAATGATTTTAATTTCAATTATCTCACTTTTTAAAACTGGTATTAAAGATAGATTTCAATTCCTAATTTTTATTTTAAGCCTTATCTTAGCATTTAAAATATCTCCGCAATATGTTATTATTTTTGCCGCACTTTTATCATTAATTAGATGGAGGAAAAAATGAACGTATTTAAAAATCTTCAAGAACGTGGATTTTTTGAGCAATCTACAAATTTCCCCGCATTAGAAAAATTATTTAGTGAACAGAAAGTTACTTTTTATACCGGATTTGACCCAACCGCTGATAGTTTAACCGTTGGACATTTTATTCCTATTATGGCGATGTCGCATCTACAAAAAGCTGGACACAGACCAATTTTTTTAATTGGCGGCGGTACGGCAACAATTGGTGACCCAACAGATAAATCTGAAATGCGGAGAATTATGAGCCGTGACGAAATTTCTCATAATGTAAATTGTTTCAAAGCACAATTGCAAAATTTAATTGATTTTGGCAATGCAATTTTAGTTGACAATGCAGATTGGCTTTTGAAATTAAATTACGTCGATTTTATCCGCACGTACGGTATTCATTTTTCTGTGAATAAAATGCTTACGGCTGACGCATATCGCACTCGATTTGAGCGTGGCCTTTCATTCTATGAATTTAATTATATGTTAATGCAAGCATATGATTTTCTAGAGTTGTATCATCGCTACGGTTGTACGGTACAATGTGGCGGAAATGACCAATGGTCAAATATATTAGCTGGCGTAGATTTAATTCGACGTGTTGAAAATAAAACTGTTTATGGCTTGACATTAAAACTTCTCACAAGAAGTGATGGACAAAAAATGGGAAAAAGTATGTCGGGCGCAGTTTGGCTCGACAAAAATAAAACTTCCCCTTATGAATTTTTTCAATACTGGCGAAATATTCATGATGATGACGTAGAAAAATGTTTGAAGCTTTTGACATTTATTTCGCTCGATGAAATTTCAGAAATTTTAAAAGATATTAACGGTGCAAAAGAAAAATTAGCGTACGAAATAACTAAAACAATTCACGGCGAAGATGAAGCTCAAAAAGCTTTGCAGGCATCAAAATCTTTGTTTGGCAACGAAAATTTTTCAGATTTTATGCCAACTTCCAAACTTTCCAAAAATATTTTTGAAGATGGAATAAATATCGCTGACTTGCTTTTAAAAATAAATTTAGTTCCATCAAAAAGTGAATGTCGCCGAATTATCACGCAAGGTGGATTAAAAATAAATGGACAAAAAATTTCCGATGTAAATTATTCTGTCAATCTCGAAAATTTTGATAATGAACAAATGTTAATTCAAAAAGGTAAGAAAATTTTCCATCGCATAAAATTAATCGATTAGGAGCCAAAAAATGAATATCGGTATTTTTACGGATACTTATTATCCGCATGTAAATGGCGTTGCAACTTCGATAAAAATGTTAAAAGATGAAATGCAAAAGCGTGGCAACAAAGTTTATATCTTTACGACTTCTAATCCAATGATGAAAGAATCACGGCCAGATGTTTTTCGATTACCAAGTATGCCGTTTGTATTTCTGCCGACCTATCGCATCGCTTTTTTTTATTCACCAAAATTATTGTTAAAGATGAAGAAATTTAATCTTGACGTAATTCATACGCAAACGGAATTTTCAATCGGAATTTTTGGGAAAATCGTATCGGAATTTTTGAAAATCCCCATGGTTCACACCTATCACACAATGTACGAAGATTATGTCCATTACATAGCGAAAGGTCATTTAATTTCGCCGAAGATGGCACAAAAATTCAGCCGAATTTTTTGCAATCGTGCAAAAATTGTAATCGCGCCAACAGAAAAAACTAAAGATTCGCTAGAAAGTTACGGCGTTATTCGTCCGATAGAAATAATTCCAACCGGTATAACACTTGAAAAATTTTCAAATGAAATCGCATCGAAAATTATAGATGCTAAAAAAAAAGAACTCGGCATAAATAAAAATGATTTTGTAATTTTATTTTTAGGACGGCTCGCAAAAGAAAAAAGTATTGACGTTTTGATATCGCAAATGCCAAATATATTGCAAAAAATTCCTAATGCAAAATTGTTGATAGTTGGTGGCGGCCCGTATCTCGATATACTAAAAAATTTAGCAAATCAACTTCACGTTCCCGCTATTTTTACTGGTGAAATCGAATGGCAAAATATAAATTTGTTTTACAAACTTGCAAATGTTTTCGTGAGCGCATCAACTTCTGAAACTCAAGGCCTTACTTATATCGAAGCTATTGCTTCAAAAATTGTTGTCGTTGCCAAAAATGATGCAAGTGTAAAAAATCTTATAACTCATCAAAAAAACGGCTACGTTTTTAATAATCCCGATGAACTCGCTGATATATTGCTTCAAATAAAAAATAATCCACAAAATCAAATTATTGATGCGGCTTTAAAAACTATTCAAAATTTGTCCGCAGAAAAATTTGCACGCGCAGTCGAAAATATCTATCAAAAAGTTTTATAATGATTAATAAATTTTCATGATAAGGAGAAATGAACGTGAATAAAAATTTTTATATCACTACCCCTATTTATTTTTGTAACTCAAATCTACACATCGGCCATTGCTATACAACTGTCGCTGCTGATACTTTGGCTCGCTTTAAAAAATTACAAGGCTATAATGTAAAATTTTTAACTGGAACTGATGAACACGGCCAAAAAATTGAACGTATCGCTCGCCAAAATAATATGCAACCCAAAGACTACGTCGACTCAATAGTCGTATGGATTAAAAATTTGTGGAAAATAATGAATATCGATTATGACATATTTATGCGTACTACGAATGATAATCACGTCCGTGCACTGCAAAAAATTTTCAAAAAATTGTATGACTCTGGCGACATCTATAAATCTGAATATGAAGGATTATATTGTACGCCATGCGAAACTTTTTTTACTGAACATCAATTGGTAAATGGAAAATGTCCTGATTGCGGACGCGATGTTGAAAAAATTAAGGAAAGCGCGTACTTTTTTCGCCTGTCAAAATATCAAGACCGCATCATGAAATTTATCGAAGATAATCCCGACTTCATTGAACCTGAATCTCGCCGCAATGAAATGATTAATAATTTTTTGAAGCCCGGCCTCGAAGATTTATGCGTATCACGTACATCTTTTAAGTGGGGAATTCCTGTCGATTTTGACAACGAACATGTTATTTATGTTTGGTTTGATGCTTTGCTAAATTATGTAACTGCTTTAGGATTTATGAGCGATGACAATAGCGAATATCAAAAATTTTGGCCAGCTGACCTTCATCTCGTTGCTAAAGAAATCGTTCGCTTCCATACAATTATTTGGCCAGCAATTTTAATGGCATTAGATATGCCACTGCCTAAAAAAGTTTTCGGACACGGTTGGGTAACTATTGACGGCGGAAAAATTTCTAAATCTAAAGGAAATGTTGTTGACCCACAGATTTTGGTTGAACGCTATGGAACTGACGCACTTCGATATTATTTAATGCGCGAAATATCTTTTGGACAAGATGGAAATTTTACAAATGAAGCTTTGATAAAACGAATAAATTTTGATTTGGTAAATGACTTAGGAAATCTCGTTTCGCGTACAAATGGTATGATTCAAAAATATTTTGGTGGGCAACTTCCCGATTATATTTATGAAAAAAATGCGCGGCTCGAAAAAATTTCACTCGATACCGTAAATTCTTATGAAAATCTGATGAATCACTATAAACTTAGCGATGCAATTACTGAAGTTTTTTCACTCGTAAGTTTTGCAAATAAATATATTGATGAGATAAAACCATGGGCATTGGCTAAAGATGAAACAAAAAAAAATGAGCTTGCAAACTTTTTGTATTCACTTACCGAAATTTTACGCATTATTTCAATATTAATTTATCCATTTATGCCGAGTACTCCGCAAAAAATTTTGGCACAATTTAATTTTGATGCACAATATATAAATTGGGATGACGCTAAAAAATTTGGTGTGCTACCAAAAAATATTCGCGCGATAAAATCTGATTTGCTCTTCCCACGCATTGATATGGAAAAAGAATTAAACGAAATTAGGGGCTGATAAGCTTGAACTATTTACCTTATATAATAAATTTAAACGACGTCATCGATATCTTAATCATTACCTATATCATTTACAAAATTATGCTATGGATAAAAGAAACACGCGCTTGGTCCCTATTTAAAGGCGTAATCGTTCTGCTGATAATATTTGCGTTCGCCGGCATCTTAAATTTCACTACTTTATATTGGATTATATCAAACACTGTTAACGTTGGATTAATCGCTATAATTGTTTTGTTCCAGCCTGAAATTCGGAAAGCACTTGAACAACTTGGTAAAGGAAATTTTATGAGCGCATTTACAAAAACTGAAGAAACGATACAAAAAATTTCTAGCCACACAATAAATGAAATAATAAAAGCGGCGAAAGCAATGTCCAAAACCAAAACAGGTGCATTAATTGTAATAGAACGCGAGGTTCCGGTCGGTGACTTTGAACAATCAGGAATTTTAATTGATGGATTCATTTCTAACCAATTGCTCGTAAATATTTTTGTCAATAAAACACCACTGCATGACGGCGCCGTTATCATCAAAAATAATAAGATAAGAGCTGCGGCCTGCATTCTTCCACTAACCCAAAGTATCACTTCACATGAACTTGGTACACGTCATCGCGCCGCAATCGGTGCAAGTGAAGTTTCCGACGCTTATATTCTTGTAGTTTCTGAAGAAAGCGGTGAAATTTCTGTTGCTAAAAATGGAAAACTAAATAAAAATCTTGATGAAAAACAATTAATCAGTATTTTTTCATCAATAAACGTTGAAACCGTAAATAAATTTAAAATTTGGAGGCGAATAAAATCCAATGAATAAAATTCCTTTTACCAAAAATATTTTGCTCAAACTCGCATCATTCGCTATCGCAATAATTTTGTGGATAATTGCAGTAAATGTAAACGATCCAACCGTTACGAAAACTTATTCATTGCCACTTGAACTTGCAAATATTAAAAATTTGCAGGCAAATGATTTTATTTTGCTCAATGAAAAAAAAATTAGTGAAAGCCGAATTGACGTACAAGTTCAAGCAACACGAAATGATTTAAAATTCATAAAACAAAATTCGGATAACTTAAAGGCCAGCATAAATTTCAAAGATATCGATTCTTCATATCAAAAATATATCGGGGAAAATTTTAGTATGCCAGTAAATATTGCCTTTTCAAATTATTTGAACTCATCACGCTACCAAATCACAAATGTTTATCCATCAAAAGTTGATGTTTTGCTCGATAAATTTGTTACAATTAATCAACAAATTTATTATGAAAATGATGGAAGTCCCGCAAAAAATTATTATATAAAAGAAATAAATATTGAACCGGAAATTATACAAATCTCCGGCGCAAAGTCAATAATTGAAACGATAAAGCCAATTAGTTTAAATTTTTCTACGAGTGGCGCGTCAAAAAATATTTCCACAAAATCTCCCATTAAAATTTATGATAAAAATGATAATGATGTAACAGATAGTTTAACTTTAAGTAACAATGAAGTTAAAGTGTCAATCGAAATTGACTCATATAAAACTGTTACCGTTGAAAAACCTGAAACAATCGGAAAAGTTGCAAATGGTTACACTTTAAAAAGTATTGATTATGAGCCAAAAGAAATTGAAATAATAGGCGACAAAAAAAATAATCTCGAATCGATAAAATTGCCGCCAATCAATATCGACCAAGCTTCGCTGTCAAAAACTATTACGTATAATTTAAACGACTTGCTTCAAGATGGAATACAAATAAAAAAAGGCAGCAATGATAAAATTTTAATTACGCTCAATATCGAAAAAACAAATTAAGTGGGAGAAATTTATGATTTACATCAAAAAAAAATCTGCGAAAAAAATGTCCGGCCGCAACTTTTTTTACATAGTTTTTTTCGTCATCATAATTTATGTTTTTGGCTATTTTCTATCATTTTTTACGCAAAAAAAAATTAACACAACACTGGTCGAATATGCACAATCTGACAATTCGCAAATCATCAATGGAATAATTATAAAAGATGAAAAAATCTACACGGCAACAAAAGCTGGATTAGTAACTCCAAATTTACATGACAATGAAGTTGCAAAAAAAAATTCGACTGTTTGCACAATACAAGACAAAACTTCGATTGATAAACTTGAAAACGAACTCTCACAAATAAATAATGACATATTTGCGATGCAAAAAAAACGCAGCGAAATCTCTCTGTTTCGCGATGATATTAAAAATGCAAACATGCAAATTGAAAAAATAATAGATGAAAACATTTATCTTTGTTCGCAAAATGATATTGACAAAATAAATAATTTTTTGGCTTCTCTGCAAAATAATATAGACTTACGCAATCAAATATTGCTTACAGAAAATCATGGGAACGTAAAAGAAATGTCTGAAAAAAAATCAGACATAGAACAAAAAATCAAAAAAAATATATCAAATATTATTGCCAATCAATCGGGCATCGTTTCATATTTTACAGATGGTTTGGAAAATAATTTTAGTGTAAAAAAGATAAATGATTTGACATTTGAACAATTAAATATAAAATCGCAATCGCGTAAATTTAACAACATTGTAAACAAAAACGATGCGATTTTTAAAATTATTGAATCAAATGATTGGTACATTGTTGCACGTGTAAAAAATAAAGATATTGAAGATATCGAAGAAAATTCGTCAAAAATAATTTACGTCGAACAAAAAAATACGTATGTACCAATTGAATTTACCGTGCAAAAAATTTTACGTAAAAATAAAAATGAAAGCTTGTTAATTTTGAAAACTGATAGATTTGTGCAAAATTTCCTTGACATACGAAATATAAAATTCAAATTAAAAGATGCGAGTCGTCGTGGATTTAAAACCCCAATCTCTGCAATAGTTAAAAAAAATTTGTTCAAAATTCCTCCCGAATTTGTCAACAAAAATCATACTGTTACTAAACAAAATGTTGAGGCCCCAATCAAAATTTATGACTCAGATGAAAATTATTTTTATGCTGAATCTCAAGATTTAAAATCCGGTGATATTATAAATGTAGGCGAAAAAACTTTTAAGCTTAATCAATTTAAAAAAATTCGTGGCGTTTACATTGCGAATACCGGAATTACCGAATTTAAAAAAATAAATTATCCTGACGACTTGCCCGCAACTGGTTTTATTATTATCGAACCAAAATTGAATCCAACAATAAAAATTTATGACCGAATAATAACAAACACAGAAAATGTTTCTAACAATCAAAAAATTATCGAACATTAAACAGCCTTATGGCTGCTTTTTTTACAAAAAAAACGAAACTGTAATTAAACAATTCCGTTTCACGAAAAATATTAAACCAATTCAATTATTGCCATTGGCGCCGCGTCACCTTTACGCAATCCAATCTTAATTATTCTTGTATATCCACCATTACGCTGTGCATATTTTGGACCGATTTCATCAAACATTTTTTTAACCAAATCAACTTTAACCGCTTTTTTCTTCTTAGCGCCTTGCGGTAATTCAGTCACCGGATAGAAAACAGCCATCATTTTCCTACGAGCATTAAGTCTTGACGGACTGTCTTTCTTTATTGTCTTTTCTACTTGCTCAAAAATTTCAACTCTTTTTCCATTTAGTTCTTGACGAATTCTCTTACCATCTTTATCTTTTTTAGGAATTTTTGCCGTAACAGTAACCTGCGTAAAATTTGCATGCTCTTTCCGC
Source organism: uncultured Clostridia bacterium (assembly GCA_947427385.1). GTDB lineage: Bacteria > Bacillota > Clostridia > Lachnospirales > CAMVHY01 > CANEHT01. Next base: position 79,553 of record CANEHT010000004.1, on the reverse strand, counting down.
GCAAGCGTTATCATCCTTTCCGCCATTCGTCTAATTTCCTTTGCTCTAGTAACTGTCGTTGTTATTCGACCGTAATATAATAAATCCGTTGTCAACTTACGCAAAGCAGCTTTACGTTCCTTACTAGCAAATCCTAATTTCCTATAGCCTCGCATTTTTTCACCTCCAAATTTTTTTATTCGCTTTCTTTAAGCGACAAACCTAAATCTGTCAAACGATTAATAACTTCTTCATAAGATTTTCTACCCAAATTCCGAACCTTTAACATATCTTCCTGAGTTTTATTCAAAAGTTCCTCAATCGTATTTATCCCGGCGCGTTTCAAACAATTATAAGCGCGCACTGAAAATTCCAATTCCTCAATTGGTTGCTTCACAAATTTTTCAGTATCAAACTCTCTTTTTACAGTCTTAACTTCTTCAACTTCATTTGTCATTTCCGTAATACTAATAAAGCTGTCGAGATGATTACTTATGATTTGTGCCGCACAACTTAAAGAATCGCTTGCCGTTATCGTTCCATTTGTCCATATCTCAAAAATTATTTTATCATAATCTGTAATATTTCCGACACGCGTATTCTCAACCGAAAAATTTACGCGCTCAATTGGCCCGTAAATTGAATCAATCGGAATAACTCCAATCTCAGATGATAACTCTTTATTTTTTTCTGCGCTAACATATCCACGACCAGCCGTAACTGTCATTTCAATAGATAATTTACTATCGGGCGACGACAAAGTTGCTATATGCAAATCTTTGTTGATAATCTCTAAATCATTGCCGATATTAATATCGGCGGCCGTAATTTCACACTCACCTGATTTTTCGATATAAGCCGTCCCAGATTCAAAATGATCGGAATAATTTTTGATAGCAAGTTTTTTTAAATTCAAGATTATTTCTATGACATCTTCTTTGACGCCCGGAATACTACTAAACTCGTGCAAGACTCCATCTATTTTTATATTGCTAACGGCAACACCTGGAATTGATGACAATAAAACACGTCTTAATGAATTCCCTAAAGTTGTGCCATAACCACGTTCAAATGGTCCCGCAACAAATTTACCATACTTCCCGTCATCAGAATCTTGAACAATTTCTATACGAGGTTTTTCAAACTCAAACACCAAATAAAACCTCCTTTTTATTTACTATTTAGAATACAACTCAACAATCAAAGTTTCATTAACTGATGAATCAATTTGTGCACGAGTTGGGTCACTTAAAACTGTACCTTTGAAATTTGTTAAATCTGAATTCAACCATTGCGGTACAATTCGTGACGTCGTTGATTCAACTATATCTTTAAATCTTTGAATTGGCTCACTATTTCCTTTTACCTCGATAATGTCGCCAACTTTTACAATATATGAAGGGATATTAACTTTTTTGCCATTAACACGAATATGATTATGGCGAACAATTTGGCGTGCCTCAGCACGTGAACGTCCAAATCCTAAACGATACACAACATTATCAAGGCGTTTCTCAAGTAATATTAATAAATTTTCACCGGTAATGCCGGACATTTTATCAGCTTTTTTAAAATAATTTCTAAATTGTGCTTCTAAAACTCCGTAAATTCTTTTAGCTTTTTGTTTCTCACGAAGTTGTAATCCATATTCAGAAATTTTTTTCTTAGCCGTACCATGTTGACCTGGTGCATAACCTCTTTTATTAAATGAGCAATTATTTCCCGTACATTTTTCACCTTTTAAATAAAGTTTCTCGCCCTCACGTCTACATAATCTGCAAACAGGACCAGTATATCTAGCCAATTATAACACCTCCTTAAACTCTTCTACGTTTTGGCGGCCTACATCCATTATGCGGAACAGGCGTTACGTCTTTAATCATAGTAACTTCTAACCCGGCAGATTGTAATGCACGGATAGCAACTTCACGTCCGCTACCAGGACCTTTTACATAAACTTCAACAGTTTTCATTCCGTACTCACGAGCGATACGAGCGGCATTATCAGCAGCCATTTGAGCGGCATAAGGAGTAGATTTTTTAGAGCCTTTAAAATTTAATTGACCGGCACTAGACCATGATACGGTATTACCTTTAAGGTCAGTTATTGTTACGATAGTATTATTAAAAGTAGATTGGATATGAGCTTGGCCACGGTCAACTGATTTTTTAGTACGACGTTTTTTTACAACTTTTTTAGTCTGAGCCATTTAAGCACCTCCATTATTTTTTCTTATTAGCAACAGTACGTCTTGGACCCTTACGAGTACGTGCATTAGTTTTAGTACTTTGACCACGAACTGGTAAGCCAAGTCTATGACGGACACCACGATAGCATCCAATTTCTATTAAACGTTTAATATTTAAAGCGATTTCACTACGTAAGTCACCCTCAACTTTTTGAGATTTAGTAATTACGTCGCGAATTCTAGATACTTCATCATCAGTTAAATCACGAACTCTGGTATCAGGATTTACATTTGCCTCATTTAAAATTCTATTAGAACTTTTACGACCGATACCAAAGATATAGGTCAAACCAATTTCGACACGTTTTTCACGTGGCAAATCAACACCAGCAATACGAGCCATAATACACCTCCTTAACCTTGACGTTGTTTATGCTTAGGATTAGAGCAGATAACATAAACACGGCCCTTACGTTTTACGATTTTACATTTCTCACATCTAGGCTTAACAGAAGCACTTACATGCATAAGATAGTCACCATCCTTTTATTTATCACGCCAAACAATTCTACCTTTTGAGAGGTCATAAGGAGACATTTCGACCAAAACCTTATCACCCGGAATAATTCTTATGAAGTTAATACGTAGCTTACCAGAGATATGGGCAATAATAAGATGGCCATTAGGTAATTCGACTTTAAAGAGAGCATTAGGTAATTTTTCGATAACAGTACCCTCAACTTCGATAACATCATCCTTAGACAAGATTAATCACGCTCCTCAAATTTTTTAATAGAATTTCTAATATCTAAATCTGAACAAGAATTATTAAGTAAGAGAGGTAATAATTCGGAACAAGAATAGTTAGTAAATTGAACATGCTTAAAATTTTTTTTCTTAGGTCTGTCAATTAAACGATACCTGCCATCAGCAAGATAATAGTAGCTATCATCTTGATTAATAACGACAAAGATTTTACCTTTATCATGGCCGCACTTAGAAAAAACAATATTGCCAATCAAAAAGAATCACCACTTAAAAAAATTAAAAATCAGTAGCAGTTAAAATTTCGGGCTCACTATCTGTTATTAAAATAGTATTTTCATAATGAGCGGCATATGAATTATCAGCAGTAATAACGGTCCAGCCATCACTTTGTAAAATAATTTTATCCGTACCGATATTAACCATAGGTTCGATAGCGAGTGTCATCCCACTTTCTAACTTAATACCACGACGATTTTGACGGTAATTTGGAATTTCAGGAGCTTCATGCATTTGTGTTCCAATTCCATGCCCAACATAATCTTTTACAACTGAAAAACCATTTGCTTCAACAAAATCCTGAATCGCCGCAGAAATATCAAAGAGATGGCAACCAGCCTTAGCAAATTTAATACCTTCAAAGAAACTTTGTTGAGTAACTGCAACTAATTTTTCATTTTCGGGTGAAGTTTTACCGACAATAAAAGTTCTAGCTGCATCACCATGATAACCATTTAAGATAGCACCTAAGTCAATGCTTACGATATCGCCATCACATAATTTTCTTTTACTAGGGATTCCATGAATAACTTCTTGGTTGATTGATACGCAAATTGAAGCAGGATAGCCACGATAATTTTTAAAAGATGGTAAAGCATTTTGACTTTTGATGAACTCATCAGCTAATTTATCAAGATATTCAGTAGTAACAGCGGGGCGAATATTTTTTCTGATATGTTCAAAAGTTTTAGCAACAACTTTGCCGGCCAACCGCATTTTATTTATTTCAGAATTGCTTTTTATAGTAACGGGCATTAAAATTTCCCTCCTTCAACAAATTAATAATGAAGTCAGAAATTTGTGCGATAGGTAAAGAGCCATTGACGCGCAATAAAATTTTTTTTACCGAATAGAAATCAATAATAGGTTCAGCCAAACTATGGAAGATTTTCAAGCGCTCAAGTACGGTCATAACCTTATCGTCATCACGCACAACCAAATTATTACCGCAATTATCGCATACATTTGACTTTTGCGGCGAATAATAGAAATCATGATACATTTCACCGCAAGCGGGACAAACTTTTCTGCCGGACATACGTTCAATAATTAATTTATCATCAAGCTCAACATAAATAACTTTGTCAATTTGCAAATTCATTTCGTCAAGAATTTTTGCCTGATTTAGCGTACGCGGATAGCCGTCCAACGCAAAATTTTCATTTGGCAATTCACTTTTTAAAACCTGCGTCGCTAATTCATCAGAAACGAGTTGTCCTTTACTAATCAAATCACTAATTTGTAAACCAATTGGAGTTTTTAATGCAACTTGTTTGCGTAATAAATCACCAATTGAAATGTGCTTAAGGTTAAAATTTTTAGCAATCAATCTTGCTTGAGTACCTTTCCCAACACCTGGCGCACCGAAAAAAATCAAATTCATTTTCTGCCAACTCCGAAACTCAGCTTAAAAAACCTTTATAGTGCCGCATCAATAACTGTGACTCAAGTTGATTGATAATTTCCAAAGCAACACCAGTAACAATCAACAAAGTTGTTCCACCAAATCCAACTTTAAATCCAAAAATCCACTGAAAAATCACAGGCATAATTGCAATTACAGAATAAAAAACTGCACCTATCCATGACAATCTGTCAACAGTTACTTGAATATAATCAGAAGTTGGTTTGCCCGGACGTATACCGGGAATAAATCCGCCATTTTTTTTCATATTTTCCGCCATTTCAATCGGATTAATTGCGAACGAAGTATAAAAAAAAGTAAAGCAAAAAATCAAAACAACATAAATGAACGTTCCCCACGGATTAGTTATTGACAAAAAATTTATTAGCTTTTCAAGCTTAGCTGATTTAACCAATTGATAAATCGTCGTCGGAAATTGTAAAAGCGAAATTGCAAAGATTATCGACATAACACCGGCAATATTAACTTTAATTGGAATATAAGAATTTTGTGAACCAGCATGTCCCGCCATTTTACTTGAATATTGTACGGGAATTCTTCGTTCGCCATCCTGTACCCAAATTACAAATCCAATTAAGATAACAAACAAAAGAACGAGCACACAAATTTTAATCCAATTATAAATATCTGAACCGCTGCCATATAAATATAAAGACATAACGCCGCTCGGCAATCCCGACAAAATATTAGCGAAAATAATAAAAGATGAACCATTGCCAATACCGAACTCTGTCAAGAATTCACCAAGCCACATAACAAACATTGAGCCGGTAACCAAAGCTATCAATGCAATCGCATACACAAAATAATTGCTATAAACAAACATATTTTTCAACGTATAAATATAACCGGCGCCTTGCATGATTGACAAAAATATTGCCGTAATTCGCGTATATTGGTCAATTTTTTTACGGCCTTCCTCGCCTTCTTTTTTTATTTGTTCAAGCTTTGGAATCGCAACTGTTAATAATTGCAAAATAATTGATGCGGTAATATACGGACCAATTCCTAATGCAAAAATTGACGCATAACCACCGCCGGCAATAATTGAGAAAAGAGATTGCTGAAACCCGGAACTATTTTTTGCCGCTAAAAGTAAATTCAAATTCAAAGCAGGTAAATAAATATGTGCACCTAAGCGATAAATAAAAAGTGCAATAAAAACACAAATTAATCTTTTGCGTAAATCTTTTACCTTCCAGGCTTTCGCAAAAGTTTTAAACAACTAGACCACCTCAGTTGTGCCACCGGCAGCTTCAATTTTTTTCTTAGCCGATTCACTGAAATAATTAACACGAACAGTAAATTTTTTATTTACGTCGCCACTACCTAAAATTTTTATACCGTCACGTAATTTACTAACAAGCCCTTTTGATTTTAATGCAACGAAATCGATAACAGCGCCGTCCTCAAAATTTTGTAACTGACGAAGATTTATAACGACAATATCTTTTGAATTGATACATTTAAAACCACGTTTAGGTAATCTTCTATATAGAGGCATTTGTCCGCCCTCAAAACCTAAACGTACGCCGCCACCACTTCTTGCATTTTGACCTTTATGACCTCTGCCGGCAGTTTTACCGTTACCGGAAGCATGGCCACGACCACGACGAAAACGTTTTGATTTTGAACCTGGAGCCGGTTTTAATTCGCTTAAAGTCAATTTAATTCGCCTCCTTATATTTTATCTACTTTTACCATATGAGAAACTTTGTTAATCATACCGAGCATTGCGGCATTATTTTTTTGAATGACAAAACTATTTAATTTACCGAGACCGAGTGCTTTTAAAATTTTTTTTTGTTTTGGTAATGCACCAATCTTCGATTTTATTAAAGTAATTTTCAAATTTTCGTCAGCCAATTTAACAACCTCCAAAAATTTCTTTCACAGATTTTCCACGTAATTTAGCAACATGTTTAGGTGTCATAATATTTTTCAAACCTTCCATTGTTGCGTTCACAACATTACGTTTATTATTGGAGCCGATAGATTTTGTACGAATATTTCTAATTCCAGCCAACTCCATAACAATACGTACGGGGCCACCGGCAATAATACCGGTACCCTCAGCAGCCGGTTTCATTAAAACGCTTGAGCTTCCGAACTTGCCAATAATTTCGTGATAGACACTATCATGAGAATTACGTTCGATAAATATCATATTTTTTTTCGCATTTTCTTTACCTTTTCGGATAGCCTCAATAACTTCAGATGCTTTACCTAATCCAACTCCGACATGACCATTTTCGTCACCAACTACAACTAATGCAGCGAATCTGAAATTTCTACCACCTTTAACAACTTTCGTAACACGATTAATAGTAACGACTTTATCTTTTAAATCTGAGTTATTAGTATCAAATTTTTTCAAAGATGAATTCCCTCCCTGCAATTAAAATTTTAAACCGGCGGAGCGCGCTGCCTCAGCTAATGCTTTAACTTTTCCATGATATGCATAGCCACCGCGGTCAAATACTATTGATTCAATACCGATTGCAATTGCACGTTTAGCTATCTCAGTTCCTAAATATTTTGCGGCCTCAACATTTGATGTACTCTCAAGATTACCGGCAATAATTTTTTCTTTAGTAGATGCTGCAACTAAAGTATTACCGGCTACGTCGTCAATAATTTGTACGTAAATATATTTATTTGAGCGGAAGACACATAATCTAGGTTTTTGAGCTGTCCCAGATAATGATGAACGAATTCTTAAATGACGTTTTAATCTTGCAACATTACGGGCTCTTTTTTTTATCATAAACGCTAACTCCTTTCATTATTTTTTGCCGGTCTTACCGACTTTTCTTCTGATATGTTCATCTGAATACTTAATTCCTTTTCCCTTATATGGTTCAGGTGGACGCTTCGACCTTATATCTGCAGCATACTGCCCAACTTTTTCTTTATCCATTCCTGTTACTGTAATTTTATTTTGCTCGACAGTTGTTGATAATCCATCCGGGTCAATCATAATAACCGGATGAGAATATCCTAATGTTAAAGTTAATTTGTTACCGGATTTCGCAGCTCTATATCCAACACCATTTATCTCTAAAATTTTTGAATATCCATCTGTTACACCGATTACCATATTATTTATTAAAGTTCGTGTTAAGCCATGAAGTGCACGGAATTTTTTCAAATCATTTGGTCTTGAAACGGTAATTTTATTATCAGCAATTTCTATTTTTAATCCATCAGCTAATTTTCTTTCAAGTATACCTTTTGGCCCTTTTACACGAATAAAATTTGAAGCATCAATATTTACTTCGACATTAGCTGGAATATCAATAGGTTTTTTACCTATACGTGACATTTATTTGGCACCTCCTTAATTATTTTTTACCAAACGAATGCTAAAACTTCTCCACCGATTCCAAACTTACGTGCATCCTTATCGGTAATAATACCTTTATTGGTAGAGACGATAGCGATACCGAGGCCGCCAAGAACTTTAGGGATATCGGACGAAGCGGCATAAATTCTAAGACCGGGTTTAGAGATTCTTTTCAAGCCATTTATAACGCGTTCATTTTTTTCTTCACCGTATTTTAATTGGATACGGATATTTTTTTTAACATCATCGCCAATTATTTCGTAATTATTTATATAACCTTCTTTAATTAAAATATCAGCAATAGCGATTTTAATTTTAGAGGAAGGAATATCGACATATTTATGTTTGGCGTCATTAGCATTACGAATTCTTGTCAGCATATCCGCAATAGGATCACTCATTGACATATTAGAAAACCCTCCCTTTTTTACCAACTAGCTTTTTTCACACCAGGTATTTGACCCTTATAGGCCAAGTTTCTAAAACAGATACGACATATTCCAAATTTTCTAAGGACAGCATGAGGCCGGCCACAGATATTACAACGCGAATAAGCGCGTGAAGAAAATTTAGGCGTACGTTTTTGTTTGGCAATCATAGATTTTTTAGCCATTACTCATCCTCCAAATTATTTTTTAAAAGGCATACCATATAGTGCTAATAATTCTTTAGCCTGTTCATCATTTCGTGCCGTAGTTACGATAACGATATTCATTCCACGAATCTTATCAATTTTATCGTACTGAATCTCAGGGAAAATTAATTGTTCCTTCAAACCAAGTGAGTAATTTCCACGTCCATCAAACGAATTTGGATTAACACCATGGAAATCACGGACACGAGGTAATGCGATATTAATTAATCTGTCGAAAAATCCCCACATCTTTTCGCCACGTAAAGTTACTTTACAACCGATAGGCATACCGGTACGAAGTTTAAAAGCGGCGATAGATTTTTTCGCTTTAGTAATAACAGGTTTTTGCCCGGTAATAGCAGCGATATCATTTGAGGCACTATCTAAAGCTTTGGACATATCTTTATTTTCACCCATACCGATATTTAAAATAATCTTATCGATTTTCGGGACAGCCAAATTATTTTTATAGCCGAATTTTTTTATCATAGCCGGCATAATTTCATTCTGATACATTACTTGTAAACGATTCAACGACTTAACCTCCAATCGAATTAATCAATAAATTTACCGGATTTTTTAGCGAATCTTTTTTTAACGAGCTTGCCATTTTTATTTTCAAACTTATAGCCAATTTTTGTAGGTTCGCCATCATGTAAGAGCATAACATTTGAGACATGGATAGCGGCTTCTTTTTTAACGATTCCACCTTGTGCATTAGTTCTATTAGGTTTTTGATGTTTCGATACGAAATTTATTCCTTCAACTATTACACGATTTTTTTTTCTATCGATAAATAATATTTTACCTTGACGGCCCTTATCTTTACCTGTAATAACTCTCACCATATCATTTTTTTTTAACTTGATTTTATTTTGCATGACATACCTCCTATAAAACTTCCGGCGCTAATGAAACTATACGTAAGAAATTTTTTCTTAGCTCACGAGCTACGGGTCCAAAAATTCTTGTACCTCTCGGAGTTTTATCATCTTTTATTATTACTGCTGCATTATCATCGAATCTAATATACGAGCCATCTTTTCTCGCAACTCCACGTCTTGTACGTACGATTACAGCTTTAACGACGTCACCTTTTTTAACGATACCACCGCCAGGGATAGCATCTTTAACAGTAGCAACAATAATATCGCCGATATTACCCCACTTACGTTTTGAGCCACCGAGAACTCTGATACATAATAATTCTTTAGCACCGGAGTTATCAGCAACTTTTAATCTAGATTCTTGCTGTATCAACGGTAGACACTCCTTCCAAGTTATTCAGCTTTTTTAATAATAGAAACCAAGCGCCAACATTTTTGTTTAGATAATGGGCGTGTCTCCATAATTTTTACGGTATCACCAATTTTACACTGATTATTTTCATCATGGGCCTTAACTTTTTTCGTACGTTTCATTATTTTTTTATAGATAGGATGTTTAACATTTCTAACGATAGCGACGACGATAGTTTTATCCATTTTATCACTAACGACGTTACCAACAATAGTTTTGCGAAGGTTTCGCATCTACTCAACTCCTTTTTTTAATTTTAAATTTTTCTGAGTAATAATAGTTTGAATACGTGCGATATTTTTCCTGACTTGAGATATTCTTGCTGGATTATTTAATTGATTTGTAGCATTTTGAAATCGTAAATTAAATAATTCCTTTTTCGCTGAAACTAAATCTATTTTTAACTCTTCCGTTGTCTTATTACGTAGCTCATCCAAATATGTTTTAGTTTTCAACGTTATCACCATCCTGTTCGGCACGAGAAATTATTTTGCATTTAAGTGGCAACTTATGAATAGCAAGACGTAATGCTTCACGTGCGGTATCTTCTGCTACGCCACTTAATTCAAACATAACTCGTCCGGGTTTTACGACTGCAACCCAATATTCAACGGCACCTTTACCACTACCCATACGAACTTCGGCAGGTTTTTTAGTAACAGGTTTATCGGGGAAAATTTTAATCCAAACCTTACCGCCACGTTTAATAAATCTAGTCATAGCGATACGGGCAGCCTCAATTTGATTTGAGGTAACCCAACAAGGTTCCATAGCAACGATTCCGAAATCGCCATAAGTAATTTTATTGCCGCGATACGCACGACCACGCATACGACCTCTAAATTGTTTACGTCTTTTAACTCTTTTTGGCATTAACATATTTTTTCTTCTCTCCCTTCACATTTTTTCCAGGAAGAACTTCACCTTTATACAGCCAAACTTTTACGCCAATTTTACCGTAAGTAGTATCAGCCTCAGCGAAACCATAATCGATATTAGCACGTAAAGTTTGAAGAGGGATAGTTCCTTCATGATAATGTTCGGTACGAGCCATATCGGCGCCACCTAATCGACCGGACACAGAAGTTTTAATACCTTTTACACCGGCTTTCATTGAGCGATTCATAACCTGACGCATAGCGCGGCGAAAAGTTATACGATTTTCAAGTTGTTTCGCAATATCTTCGGCACAAAGTTGTGCATCAAGTTCGGCACGTTTTATTTCATCGATACTAACAGAAACTTTTTGTTCGGTAAAATTTTGTAATTGCTGAGTCAATTCAGCAATTGCTTGACCATTACGACCGATAACGATACCGGGTTTAGCCGTTGAGATAGTTACACGAATTTTATCATTAGTACGATGGATTTGGATTCTGGAAACACCGGATGAATATAATTTTTTCTTAACGAACTTACGAATTTTATTATCTTCAAGGAGATACTTACTAAAATTTTTTTCAGAAAACCAAACTGAATCCCAATCTTTAATAATCCCGATACGGAGACCATGTGGATTAACTTTTTGTCCCATTCTTAACCTCCTAACCTCTCATTTAAAATTAAAGTAATATGGCAAAAACGTTTTTGGATTCGATACGCACGACCTTTTGCACGTGGTTGGATACGTTTCATAATAGATGCACGATTAGCAAAAGCTTCCTCGATAAATAAATTTTCAGGGTCAAGTCCCATATTATTTTCAGCATTAGCCATTGCAGATTTTAATAATTTCCCAATAACATAAGAAGCGTAACGCGGTGAGTAATTTAACATAGCTAAAGCAGGAACGGCAGGCTTACCTTTTATATGATTCAAAACGATACGAGCTTTTGAATCAGAGATACGAACATTACGTAAGATAGCATGAGGGCGTGTCTCACGATTCTCATTTCTTAATCTTTTATATTTACTTCTATGGCCCTTAGACATTTTTGCACAATCCTCCTTTCATTAATTAACTTTCGATTTTTTTTCAGGATTTTTACCATGACCCCTACAAACTCTAGTCAAAACAAACTCACCAAGTTTATGACCAACCATATCTTCAGTAATATAGACGGGAACATGTTTACGGCCATCATGAACAGCGATAGTATGACCGATAAAGGAAGGGAAGATAGTAGAGCGACGCGACCAAGTTTTTATTACTTCTTTTTTATTATTTTCATTAAGCGCATCAATTTTTTTTAATAAATGTTCATCGGCGAATGGGCCTTTTTTTAAAGATCTACTCATATAAAAAACTCCTTTCACAAATTATTTTTTTCTGCGATGGATAATATATTTATTAGAATATTTATTTTTCTTACGAGTTTTATAGCCAAGAGCGGGTTTACCCCAAGGCGTACATGGACCCGGACGTCCAATAGGATTTTTACCCTCACCACCACCATGCGGATGGTCATTTGGATTCATAACGGCGCCACGAACAGTTGGCCTAATTCCCATATGTCTTTTTTTACCGGCATTACCGATATTAATCAATTCGTTATCCAGATTTCCAACTTGCCCGATAGTTGCGCGACAAATAATTGGTACCAAACGCATTTCGCCGGATGGAAGCTTAATCGTTGCGAATTTTCCTTCTTTCGCCATTAATTGTGCAACGTTTCCGGCGGAACGAACTAATTGGCCCCCCCTACCCGGTTTCATTTCGATATTATGAATTTCGGCGCCAACAGGAATATTAACAAGCGGTAAAGAATTTCCGATACGAACTTCAGCATTTTCACCACTCATTAATTTATCGCCGACTTTTAGATTTAACGGTGCGAGTATATAAGATTTAATACCATCTTCATATTTTAATAGAGCGATATTTGCACTACGATTTGGATCGTATTCGATAGCGATAACTTCCGCGAACATATCATCTTTTTTACGTTTAAAATCGATTATACGGTATTTAATTTTATGACCGCCACCCCTGTGCCGTACGGTAATTTTACCTTGATTATTACGTCCCGAATGTTTTTTGAGATGTACGCACAAAGATTTTTCGGGAGTTTTTTTCGTAATTTCTGAGAAATCAGAAACAGTCATATGACGACGTGAAGGCGTATAAGGTTTATATCTTTTAATCCCCAAAATTTTTCACTCCTCTCATTACATACCTTGGAACAATTCAATTTCTTTGCTATCTGGTTTTAATTTAACGATAGCTTTTTTTCTAGCGGCAGTTTTGCCAACGATACGGCCACGGCGTTTAGTTTTACCGCAGATATTCATAGTATTAACAGTAGCGACTTTAACGCCATCGAACATTTTTTCGACAGCTTCTTTAATTTGAATTTTATTAGCATCAGGATGTACGTAGAAGCAATATTTTTTATCGGCGAGCATTCCCATAGCTTTTTCGGTAATAATAGGTTTTAAAATAATGTCATAGTATTGTAAGTTAGCCATTAAGCGTATACCTCCTGAATTTTTTTCACAGCATTTTGAGTTGTAATAAACTTATCATATTTCAAAATATCATAGACATTAATTGAATTAACGGACGTAGTTTTAATAGCCGGTAAATTACGTGCGGAAAGAATAATATTTTTGTCATTATTATCAATAACAATCAAAGCGTTAGAGGAATTGATATTCATTAAAATTTGCTGCATCTGTTTAGTTTTAATCTCAGCGAGTTCAAGTTTATCTAACACAATTAATTTTTGTTCATTAACTTTAACACTAAGTGCGGACTTAAGCGCTAAACGTTTAATTTTTTTGTTAATCTTAAATGAAAAATCTCTAGGCTTAGGGGCGAATACGACACCGCCGCCACGCCATTGAGGGGAACGAATAGAACCTTGACGGGCATGACCGGTACCTTTTTGGCGCCAAGGTTTTCTACCACCGCCACGAACTTGAGCACGAGTTTTAGTAGACTTAGTACCTTGACGTTGGTTAGCTAGATACTGAACAACGGACATATGTATAGCATGTTCGTTGATTTCGGTATTAAAGATATTGTCGGCAAGTTCCATCGTTCCAACTTCTTCGCCATTCATATTTAAAACAGTAACAATCGCCATGAGCAATCTCCTTTCATAAAATTTATGCTTTTACACTATCTTTAATAAATACTAAAGAACCCTTTGGACCTGGTACCGAACCTTTAAGCAATAAAAAATTCTTTTCACTATCAACTTTAACAACTTCAAGATTTTGAATAGTAACACGACGTGCACCCATATGTCCGGGCATTTTTTTACCTTTTTTAACTCTACCGGGAGTAGTCGCGGAACTCATTGACCCAACTCCACGATGATATTTTGAACCATGAGCCATTGGACCTCTGTGATGGCCATGACGTTTTATAGAACCTTGGAAACCCTTACCTTTTGAGATAGCAATCGCATCAACTTTATCACCTTGAGTGAACTTATCAGCTTTAATTTGGTCGCCAATATTATATTCACTAATATCATCCAAACGGAATTCACGTAAAAATTTTTTAGGAGTAAGATTAGCTTTTTGGAAATGGCCGGCAATAGGTTTAAGGACGCGTTTTGGCTTAGCATTTAAGAAGCCAACTTGAATAGCATTATAGCCATCAGTTTGAGAATTTTTAATTTGAACGATAACACAAGGGCCAGCTTCAAGGACAGTAACAGGGATGAATTCACTTTTATCGTTAAAGATTTGAGTCATACCAATTTTTTTAGCAAGTATTGCTTTTTTCATTTTTACACCTCCGAATAATTACAGTAAATAAAAAAAGTGTTACATGATTTTTAAAGTAATATCGACGCCTTCAGGTAAAGTAAGAGCGGTTAAAGTTTCAACAGTTTTAGGACCGGGAGTAAGTAAGTCAATTAATCTTTTATGTGTACGACGTTCAAATTGTTCACGAGAATCTTTATGTTTATGGACACTACGTAAGATAGTAATAATTTCTTTTTTAGTTGGTAATGGAACGGGGCCGGCAATTTTAGCACCAGTACGTTTTACATTATCAATAATAATCGAAACGGCACTATCAATTAAACGATGGTCATAAGATTTTAAAACGATTCTAATTTTCTGATCAGCCATTAAATTCCCTCCTTGTGGAAAAAAATTTTAGTAAGAACGCGATACAAAAAATACACTGTCCCGAGTGTTTAAAAGTTAGGTAAAAAAACAGAAGGAATAACGCTGATTTCAAAGAATCGAGCTTGCTCCACAAAAATTTTTCTGTTTTAAAAAACAGTAACTTTCTGCATCATCGCTATAAATTACAACTGATATAGTATAACACAAAAAAAAAATGTTGCAAGTTTTTTTTCTAAACTTACAACAAATTTCTTTGCTTTTTAATTAAATTTCATTTGAATTTAGACAAAAAGAATTTTTTGACATTCTTGGTATTTCAAAAAAATCTGTTCGAAATTCTAATTCATCCATTTCATGTTGCTCTAAAATTGATAATTCATCTGCTCGTTTTAAAACTTCCCTATTTCGCTTCGCAAAATCATTTACAATCGGCAAAATATTTTTTAAAAAACTATTAACAAATTCTCTATACGGAGCAAAAAATTCTATATTTCCTTGACGCCATCTTTCTCTACAAACTTCAGCAAAATCATTAAAATTTTCCAAATTGAAATTTTCTGCGCAATCATAAATTGTATAAAGTCCCAAAGACAATTTTTTTTCAAATAAATTCATTGCTGAAGTTGATTTCAGAAAACCATAAATTGTACATGTTGTTAAATCATTATTAACAACACAAAAATCTGTACAACCTGAATAATCATATTTTTCATTTAAATTATAGGGGCTAACTTGTATATTGCGAAGTCTCTGCTGAAAATCTCTTACTAAATTCATTACATTATTTTCTTGCATAAATAAAAAATCTCCAAATTTTTATAAAATATTTATTACGTTGTATATAATATAATTTTATTTATTATCAATCAATAGTTTGTATGTTAAAAATATATTAATTTTAATATAATTAAACTTTACATAATCAAGTTAATATTACGTTTTGTATTCAATTTATTTGGAACAGTTTTTTATATGAAAATTTTATAGCTTTAAAACAAATTAAAAAAAGTTCCTACATTAAATTAGTAGGAACTTTTTCACTTTTATTTACTTCAATCGTTTTAGAACTTCTAGAATCATTTTCCATAAACGTTGTACAGAAGCAATGTGTAATTTTTCACGATAAGTATGAATTTCAGTCAAGGTTGGACCAATTGAAACACAATCAAGTCCAGGCAATTTACTTGCAAAAATTCCGCACTCTACACCTGCATGAATTGATTCAAACTTCGGCGCATAACCATATTGTTCTGTAAAAACTTCTTTCAATAAATCTCGTAGCGGCGAATTTTTTTGATACTCCCAACCTGAATAATCTCCAAAAATTTTTACACTACCACCTAACATTTCCGTCAAACAAGTTAAACGATTCACTAGCATTTGTTTCTCAGAATCAAGACTGCTACGAACACCACTGCTTGCTATCACATTATCATTTGTGGTTTTCAAAATTCCAAGATTCAACGAAGTTTGTACGAGTCCGGGAATATCCGCACTCATTGTTTGAATTCCGTTTGGCAAACATGTAAGGAAAGAAATAATTTTGCGCGTTGATTCTTCGTCCATCGGTTCCGACATTTCACATTCATTAATTGAAATAAAAATATCTGGGTCAGTAATTCGATATTCATTTTTTATTTGACGCTCCAAATCTGCACAAATTTTTGAAAAAGTTTCGGCGTCATCAGTAACAATTTTTGCGGTTGCCTCGCGTGGAATAGCATTATCTTTTAAACCACCGCTGATAGAAATTAAACGTAAATTTGTTTTTACAGCGTACAATACTCGCCCTAACAATATATTTGCATTCGCAAGACCTTTGTTGATTTCAATTCCTGCATGCCCACCGCGTAATCTACTAACTGTAATATTTAACGCTTTACCGGCGAATGATTCTCTTTTGATTGGCAAAGTACATTGCGTAACATTTCCACCGGCAGAACTTACAGTAAAAACACCCTCAATTTCTGAATCTAAATTCAACATTCGACGACCTTTTAAAACACTAACATCTAAACCAGACGCGCCAAGCATTCCAATTTCTTCATCAACAGTAAAAATAGCTTCCAATCGTGGTCGTAAAATAGTTTTGTCATCTAAAATTGCCAACATAATTGCTACAGCAATACCATCGTCGCTACCTAAAGTTGTATCTTTTGCGTAAATTGTATCGCCGTCAACAGCTAAATCTAAACCTTCGCGCTTCATATCTTTTTTGCAATCAGGTGCTTTCTCACAAACCATATCCATATGTCCCTGCAAAATTATCGGCTCTGCATTTTCATAACCGTCCGAAGCTTTTGCGATTATAATAACGTTATTCAAATCATCTTGATATGCTTCAAGATTACGATGACGCGCAAAATCCATCAGCCAATTACTAATTTGTTTAGTATTTCCGGAACCATGCGGAATAGCAGAAATCTCTTCAAAAAAATGAAAAACATTTTTAGGCCTCAAATCATCTAAAATTGCCATAACATCGCTCCCTTTTATTTTTCATAATAAATTAAATCATTGTTGTACAAAATTCGCATGTACATTATTAATCGTTCATAAAGTGGTTCTGCATCTTCGCCAAACTTTTCCGACAATAGATTTGCAATCATTCCGACACTTCGTTGTCCATTTATATTTTGGAAAACAAAACTTCCCATTGTATCTAAATCAATATGAGTAACATGTGGGCGACAAAAAAATTTTTCAGCAATCCACGCATAAAATCCACGATGAATAACATGCACCGTTATAATATTATTCGCTTGCACGCTCCAAGTATTCCTCGGCGAAATTAGTGGCACATAATCCAAATAATTTTTACTTTTCATCGCAAAATTATTTTTTGGATTTCAATGGACTAATCGCAAAAAAATGAATAAGAGCCAACAAAAATGTAAAAGAAGCAAGTCCACCGACATTCCCAAAATTTATAACGTTTGAAATATCTAAATTAATGTTGAATACGGCGAAAACCGCCAACAAAATTCCGATAACTCCTTCGCCCGCAATCATACCGGAAGTAAATAAAATGCCTGACTGAATACAAGAATTTTTATCATATTCAGATTTATATTTGCGTTTCTCCAACATACCGCGCACTAATCCACCAGCCATAACTCCCGCATTTAAATGAAATGGCAAATAAATTCCGATTGCAATTGGTAAAACTGGCAATCCTAAAATTTCAATCACAATCGCAATAAATACACCGGCAAAAACTAATGGCCATGGCAAATTTCCATCCATAACTCCTTCAACTACCATTTTCATCATCATTGCTTGTGGCGCACCTAACTCATCTGAGCCGAATCCCCATGCCGCATTAAGCAAATATAAAATTGCGCCAATAGAAATTGCCGAAACGCAAACTCCAATTAATTCCGCATATTGTTGTTTTTTCGGCGTTGCACCAAGTAAAAAACCTGTTTTCAAATCTTGTGACGTATCACCTGCAATAGCAGCGATGATACAAATGACCGACCCGATAGAAATAGCGCCAACCATTCCATTTGCGCCAATATTTCCTGTAAATTTTAAAATTACAGTTGCGATGAGTAAAGTTGCGATTGCCATACCTGAAACAGGATTATTTGATGAACCAATTAATCCAACCATTCGTGATGAAACAGTTGCAAAAAAGAATCCAAAAATCAAGATAATAATTGCGCCGACGAAATTAACTGGTATTCCTGGAAATAGCCACATAAATACTGCGATAGCAATACAAATTAATAAAATAAATTTTACAGAAATATCTTGCTCCGTGCGTAATTTACTTAACGTTACTTTGTCATAATTTTTAAATGCACCGACAAAAGTTTTTATAATCATTGGCAACGATTTTATTAAACTAATAATTCCTCCAGCTGCTAACGCTCCCGCGCCAATATAACGAATAAATGAACTCCATAAACTCCACGTTCCACCACTGTTCCACAATTCTGCAACAGTAGAAGTCGCCGGATAAATTACAATATCACCGCCAAAAAGTGCAATCAACGGCATGATTACAAACCATGCAAGCGTGCTTCCGGCAAACATATATGAAGAAATGCGAGTGCCACAAATATAACCGACACCAGCAAGTGCCGGTAAAACATCAATGCCAACGCCCGCACCTTTATACCACGAAATAGCATAATCAACTTCGCTGTAAAATAATTTTAACCCGTCAGCAATAAATTTATAAATACTAGCAATACCTAATCCCCAAAAAACCGTTGAAGATTTTGAACCACCTTCTTCGCCCGCCATTAAAACTTCTGCACAAGCTTTACCTTCGGGATAACCTAAAGTTTCATGTTCTTTGACAATTAATGCGCTGCGTAAAGGTACCATCATCAAAACTCCGAGTATTCCACCGCATAATGAAATCAAACCGATATTCATAATGGATGGCATTTCACATAAACCATTTACGCCCCACATAAATAAAGCCGGTATTGTAAAAATTGCGCCGGCCGCTAAAGATTCACCTGCTGAACCAATAGTTTGAACTAAATTATTTTCTAAAATTGAATCACGTTTGAAAATGAATCGGATAACGCCCATTGAAATAACAGCTGCAGGAATAGAAGCAGAAACGGTTAAACCAACACGCAACCCCAAGTAAGCATTAGCACTGCCAAATAAAATAGCCAAAAGTGTTCCTAAAATTACTGAAAATAAAGTGAATTCTGGAACAATTTTATCGGCCGGTATGTAAGGTTGAAATTTTTCGTCTTTCATTTTTTCCCTCCTAAAAATTTTTGTGAAATTATACAATAATTTTTCAATAAAAGCAAAAAAATTTACTTTATGTAGACCTTACTTTTCTATAAAGAAAAGTAAGCAAAAGAACTTTAACAAAAAATCTTTGTGCGAAATCACACAAAGATTTTTTGTTAAAGTTCTTTTATGAAGCGACTTCGAAGAAGCCGCTTATGCTTACTTTTTCTTTCAAGAAAAATAAAGTTTAAATCTTTATCAAAAAATAATTTTCATCGGACCAGCATATATTTTTTGTGGAGGTTTTAAATTATGTTGAATTATCTTTGGGGTTCGATGATTTTAATCGGTATTTTATTTTCAACTTTTAGTGGAAATTTGTCAAATATTACAAATGCAGCAATAAATTCTTCGCGTGAGGCCGTAAATATTTGTTTGACAATGTTAGGAATTTTAGCAATGTGGACAGGATTAATTAGTATAGCAGAAAAATCTGGGCTTATTAACTCGTTATCAAAAAAAATGATGCCGCTACTAAAATTTTTATTTCCACAACTATCTGAAAAATCTAAGGCAATGCAATATATTTGTACAAATATTATTGCAAATATGCTTGGCCTAAGTTGGGCGGCAACACCTGCCGGTTTAAAAGCAATGGAAGAATTACAAAAAATTAATCCGCAAAAAGATATAGCAAGTCGTGAGATGTGTATGTTTATGATAATAAATATGTCGTCTTTGCAAATTGTTTCTATAAATATAATTGCATATCGCGCGCAATATAACTCAATGAATCCGTCAGAAATAATTGGGCCGGGACTTTTTGCAACTCTAGTTTCAACAATTTCCGCAATTATAATTACAAAAATTTTTGAAAAGTGTGATAGAGCATGATTTTTATTTCAGAATTAATAATGCCACTTGCATTTGTCGGTATAATTTTATATGGGTATTCAAAAGATGTTGACATATATGAAACATTTATTGACGGTGCAAAAAATGGCGTCAAAATTGTTTTTCAAATCTTCCCTACTCTTATCGGATTAATGGTTGCCATAGGAATTTTGCGAGAATCCGGTGCACTAGATTTCTTTTGCAAATTAATTATGCCAATCACAAAAATGTTAGGATTTCCAAACGAAGCAGTTCCACTAACATTTATGCGCTTAATTTCATCGTCAGCCTCAACAGGATTATTGCTAGATATTTTTAAAAAATACGGACCAGATTCATTTATCGGACGATTAGTTTCAGTAATGATGTGCTGTACCGAAACCGTTTTTTACACAATTAGTATATATTTTATGAGCGTAAAAATAAAAAAAATCCGCTATACACTCAAAGGAGCATTATTAGCGAATTTATGCGGAATAATCGCATCATTATACATAACGAAAATTATTTTTGGCGGCGCGTAAAAAATTTTACCGCTGCTTCTTTTATAAATATTGCTTCATCAAGTTTTAATAAAAATGTTATAAAAATATAAAATAAAAATCCAAACAAACTTGATATTAACAACGAAATAAATTTCAAATTTAATGATTTATGTAAATAAAAAACGGCAACTGACATAATTAACGATGAAAAAATAATTTTTATTATGTTTAACAAAAATTTTTGGTCCAAAAAATTATTTTTGTTAACACTCAAAAGCATAAGTAAAGCTGTAACGTCAATTGCAATTGATGAAGCTAAAGCTGGGCCACCTATTCCAAAAAATTTTACAAATCGGCTGCTAAATAAAAAATTAATTACAATCGCGATAACTGCAAAAATAAGTGGCAACTTACCATTTTTTTGTGCGTAAAAACTACTGTTCAAAATGGTTTGAATTCCATAGCCAATAATTCCAATTGAATAAAAAAATAAAGCGCTAGCTGTCAAATTCGTTGCGCTTGCATCAAATTTCCCACGTTCAAATAAAATACTTACAACATCTCGGCTGAAAATCATTAATGCAAAAGTTAATGGAATCAAAAAATAAAACATGTTATTGATTGAAATTTTTAACGCAGAATTAAACTCATCACTTGAATCATTTGCTTTGAGTTTAGAAAATCGTTGAAACATAAAATTATTCACAGACAATACAAATGTTCCTGTCACTATAATGTAAATTGTGTTTGCCATCTTTAACGCGTTACCACCGCCACAAATATATGAAGCCGTATTCGCATTAACCATATTATTTATTGGCATAACCCATGAGCTTACCAAAACTGGCAGCATTAATTTTAAAATTTCGCGTATGCCCTCAGATTGCAAATTTATTTCAAAACGAAATTTATATTTTTCACGAAGTAAAAATGGAATTTGCACCAATAATTGTGCGAACCAACCTAATGTAAATGCAACTGCAAGTCCATAAACACTAAATTTTTTTATAAAAAAAATGTAATATATGATAATTACAATATTAAAAAATATACTCATTGCCGCTGGGACATTAAATTCTCCAAAAGATTGAAGAACGCCAGCCATCGAAAAAACAATTCCACTCAACATTAAAACTGGTAAAACTATTTTTAAAAGCTGCGCCGTAAGCAATTTTGTTTGTAAATCTAAACCGCTCGCCAATAAATTTATAATTGGCATAGAAAAAATTGTTGACAAAAAAATAATTATTGCCGTCAGCAAAATTATTAAGCTTAAAAAATTATTAAATAATTTGAAAGCAGAATTCTTACCTTTTTTTTCAAGATAATTATTAAAAATGGGAATAAAACTTGACGTTATCGACGATGCAAACATAATATCAAGAAATTGATTGGGGATATTACTGGCATAAGTAAAAGCTGTACCCTCCATCGAAATTGTTCCAAAATTGTAACCAAACATCATCTCGCGAACAAGCCCTAAAATTTTCCCAAGTACAGATATAAACATCATCATTAAAATAGTTTTTACTGCATTATTTTTTTTTTGCATAATTTCACATCTCAAAAATTTATTTTAGTTATTATCACACAAAAAAAAAACAAATGCAATTAAATGCATTTGTTTTTTACTATCTTTCCATATTATCTTTGCCACCATGTTCGTGGTTTTGTTCTGATGGAGAAGATACTTTGAAACCATTATCATTTGCACGTTGTAATCGTTCTTCAATCCATGATGGCTTTTTTTCAAATTCTTGCCTCATAGAAAATTTTGTGCTTGTAAGGTTTTGCATATTATAAGTAGTTGTATCAATAAATGCTTTAAAATCTAAATGTCCATGAGAAAGTTCTGTTGGATTTTCTTCGCGCATTTTTTGGTATTTTCTCGGTATGTTTTGTCTATATCTTTCAAATAAACTTTCCTTTATTTCTGGTTCAAGATTAAACGCTTGCTTATACTCATATTCCGCAGAATTTATTTTTTCAATTTTATCTTGACATTCTTCTATATTTTGTACAATTAAATCTTTTTCAGCTTCTAATTTTTTCTTTTGCTCTTCAAGTTCTTTAATACGATTTAATATTTCTAATCTGCGGCGCTTTAATTCTTCTATCTCATTCGAAATTTCTCTTTCTTTTATTTTTAAAATCTCAACATTTTTTTCCTGTCCCGGTTGTTTCTCAAGTTCTTTAATTTTATTTCTAACTTTTTCTAATTTTTCACCTAAAACATCAATTCTATTTGACAATACATGATATCTTCTTCTTTCTCTATTCAACGCCAAAGATATTTTTGCTATGGATTTTTTTATTTCTATCAGTTTTTGCTGTAATTTCTCAATATTTTCATGTAATTTTTCTTTTGCATTTTTAACAAATTCCAAAAATTTTTCTGGATTAGCTTTTAACATAGAAATAAGTTCTGCCTTTGCTTTTGCATCTTTTGGATTATCAAATAAAATTTCTGCAAATTCTTGATAAATTTTATTGGCAAATTCTGCCGCTTTAGCAATTACAGTAATTCCAAAAATTGTAACATTAGCTGCTGTTCTAATTAATTCAGTAGCTACAACAGCTGTTAAATTTGCAACGCCTTGAACCATATTAGCAAAATTTTTTATCGTAAATACATTATTTAAATCACTTACTTTAACTTGTTCCGCAGATTTTTTTACTGCCTCATTTTGCATATTTATCGCCCTCCCCTTATAAAATAACTTTTAATATCATAACACAAAAATTATTATTCGTCAATATAAATTTTATTATTTTACAAATTAAATTTAAATATTTTGTGTTATGTAATTATTGTAGCACAAAAAATTTTTTTCCGCAAGTAACTCATAATCTTCCTTTACGTAAATATATTTTTATGGAAAGGAGGAATAGGAATGGAGCGAGAAAATATTTTAAAAACTATCGATGAAATTAAACAAAATTTATACATAACGGAAAACAAATTTAACAATACAACTGAGCCAATTTTAATTGATAGTTATATATACGAACTCAAGGCCTTACACATGCAATATAAATTTTACATGAAATTATGTAAGGAGCAAGGAATAAAATTCATATAGGAGAAAGCATATGGAAAATATTTATATGATAGGGATATGTATCGCAGCAATATTAATTTTATTTTTTAATCGATTTCTTAAATTTATATTTAAAATTTTGCTACGAACATCATTCGGCCTAGCAGTAATTTATTTGATAAACACAATGATTACGACAAAGAAATTTTATATCGGAATAAATTTTTTAAGCGGTATTACGTCAGCAATTTTAGGATTACCCGGAATAATTTCGTTATACATTGCGAAAGGAATACTTTGAGCGTTTATAATTTTGCCAGCTTTTATTTGCAAACGATAATTGCCGGGCAAAATTTTTTTTACATCACTGACAAAAAATCTTTTCACGGGGCCAACAGAAATAAAAACTTTCTTACCAATATTTTTTATGACAGTGCAATCCAATTCGAATTCATCGTTATAATTTAAGATTGCTAAAATTTCTTTACCTTTGAGTAAAACTTCAATTTGTTTGTCAAAAAAATCGAACTCAATTCCTTCATGCAAATAATAATTTTCATTGGAAATGATATTACTTTGCGGGATATTTTTATTTTGAAACGGCGTAGCTAGTACAATTATTTTTTTTTGTTCAATATTTGTGTGTAAAGTTTTAGTGGCATCAGAAAATAATTTTAGCCATAAAGAATAAGAAATATTTTTATTTTTATTTTCATCTGTCATTTTAATTTTAATTTCATTTTGTGGATTAATTTTATCCAAAAGATATTGTGCTTGAATTAGAGTCAATGGTTCATCAGGTGCAAATTTATTTTCAAATCCACTCATCAAATTTTTTTTACATGCCGCATTTATATATTTGTCGTACCATTTTTCCATGTCGGTGTCGATAAAATTTATCGAACGCGATTTATATAAGTCAAATATTTCTTTCCTATCAAAATTAATGAAAGCAACCATTTTGGCAACGAGCGCACGCGTAATTATTTTATCAGCGCCATAATTAATTTGAGCGGCATGAACATTTTTAACGATACAAAAGCAAAAAAAAACTGCCCAAAAAATTTTTTTCATTGGCACGTCCCTCCTTAATTTATTTATATTAAATTTGGGTACGTTTATGAAAATTTTTTAAGCAGAACTTTAAACAAAAATTGTGGAAGCATACGCATTCGCCAAAATCTTTTAGGCTGCGAAATTAATCGATAGAACCATTCCAGGCCCAATTTTTGAAAAATTATAGGTGCGCGTTTAACTTTCCCTGACATTACATCGAAGCTTCCACCAACACCAATAAAAATTTTTGCATTCAAATCATTTTTATATTTATAAATCCATTTTTCCTGTTTGGGCGCCCCCATCCCAACCAGTAATATATCGGGTGCGAGCAAATTTATTTGCGTAACAATTTCATCACTGTTTTCGAAAAATCCATTGTGCGCACCAACAATTTTAATGCTTGGGAATTTTTCTTTCATATTTTTTTTCGCAAGCTTTATAATTTCGTCACTGCTACCAAGAAAATACACCGTTTTATTTTTGGCGAGCTGAAAAATTTTTTGCACTAAATCATATCCGGCAACACGTTCACTAATTTTTATTTCGTTCAACTTTGAGGCCCAAACAATTCCAATACCATCGGGAATAGTTAAATCTGAGTCATTCAAAATTTTTTTCAGCAATGTATCTTTTTGTGCGAGCATAACAATTTCAGGATTGGGCGTCGTAACAAAATATTTCTGATTATTTTCGATACAGTCAAGAATTTTTTGCGCGGCATCATCAATTTTAATAACGTCAAAATTTATGTCAAGTATGTTTGTTTGCATTTTGCCTCCTAAAAAATTGGTTTATTAAGTAATTCTAAAGCCAATTTTGTATTTTGAGCAGAATTTTGTTTCAAAACATCCGCACAATTTTTTATTTGCTCCGATATTTTATTGCGATTCATTAAAATATCCGATGCAAAATCTTTCAGCTTTTTCAAATTTAATTGACCAACATCTATATAAGTAAATTGATTTGTTTCATCCATAATTGCTTTAACTTTTGGGTCATAAATTAGTGCTAAAACTGGCGTCGACGTTTGTATCGCATAAATTATTGTGTGCAAACGCATCCCAAAAACAAACTCAGCTTTTGCTATCAAATTTATCAAATCATTTGTCGTGTAATCACAAATATATTTTGCAGTTGACTTCATCAGCGAAATTATTTTCTTAGATATTTTTACATCATTTGCCGGATGCATTGGCACAAAAAACGGTAACAAATTATATTTTTGTTGAATATAATCCGCAAATACAGCAATATTTTTTTCAAACGCTTCCGCATTATATTTCCAACTTCGCAGCGCAATTATAAAAAAATTTTCTGTTATGTTGAATTTCAACAACGCTGAAGTTTGCGGCAAATCCAAATTAAATGCGGCATCGGCAGTAACAATAATTGGCGGTTTATCAACGCAAAATTTTTTTAACTCATCTGCGGAATTTTTATCACGTAAAGTTATTAAGTCAACTCTGTTCAAA
This sequence comes from uncultured Clostridia bacterium, assembly GCA_947427385.1. Lineage (GTDB taxonomy): Bacteria > Bacillota > Clostridia > Lachnospirales > CAMVHY01 > CANEHT01. The sequence goes on along the minus strand of CANEHT010000004.1, from coordinate 52,947 downwards.
ATATTTGCAGCTAAAATTTTATTTTTTTTGCGTAAAATTGGACCGATACCATTTGAATAAAGCATTACGCGCACAGAATTTTTCAACGCCAAATTTATTATCCATAGATAATATTTTAAAGAATGAGTACTGGTTACATCTTGAATAAGACTACCGCCGCCACTTATCAATAAATTTGTTTGCTTAATACATTTTTTTATGGCAAAAAAATTGAAACGGTAAACCGAATTAACGCCATATAATTTTGACGTTTCAAGCGGTCGTTTTGAAAGTACTGTAATTTTAATTTCAGGCGCAGATTTTTTTAAATCGTCAACAATAGATTTAAGAACTGAATCATCGCCATTATTGTTAAAGCCATAGTAACCGGAAATCAAAATATTTTTTGGCAAATAGCGCACGGATTCATAAACCGAAATTGCATCGTCAGCCATTTTTTCAACAGAATAATATTTTTTTATAATGTCGAAACCATAATCGCCAAATTTTTGTAAACTTTTTTTGTCTAAATTTAATAATTTTTGGATATCAGATTTAAGTTTTTCGCACAAAATATTTTCGCACTCACGGCAACAAAAATTAGTTTGAATCGCGCGTTGCAATTTGCTTTCATCAAAAATTCCGATATAGCCTTCATTGCCAGCCAAAATAACAGGCTTTTTTGCCGCCATAGCTTCTAGTGCAGCGCGGCTCACTCCAACAAAAATACTTGACAACGCTAAAAATTTATTTACATCAACACGCGCACCAACCAAATGAATTATTTTGCGCGCAATTTTTTTGTTTATCAATTCCACTTTCTTTTTTAATTCGGATTCATCGCTGCCACTGCCAACAATAACTAATTCAACATTTTCTTTACATATATCAGCTGCGATTTCCAAAAGTTTATGTGCACAAAGACTTCTGTCTTTATCGAGGCGACTGACACACACAATATATTTTTTATTTTTGTCAAAACCAAATTCCTGCAAAATATCATCATAATTTATATCCTGAGAAAATTTTTCCGTATCAATGCCATTTATCGTTACAGTTATATTTTTTTCAGGAAGCTTGTAATTTTTAATCAAATAATTTTTGATATCGTCACTAACAGCTAAAGTTTTTTCACCCCAATTTGTCAACACATTAAATGGAAAAGAAGTTTTAAAAATCCAATGTGCAGTAGTTACAAATTTGAAATCAAGTTTTTTTTGCAGTAATCCACACAAAAAAGCCGGTATCCTTGCATGAGCATGTACCAGCTTTATTTCATTTTCGATAATAATTTTTTTCAACAGCGCGTAAGATTTTATTAAACTGCTCACTTTTTTATTATGCAAAGGAACCTTGAAATGTTTTATCCCGATAGAATCAAGTTCTTTTTCATAAACACCGCCATTTGATGCAACTAAAATTTCGTGCCCGCGTTTTGCTAAAACTTTACATAATTCCAATACATGCGTTTCAGCTCCACCGATTTCTAAACCCATTAACGCCATTAAAATTTTCATGATTAATCACCTATTTTTTCAACAGTCCCGATAACATCGGCATATTTAGTTGTAATATAAATATCGGCACCAGCTTTTAATTCATAAGTTCCGCCAACCAAATAAGCTTGCTCAGTCTCAATGGCATTAGCTTTTACATTTAAAAGTATCTCAATTTTATCAGGTTTTTGAGCTTTGTGAAGAACTCCATTTACATCCACAACATAGTCGAAGTAATCACTTACATCAACTTTATTTATCGTCCCCAAATAATTCCCAGTTTTTGAGTCAGAAATTTTTAAACCATTTGTGTAAAACTTTGCAGACGATTTTTTTACATCCTGAATTTTTATTTGATATTCGATAATTTTTGCGCCGCCATTAATATTTGTACAATGTGAATTAAATTTATAAATTGTACCAGCGATAACGAGTAACAAAATTATCAAAGCAAAAAAATCAATCAAATTTAATTTGCCAAAAATACAACCATTTTCATCAATAATTTTTGTCAAAATTATTTCACTCCACTTCCATATCAATTATGTAACCATAAACGACGTAACCTTTTGACTTAAGCGACATTAATTTACCAATTCGAATATGATGCCCATCAATAGTTATAGCGTCATCAGTTACATCTGCTTTACACTCAACTGTAATTTCTAAATCATTTTTTTGCGGTATATCGGCCAAAATATAAGTTCCATTTGTATTATTTTCAACAATTTTTTGTGCGGGCTTAACTTTTAAATTTGAAACGTGTCCGTAAAAAAATCCATGAACAGAGTCACGAATTTTATCGCCAACAGAAATTTTATCCTTAAAATTTTGGTCAAGATTTTTAGCTTCAATTGTAAAAGAAAATTTGTGTGTGTCATTAACGGATTGGCTGGATTTTTCATAAATTTTTATTCCGATTGCACTTAAAATAAGAACAAAAATTACAATGATAATGGCGTCAAAGGCATTAAATTTGAATTTTTTATCTGACATTATTTTTTTACCAACCCTTCATAAATTTTGACAATTTCATCTGTCATAGCTTGTGCAGAAAAATTTTTACGAACTGTATCATAAGCATTTTGTGAAAATTTTTCACGTATGTCATCATTCTCATACAAAAATTTCATCATATTAAAAATCGCGCCGGCATCTTTAATCGGAATAAGCGCACCGTTTTCATTATCCGTAATAATTTCTGCGGGGCCGCCACAATTTGTTGCAATACAACAACATCCAACGCTCATTGCTTCCAACAATGCTAATGACAAAGCTTCTTGAAGTGACGGCAAAACGAAAACATCAAACAAATTTAAAATTTCTTCTGTATTTTCAGCAAACCCCGAGAAAATTATTTTCTTATCGCGGCCAATTTCATGAACATAATTTTCAAGTTTATTGCGCAATGAACCTTCGCCGAAAATTAAAAATTTCACATTTTGCTCATAATTCAAAAAAATATTTGCGGCATCAATAAAATATTTGAGGCCTTTAACTTTTTCCAAGCGCACAATTGTCCCAAAAACAAATTCATCGTCAAGTTCATATTTATTACGTAAAATTCTTTTTTCAATGTCCAAATATTTTTTCAATGGCGCAATTCCATTATGAACAACATGTATTTTTTTTTCAGAAATTCCCGTCGCAATCAATGATGAAGCAGCTGACTGTGAAACAGCAATTGCCGCATCACAAAAATAATTATTAATCATCTTTGCAAAAATATTTGTATTTTCGCCGCCAAGCCAATGCCGCGTATAAACAGTTTTTATTTTTAATTTTTTTGCAGCAATACGTGCCGACAAACTCGCATGCGTATGAACAATGTCGGGTTTTTCATCTTTAAATATTTTGACAAAAGTTTTTATCAATTTTGATTCAAGTGAAGTCTCACCAAGATTATCAACTTCAATAACTTCATAATTTAATTTTTCAATGAATGGTTTTAATTTCCCGCCAATTGGCATTATAACTTTACAATTTATTTTTTCGCGGTCAAAGCAATTTAGCATATTCAAAACAACTTTACCGGCGCCACCTATATTCGAATCGGATATAACCTGGATAATTTTCAATATAATACTCCTTTTCCGAATTATGGTTTGAATTTTACTACCAATCATAATTTTTGTCAATTCACAAGCCAGTGACTCTTACAACTCACTAAAGCCACTCACTTTTATAATTCATATTTGCATCTGCTAAAATAATCGATTATAACTATTTAAAAAGGAGTTGTTAAAATATGAAAAAAATTTTTGTTTTGATTTTATGTTTAGCTGCACTAACTTCTTGTAGTTTCTCATCTGAAAATCCTGACAACGTATTAATTATGGCAACCAATGCTTATTTCCCACCGTATGAATATTACGACGGAAATAAAATTGTTGGAATTGATGTTGATATTGCAGAAGCTATCGCAAAAAAATTAGGACAACAATTAAAAGTTGAAGACATGGAATTTGATTCAATTATCACTGCCGTTTCAACTGACAAAGCCGATATAGGTTTAGCCGGCATAACAGTAATCGATGACCGCTTACAAAATATAAACTTCTCTGACACTTATGCCACCGCCGTACAATCTGTAATTGTGAAATCTGATAGCAATATTAAAAAATTAGAAGATTTGTCAAAAAAAATGATTGGCGTACAACTCAACACAACCGCTGATATTTTAGCAGTCAAAGATTACGGAAAAAATTATGTGAATCAATACAACAACGGCAATGATGCAATTATCGCTTTAACATCTGGGAAAATAGACGCAGTTATAATTGACAATGAGCCCGCTAAAAACTTTGTTGCCGCAAATAAAAATTTAAAAATTTTAGATACCAATTATGCCGTAGAAAAATATGCAATATGTATTGCGAAAGAAAATACGGAATTGCTTGAAAAAATTAATAATGCACTCGCAGAATTAAATGCCGACGGTACACTGAAAAAAATTGTTGACAATTATATTCTTACCGATTGAAAATGAAGGAGTAAATTTAAAATGGAAGGATTAAAAAAGAAATTCATACAAGATTTTATTGTAAACAATCGTTGGCAATATATTACGGACGGATTAAAAATTACATTATCAGTGACAATTTTTTCACTCATCATTGGCGTATTGATTGGAATGTTGGTTGCTATAATTCGTTGCGCTCACGACCAACAAAATAAAAACAAACTTTGGTTGAAGATAGCAAACACAATTTGTCAATTATATATTACAATCATTCGCGGCACACCAATTTTAGTCCAGTTATTGATTATGTATTTTATAATCTTGGCAAGTTTTCGCTCGAAAACAATAGTTGCGATATTTACTTTCGGAATAAATTCTGGCGCGTATGTTGCCGAAATATTTCGTGGCGGCATTATGTCAATAGATAAAGGACAAATGGAAGCGGGACGAAGCTTAGGCCTGAATTATATCGCGACCATGAAGAATATTATTTTGCCACAAGCATTTAAAAATGTGTTGCCAGCATTGGCAAATGAACTTATTGCATTGTTAAAAGAAACATCAATTTGTGGCTACATAGGTTTAAATGAATTGACACGCGGCGGTGATATAATTCGTGGCGCAACTTTCGACGCATTTTTACCGTTATTTGCCGTAGCAATAATTTATTTGATATTAGTTTTGATTATTAGCAGCTTCATAAAAATTTTGGAAAGGAGGCTGCGTACAAATGATTACAATTGAGCATTTACATAAAACTTTTGGCAATCATGTCGTACTCGAAGACATTAACGAACATATTGCGCTTGGTGAAAAAGTTGTCATAATTGGTCCATCCGGTTCAGGCAAGTCAACATTTTTGCGTTGTTTAAATATGTTAGAAATTCCAACGTCCGGTAAAATTATTTTTGACGGTAAAATTATCACTGATGCTAATGTAAATAAAATACGTGCGCAAATGGGCATGGTTTTTCAACATTTTAATTTATTTCCACATTTAAATGTTATGCAAAATTTGACACTAGCGCCAATAAAACTTGGCCTAATGAAAAAAGATGAAGCGCAAGAAACTGCAATGCAACTTTTACAGCGCGTCGGTCTTGAAAATAAATCATCAGCTTATCCAAATCAACTTTCTGGCGGGCAAAAGCAGCGCATTGCAATTGTCCGTGCATTAGCGATGAAACCAAAGGTAATGCTTTTTGACGAACCAACTTCGGCGCTAGATCCGGAAATGGTTGGAGAAGTTTTAGACGTTATGAAAGAATTGGCACAGAATGGAATGACAATGGTTTTAGTCACGCATGAAATGCGATTTGCACGCGACGTAGCCAATCGTATATTATTTATGGATAGTGGAAAGATTTTAGAATCTGGAACGCCCGAACAAATTTTTATGAATCCACAAAATTTACGTACGAAATCTTTTTTGTCAAAAGTATTGCAGTAAAAAAATTTATTTGTAAAAAAAAGTTGCTCAACTTATTAAAGTTTGAGCAATTTTTTTAACTTGTTTTAGCATTTTTCAAAACGTTTATGAATATATTTATGTGAAATAAAAAATTGGAGGAGTAATCATGCCTAACCAATACAATCGATATTTTATAAACTTAATTGCGTGCAATACGCATTGCGCAATAAATGGGAAAGAAGCTATCGGTCGCTGCAAAATTGAAACACGTGCTAATGATGGAAAAATTTATATCTGGGTACAAAATCTTAAGCCAAATATCTACGACATTTATTTGATAAATGCAAATAAAAATGATGTAAAAATTGGCGAACTAAAAGTTGATATGCGTGGCTATGCAGAATTAAATTTTGATTTCAATGCCGAAAATATTTTAAACACCGGTATAAATATCAATGATATAAATGTAATCGCTTTTACTTTGCCTGATAAAAAAAATGAAATTATAATGGAAGGATATAAAAATCAAAAAATTGAATGGCAAAATAATTTTAAATCAAAAATAAATGAGAACGAAAATAAAAAAATAAATGAAACTGAAGTAAAAACAAATGAACCAGAAACAAAAGTAAATAACACTGATGAAACTTTTAAAGAAATTGCCGGTAAAATTAATAAAGAATTAAAAGCGCTAGAAAATTATAAATTTATGAGTGAGGATGAACTCCAAAATTTAGATACGAAAAAAAATGATGAATTGGATTATATCTTTCAACATAATACTCCAATGTCACCATTCCAAAATCAAAAAAAAGAAATAAAATGGGTACGACTCGCTTTAAAAGAACTTTCATGTCTGCCAATAGATTCTTGGACTTTAATGAATCATCCTTTTATTTTCTCAGCTTATTATAAAAATAAACATATGCTGCTCGGAAAAAATATTTCAAACAGTGAATATATATTAGGCTTGCCAGATACATATCAACCTGAATATAAAACATTAATGAGTAAACTTGGCTTCGTTCAATTTAAAAGCTGCCAAGATAAAAAAGCAATGAAAAATGATCATGGTTATTGGTTGATGCCAATTTATTTTTAAATAAATAACCCTTTACCAAAAATGTAAAGGGTTTTGTTTTTTAATTCTTTCGATTTTGCGCAATTACAATATAACGAATTAAATTTGCAATTGCTGAAACAGCAGCTGCGACATAAGTTAAAGCGGCAGCACTCAAAACTTTTTTTACGGCTGGAATTTCGGTTTCATCTAAAAAATTATTTTCAGATAACAATTTCACTGCGCGTTTCGATGCATTAAATTCAACTGGCAATGTCATAAGCTGAAATATGACAACAATTCCAAACAAAATTATTCCCAAATCAAGTAAGCGTCCAGAAAATAATAAGCCAATGAAAATAAGTGGAATAGATAATTTTGAACTGAAACTTACGAGCGGAATAACCGAACTTCTTAAAACTAACGGAAAATATTCATTTTGATGTTGAATTGCGTGACCAGTTTCATGTGCAGCAACACCAACTGCAGACAATGATGTACTGGCATAAACACTTTGCGATAAATTTAACGTTTTATTTTTAGGATTATAATTGTCCGTCAAATTTCCATTTACCATTTGCACGGTAACATCGTTTATTCCTGACAACATTAACAATTGCTTTGCAACATCCGCGCCCGTATAACCATGCTTATTATTAATCGCACTATATTTTTTGAAATTGCGGTTGACTTTAAATTCTGCATACAAAGCTAAAATTAATGCTGGTAACAAAAAAATCATTGTCGAATCATAACCGTAAAAATGCATTTACATCACTCCTCTTTTAATTCAAAAACACATTTGTTTTAATCGTATGGCCTTTCAAATAATCGGCGGCTGACATAATTTTTCGACCTTGTTCTTGTAATTGCGTAATAAGCAACGCACCGTCAAATGTTTTTACCGCAATTCCATCATTGTTGACAGCAATAATTTTTCCGCATTCTTCCGTACCATACACTGGATAATCTGTAAGTTGCCACACTTTAAAAATTTTATTTTCATATAAAGTATATGCACCAGGATTTGGTTTAAGCGCACGAATCAAATTCATAATTTCAAGCGAAGTTTTATTCCAATCAATATGACAAAAATCTTTTGTTATCAACGGCGCGTAAGATGCCAATGAATCATCTTGCTTTTTGAATTCAATACTATCAAATTGATTTAACGTTTCAAGTAAAGCTTCACTTCCAAGCAATGCAAGTTTCTCATATAAAGTTTGATATGTATCATCGGCGGATATGTCGCATTTTTTTTGCAAAATAATATCTCCCGTGTCCATACCTTTATCCATTTTCATGATAGTTACACCGCTAACCGTTTCACCATTGGCGATAGCATGTTGAATTGGCGCTGCGCCACGATATTTTGGGAGCAACGATGCATGAACATTTATTGAAAAATATTTTGGCAATTGCAAAATATTTTCGGGAATAATTTTCCCGTACGCCGCAACAATAAATAAATCTGCATCAAAAGATTTTAACTGCGTAACTAAATTTTCATCTTTTAAAGTTTTTGGCTGTAGCAATAGTAAATTATGTTCGAGTCCAAAATTTTTAACGGGTGAAAATTGTATTTTATGACCGCGACCTTTAGGTTTATCGGTTTGCGTTACGACTGCCGCGATTTCATATTTCTCATCATATAATTTTTTCAAAATAGTTAAAGCGAAGTTAGGCGTACCCATAAAAATTATTTTCATATTATTTACTCCTCTTCATACTCACCTTCAATAATTTTATCGGTAAATAAAATACCATTCAGGTGATCGATTTCGTGGTCCAAAACTCTGGCCAAACGCTCATATCCCTCAATAATAATTTCGTTGCCATTACGATCGAGACCTTTAACTTTAACGAACTCAGGGCGTTCAACGACGCCGTTTACATTACGTACGGACAAGCAACCTTCTTTTAATTTTTGGGAGCCAGATTTTTCAAGGATTTGAGGATTAATAATTTCGATTTTATTATCATCATTATCGACAGCGATAATAACTTTTTTGAGGACACCAACTTGTGGCGCGGCGATACCAATACCATTTCTGCTATCTAAAGTTTCACGCATATCATCGAGCAAAATTTCGATATACTTATTTATTTTTGTAACATCGCGGGATAATTTTCGGAGGAGCGGATCATCTTCAGTACGAATATTACGTATTGCCATGACATTCACCTCTTTTAGTTATGAAGTTATTATAGCATAAAATTCGGATTCATTGTCAAATTAAGCTTTACGCCATCGAGTAAATTTTTTGATGCAAGTAAATTTATAGAAAACAAAGCGAAATTTTTGAGTTTAGTTTCATTTTCATGCTTAATCAAAATTTTCTGACGATAATTATTTTTTATTTTTGAAATAGCGGCGGGAGCGGGCCCTAAAATTTGGAACTGATTATTTTTATTGCAGCGCATCAAAACTTTTTTAAGCAATGAAATTTTTTCGTCCAACAAATTTTTATCTGGCAACGTCATTAATATACAAAAAATATTTGTGAACGGCGGATAATTCATTTGCTGACGAAACATTATTTCCTGGTCGTAAAATTTTTTGTAATCGCCATCCTTCGCACACACAATACTATAATGTTCGGGATTATAAGTTTGAATAATTGACAGCGCATTCGTTTGAGCACGACCGGCACGCCCTGAAACTTGTGAAAGCAATTGAAAAGTTGATTCACTGCAATGAAAATCGCCGATATTGAGCGAGATATCAGCACAAATTATTCCAACAAGCGATAAATTTGGAAAGTTCAAACCTTTCGCTATCATTTGCGTTCCAATCAAAATATCAGTTTTTTTTGTCGCAAATGATTTCAAAATCCGTTCGTAATCACTTTTTTTTGAAGTTGTATCCGAATCCATCCGTAAAATATTTTTGTCAGGGAAAATTTTTTTTATTTCATTTTCAATTTTTTGCGTTCCAACGCCAAGCAATTTTATATATTTCGAGCCACATTCAGGACAAATTTTAGGCAAAATAGATTTTTGCCCGCAATAATGACAAATCAAAAAATTTTCAGCGCTATGGAAAGTATAATTTACATCACACATATTGCATTTCAAAACGAAGCCACAATTTCTACACGAAACAAATGAAGAATGTCCACGACGATTTAAGAACAAAATAACTTGTTCATTTCTATCAAAAGTATTTTGCATTTCAAAAATCAATTCGCGACTAAAAATGTTTACATTTCCATCAGCGAGTTCTTTTCGCATGTCAACAATTTTTATCTTCGGAACTTTTTTATTTACACGCGTTGGCATTTTTATCAAATTAATTTGATGATTTTGCACACGAAAATAAGTTTCAACGGAAGGCGTTGCCGAACCCAAAATTAAATTTGCGCCGGTAAACTCACATATTTTTTCAGCAACTTCACGCGTATTATATTTAGGAGTTGTTTCAGATTGATAAGAAGCCTCGTGCTCCTCATCCATTATTATCAAACCGAGATTTTTAAACGGCGTAAAAATTGCTGAGCGCGGCCCGAGCATAATTGAAATTTTATTTTGTGCGGCATTTTGCCATTGAATAAATTTTTCGCGTTCCGTTAATTTACTATGAGTAATACCGACTTTATCGCCAAAACGTTCATAAAATAAATTTACCATTTGAGTCGTCAAAGCGATTTCCGGAAGCAAAACAATTGCTTGCTTACCGTCATCAATAATTTTTTGAATGATATTGAAATAAACTTCAGTTTTACCGCTGCCAGTTACGCCATGCAATAAAATTGGACGTAAATCTTTTTGTGAAATTTTATTTTCGATAAATTTAATTGCGTTTAATTGTTCAACCGTTAAATTTTTCACGTCAGATTTTATTGACTCATATGAATTATTTAATGCGAAAGATTTTGTCAGAGATTTTTTACTTGGTATCATTAATTTCAAACAAGCTGCGAGCGTACAAAAATATTTTTCACTCATCCATTTAGCGAGTTGTATATGATTTTGACTGACAAAAATATTTTGCGGGTCAATTTTTTCAATTGATTTTAATTTTTCAGGTTCGATATCAATTTTATCGGACAAATTTATAATAATAGCTTCAGATAATTTTTTTTTACGACCGAATGGTACGAGAATTTTCGTACCTATTTTTATTTTTTCCGAAAAAGATTGGGGTATGCGATATGAATATTCACGGTCAATATTTTTATTTGCCGCTAAAATAATTACGTTTGCAAACATTTACTCTCACCATTTTTTTGAATATGTTACCACAATTTTGAATAATAATTCCCACTAATGGTAATAATTCAATTGGAGGTGTTAGTCAAATGAAAAAAAATAAGCAAGAAAAAAATTTTTACCTTGCCCTATATTTATCAATAATAGCAGTTGCATTAATTGCTGGAACTGTTACCTATTCAAATCTTCACTCATTTGATACAAAATTACAAACGGCAAAAAAAGTTGACCAAAAAGTTTTACCCGTATTAAGTAACAAAACAAAAAGTTACTTAACACCTGAGGATAGAAATGAAACTCCAAAAGAAAAAATAAAAGTTAGTGAGCAAAAAGCTAAGCAAAAATTTTTTACTACGCCAGAAACCTCACCTATTCCAACTCCACAAATTACAAATGAGATACAAAATTCTCCTGAGATGACAAATAATGAACAAAGTTTTAATTCCTTTGATGAAAATCAAAAAATGGCTTGGCCCGTATTTGGTGAAATCGTAATGAATTATGATGATGAAAATTTAGTCTATGACAAAACTCTTGAACAATATCGTACAAATGAATGTATAAGTTTAGCTGCTCCGGTTGGTGAACAAGTAAAAGCAAGTGCTGACGGTATCGTAAAATTAATTACAAAAACTGATGAATCCGGTAATACAATCGTAATTGATCACGGCAATGATTGGTCTACAATTTATAGTCAATTGCAAGATAATTTATTGGTAAATGAAGGTGATATCGTAAAAAAAGGACAAGTTATCGGCGGCGTAAATTCTCCAACTAAATACGGAATTTTACTCGGTAGCCATCTCGATTTTAAAATTACTCACGAAGACAATAGTGTTAATCCAAAATTAATTCTCGCAAGTAAATAAAAATCCGCACACGCGGATTTTTTTGTAATCATATTTTAAATTTATAACTCCATTAATCTTTTTCATATAAATTTTATTCCCATTGATTTAAAATTTTTCTGTGATATAATCAAAAGCGCTGATTGATAATCTCAATCCGGCAGATATATTCCTAAAACTAAGGAGGTGTTATTTATGCCAACTATCAATCAATTGGTTCGTAAGCCACGTAAGTCCGTTAAAAAAAAATCTACCGCTCCCGCTCTACAATTTCGTTACAATACTTTAAAAAAATATCAAGTTGATAAATTTAGCCCACAAATGCGTGGCGTTTGCGTCATTGTAAAAACTGCTACGCCTAAAAAACCTAACTCAGCTATGCGTAAAATCGCCAGAGTTCGTTTGTCTAACGGTATGGAAGTTACCGGTTATATCCCCGGTGAAGGTCATAACCTTCAAGAGCATAGTGTAGTTCTAATTCGTGGCGGTAGAGTTAAGGACGTACCCGGTGTCCGCTATCATATTATTCGTGGAACTTTAGATACTGCAGGAGTAGCTAAAAGAATGCAGGCTCGTTCTAAATATGGTGCGAAACGCCCAAAAGATAAAAAATAAACCTTGTAAAAAAAAATTATCTGTCGGGTTTCTAACATAATAGATTCGGCAGTACAAGGCATTATCGCAATTCAAAAGCGAGTACCGTTGATTTAATTTAATTAGTTAAGGAGGGAAGATTATGCCACGTAGAGGTCATATCGTTCAAAGAGATGTGCTGCCCGATCCAATTTATAATAGTAAAATTGTGACTAAACTTATTAATCAAATTATGCTTGATGGGAAAAAAGGTATCGCTCAAAATATTGTCTATAAAGCTTTTGAAAAAGTTAGTAACAATTTAGATAAAGATCCATTAACTGCATTCGATGAGGCCCTTAATAATATTATGCCCGTCTTGGAAGTTAAAGCACGTCGTGTCGGTGGAGCTACCTATCAGGTCCCTGTTGAAATTAAAAGTGATAGGCGTCAAACTTTAGCATTACGTTGGCTCGTTTTATATAGTCGTAAACGTTCCGAACGTACTATGTACGAAAGATTAGCTAATGAAATAATGGACGCCATAAATAATACTGGCGGCTCTATTAAAAAGAAAGAAGAAACACATAAAATGGCTGAGGCTAATAAAGCTTTTGCCCACTATAAATGGTAATAAGGAGGTAAAAAATTGTCTGACAGAGTTTTCCCGCTTGAACGCATACGTAATATCGGAATCATGGCTCATATCGATGCAGGTAAAACTACTTTGACTGAACGTATCTTATACTATACCGGCCGTAACTATAAAATTGGCGATACTCATGAAGGTACCGCAACTATGGATTGGATGGAGCAGGAACAAGAACGCGGTATAACTATTACTTCCGCCGCTACTACCGTTCATTGGAATGACTATACTATTAATATTATTGATACGCCTGGTCATGTTGACTTTACTGTTGAAGTTGAACGTTCCCTTAGAGTCTTAGATGGTTCCGTTGCCGTATTTTGTGCAAAAGGCGGTGTTGAACCACAATCTGAAACTGTTTGGCGTCAAGCTGATAAGTACCACGTTCCGCGTATGGCTTTTATCAATAAAATGGATATAATGGGCGCAGATTTTTATAATGCTGTCAATATGATTAAAACTCGTCTCGGTGCAACTCCTGTCCCCGTTCAACTTCCTATTGGCGCTGAAGATGAATTTCTCGGTATAATTGATTTGATGGAAATGAAAGCTTACATCTATAATGATGAATTAGGCAAAAATATTTCTGTTGAAGAAATTCCTGCCGATATGCTCGATAAAGCAAAAGAATATCATACAAATATGGTTGAATTAATTTCCGAAACCGATGAAGAATTAATGGAAAAATATTTGTCGGGTGAGGAACCATCTATCGATGAATTAAAAAAGTGTTTACGTAAAGCTTGTATTTCAACTGAATTAACTCCAGTCTTTTGTGGTTCGGCTTATAAAAATAAAGGCGTGCAAAAATTATTGGACGGTATAGTTGAATATATGCCATCACCAATCGATGTACCCGCAATAAAAGGAACAACAACTGATGGCAATACAGAAATTTTACGCCATGCTTCTGACGACGAACCTTTTTCCGCTCTCGCTTTTAAAATTATGAATGACCCTTTTGTCGGAAAACTTGCTTTCTTCCGCGTTTATTCTGGCGTTTTGAACGCTGGCTCATACGTCTATAATTCTACAAAAGGGAAAAAAGAACGTATCGGTCGTATCTTACAAATGCATGCAAATCATCGTGAAGAAATTTCAAAAGTTTGCGCTGGCGATATCGCCGCTGCCGTAGGTTTAAAATTTACTACAACCGGCGATACTTTGTGTACCGAAGATGACGAAGTTATTTTGGAATCGATGAATTTCCCGGAACCTGTTATCTCGGTTGCAATTGAACCAAAAACTAAAGACGGCCGCGACAAAATGGCTATTGCACTTTCAAAATTAGCTGAAGAAGATCCAACTTTCAAGACATATACAAATGTTGAAACTGGTCAAACAATTATCTCTGGTATGGGTGAGTTGCATCTGGAAATTATTGTTGACCGATTGTTACGCGAATTTAAAGTCGAAGCAAATGTTGGTAAACCACAAGTTGCTTACAAAGAAACTTTCCGAAAGCCTGTCGATATCGAAGGTAAATATATCAAACAATCTGGCGGCCGCGGTCAATATGGACATTGTAAAGTTAAATTTGAACCAATGGATGCCAATGACAAAGATAAAACTTACGAATTCGTCAATAATATTGTCGGCGGTGCTATCCCTAAAGAATATATTCCAGCCATTGACAACGGTATTCAAGAAGCTATGCAATGCGGAATACTTGGCGGATATCCAGTGCTTGGCGTAAAAGCTGTTTTATATGATGGTTCTTATCACGATGTTGACTCTTCTGAAATGGCTTTCAAAATTGCTGGTTCGATGGCTTTTAAAGAAGCTATGAAGAAAGGCGACCCAGTTTTGCTCGAACCAATTATGAAAATTGATGTAACTGTTCCGGAAGAATATATGGGTGATGTAATCGGCGATATAAATAGCCGTCGCGGACGCATTGAAGGAATGGAACTGCGAAACGGCGCGCAAATTATTCATGGTTATGTGCCATTGGCTGAAATGTTTGGGTATTCAACTGATTTACGTTCAAAAACTCAAGGTCGTGGCGTCTATTCAATGGAAACAGATCATTACGAACCTGTTCCAAAAACTGTACAAGATAAAATTGTGTCAAATCATTCTTAATGTTATAATGTTGAAAAATTAAAGGAGGAATTATAATGGCTACATTTGAAAGAAATAAACCGCACGTTAATATTGGTACAATTGGTCACGTTGACCATGGTAAAACAACTCTTACCGCTGCAATTACAAAAACTTTATCGGTAAGATTTCCTAGTACTATTAACAAAGCCGTAGATTTTGAAAATATTGATAAGGCACCAGAGGAACGTGAAAGAGGTATTACAATTTCTACTGCACACGTTGAATATGAAACTAAAAAACGTCACTACGCACACGTTGACTGTCCGGGCCATGCAGACTATGTAAAAAATATGATTACTGGTGCCGCACAAATGGATGGTGCAATTTTGGTTGTTGCTGCAACTGACGGTCCTATGGCTCAAACTCGTGAACATATTTTGCTCGCACGTCAAGTTGGTGTTCCAAAAATTGTTGTCTTCATGAATAAATGTGATATGGTTGACGATGAAGAATTGTTGGATTTAGTTGAAATGGAAATTCGTGAACTTTTGTCCGAATATGAATTCCCTGGCGACGAAATTCCTATTATTCGTGGTTCTGCATATCAAGCGCTTCAAGATCCAAATGGTCCATGGGGCGACAAAATCATGGAACTTATGGATGCAATCGATGGATATTTCGATGATCCTGTGCGTGATGTAGAACATTCATTCTTGATGCCAGTTGAAGACGTATTTTCAATCACAGGTCGTGGAACAGTTGCTACTGGTAGAATTGAACGTGGTATCGTAAAAATTCAGGATGAAGTTGAAATCGTTGGTCTTACAACTGAAAAACGTAAAGTTGTCGTAACAGGCGTAGAAATGTTCCACAAATTGCTTGACCAAGGTGAAGCCGGTGATAACGTTGGTTTATTACTTCGTGGCGTTCAACGTAATGAAATTGAACGCGGACAAGTTTTAGCTAAACCGGGAACTATTACTCCACACACAAAGTTTGTTGCGCAAGTTTATGTTTTAACGCAAGAAGAAGGTGGACGTCATAAACCTTTCTTTAATAATTATCGTCCACAATTTTATTTCAGAACCACTGACGTTACTGGTGTTATTACATTACCAGAAGGAACTGAAATGTGTATGCCTGGCGACAATGTTGAAATGACAATTGAATTAATTACACCAATTGCTATGCAAGAAGGATTACGTTTTGCTATTCGTGAAGGTGGAAGAACTGTTGGCGCAGGTTCAGTAGTAAAAATTCTTCAATAACATTTTTAACAAGCAAGCAGAGATAATATCTCTGCTTATTTTTTTGCCAAGAATTTATAAAAAAAGTGGCATAAACTTTTTAGTTGATACCACTTTTTTGGTACAACAAATTAATAAATCAAAATTAAATTGCATCTATAAAGTTAAGTGATATGTACAAAATAATAACTACAATTTATTTCATAACAATTATGTTATAATAAAATTATAAATAAAAAAACGAGGTGATATCATGGAAATAAATCAGCAAATTTTAAATAACCTCGAACAACAAACAGATTTATACGCTGTAGAAAATTGGGAATTCCTTAGAGAATCATTACTTAGATGTATGATTGCCTCAAATTCTACAAATTTATTAAAGATATTCGATAAGCAAAATAATCTTCACATTGAACTTTTAAGAATATTATCTAGATACAATTTAACCGAAATGCACAAAACTTTAGATAAAAATTTCAGCTTTACAGTTCCAAGCACAGCGAATATTTATAATGATATGCAAGAAATATTTTTAAGTCAAAAAAATATTTTCCCAAATATAACAGATAAAAATCCTATGTTTAAAAATTCTTGTAACCTATTAATTGAAAAACATGAAAATTTTATTTGTGAACATTTAAATCTATTAAAATATACATATATTAATGATCAAGGTCTAACAAGTGATTCATTCCATTTTGAATTAAATATTAAAAAAAATAAAAATATGTTACGTGATGGAGACTTTATACGTTCTAAAACAGTTAATTTTAAAAGACGACGTTTTATGAGCAATTTACAAACAGCAGCATTTTTGGATAGAAATTTACTTGAAACTCAAAATCCACCTAATGAAAAAATTCTTTTATATTGCTTATCCTTTAACATTTTGTCAGGATTAAGTAACGATGAAAAAACTAAATTGGCGCAGCTATTAATCACAAATGATATTTATCTAACTGAAAAACAAATAAATCTAAAAAATTTAATTTTACATAATATTCATTTTCAAATTAATATAATTACAACTTTTATAACATCATTTCAGTCATGGCCGCCTAAAAAAAACATAACTGAAATAACACTAGAAAATATAAACGATAATTTGCCAGATAAAAATCATGTTGTATATATATTGCATGCACCAGAAGAAAATTTAACTAAATTAGAAAAGCAATTTAAATTTATATTTTTAGGCTTAATTCAAGAAATTTATGCTCAATTTTACAAAGATTTTTATGAAGTCGATGAGTTGCCAAACGATAAACTATTAACAAAAGAACAAATAGAAGCTATTAATAGTATACCTTCAAAAATTCAACGTTCGTCATTAATCAAATATAAAGTAGCAAAATCAGCCAAAAACTTTTTTGATAGTTTGAATTCATATCAAATAAATATCTTCTACTTTTACAAACTTACAAAATGGTTTGAATTGCCATCAGATATAAGTAATACCAATGAAGCACACTCTAAATATATAAATAATATAATACAAAATCCAGTAAATTTATCAGAAAAAAATCAAAAAGCAATAGAGCGCATCAATGAAATAAAAAAATTAACATTTTTATATAAACCGGACGAAAATTTTCCAAACTCTTTAACAAATGATCAAGAAACAGACTTGATCGATTTATATGATTTATGTTTTGATTTTGGAAACCAACTACTTTTATCAATAAGCAAAGAAGAAAAAATTGAATCATTAAAATATGCAAAAGAAAATGATGAATTTTTTGATGAATATATTGAAAATCCGGAATTCATGAAATTAGATGAAGACATTAAAGCTTTTATACAATATAAAGAAAATTCAAACTATGATACTCAATGTGGATTAACAAAAAAATTTAATGATTTACCTGATTCAAAATCAATAGATATTTCTCAATACCTCCCTAGCGATTTTAAAACTTTAATAGAAAATTTTGATCCTAAATTACCTTCAGATGAAGAATTGAATGCTGAACTCGAAAATTTATTTGAAAATACATTTGATGAAATCGAAGAACAATATATTCCCTTTGAAAAATGGCGTGCTAAACATCAAGAAGAAATCATAAATAAAATAAATGAAATCACCCAAGAAAAGTGGCAAAATTTTTCCGAAAAAAGAAATGGATTTTTAAAAGCAGTATATAATGGTGAATTAAATATTTATCTTAACGATGAAAATGCAGTGAAAATTTTATCACTTGCAATAACTGCAAAATTATCTTGCTATCCAGATATAAAACATAAAATCTTAAATAAACTTATAACCAGCAAAAAATTATCACCACAAATAAAAACTCAACTTTGCATAGATAATAATATTACAAAAAAGAAATATTGGCCTAAAATACTTGGAATAATTGCAGGTGTAACTCTAGGAATATTAGGAATAGGAATTGCTTTAACTACAGGTGGAATTGGCGCAGCAATATTAGGAATGATAGGAACAATTATTGCAAGCCATACAGCAATTTTTGCTACAATTGCTTCAATTGGAATAGCAATTGGAGCTCTCATAACTGGAATATTTTCAAAAAAAGTTAATGAAGCAAAATTAATTAATTCAATTATAAATCCGAAATCAAAAAATGGATATACGCTCCTCGTAAGTCCAAATGATGTAAGCAATGAACAAGAAGATTTAAGTAATTACATAAATGAAAATCAAGAAAGTTCGTTTAATGGAAAAATTCAAAATGCAGAAGAACAAAAATCACCAAATTTAAATCCTCAAGAAGAATTAAAAGCATAATAAGCAAAAAATTCAAAAGAAATTATTTCCTCAACATTTTTAAAATGCAGAGATTAATATTTCTGCATTTTTAATTTATGTAAAAAAAAATAAGGAATGCAAACTTAGCTCCATAAGCTTGCATTCCTTTTTATTATTTACTATTTTTATTTTTTTTGTCAGAAGAATTTGCTTCTTCAGTATACTTATCATTTTTATTATCGTTCATAATAATTAACCTCCCTTCGCTCAATAAAGTGCGAACTAAAAACATAGAGGATTTTTATCTCTACGATAAATATTATTGCGCACAAAAATTTTTTTATACATCTGCATTAAATTTTTTTTCATCTAAATCATTTTCCATTACCGCAACAATAAGAGTACAAACGCAATCTCCCATAACATTTACTACCGTCCTGCCCGCATCAAGAATCCTATCGATACCAAGTACTAAACCTATTGCACTAACAGGAATATTTGCGAGTTCCAAAACCATTGCGAGCATTAACATTCCAACTCCGGGAACCCCTGCTGTTCCAACAGATGCTAGTGTCGACATCAAAACAACTTTAATTAAATCTGAAAGACTTAAATCTATATGATAGACATTCGCCAAAAAAATTACCGTTATTCCGTGCATAATTGCAGTTCCATTCATATTTATTGTCGAGCCAAGCGATAATGTAAATGATGAAATATCACGTGAGACTCCCATCTTATCTGCTGCTTCAATTGAAATAGGTAATGCTGCATTTGACGATGAAGTCGAAAAAGCTACACCTGCTACCGGCCAAAATTTCTTCCAAAATTTTTTAATATCAAGCTTCGTCCAAATCTTTAGCATTAAATTATAAATAACAACTGCGTGAAAAAACAGCGCCAAATATGTTACAAATAAATATTTTGAAATCGATGGAATAATATCTAATCCAAAGCTTGCGAAAGAATAAGTAATCAGTGCGAAAACGCCAATCGGTGCAAAATTCATTATCATTGCTACAAGTTTTAAATTAATTTCGTTGAGCGACTCAAATAATTTTTTTACCGGCGTACCTTTTTCATTTGCAAGCGTTATCCCAATCCCTATCAATATCGCAAAAAAAATAATTTGCAACATACTTCCCTGCGCCAAAGCTTCAATAGGATTTGTCGGAATTATGTCCAAAATAATTTTCGACACACTTATTTTTTCATGAATATCCGTCGAAATTTCCGGCACATTTTTAATATAAAAACTCGTATCGGGATTTATAAGCTTAGCAAAAAAAATTGCGAAACTTACGGCTAAAGCTGTCGTTCCAAAATAAAACGCAATAATTTTTGAACCGACACTTCCCAACTTTTTCAAATCTCCAATCGATGCAATACCAAGTGCGATGCTTACAAAAACTAATGGCACAACCATTGACTTAATTAAATTCGTAAAAATTTGTCCGATTAAATTTATAATTTCAAGTAAAATATCAAAATTTTTTGGCACAAGATTAAAAATTATTCCACACACACAACCAAGTATAAGGGCGATAAAAATTTTTTTTGCCAGCGAAATTTTTCGCATCTATTTCTCACCTTCTAAAGATTTGAGATAATCGATTTCATTTTCCGTTAAAATTCTGTAACAACCACTATTGATATCCAATTTTAATTTACCAATGTGAGTTCGTTTCAATTCAATTACAGAATGATTGATAGCCGCGCACATTTTTCTAATTTGACGATTACGGCCTTCATGAATTTTTATTTGTACGACAGAATAAAATTTGTTTGAGTTAATAATTTTAATTTGTGCCGGAGCAGTTTTACGTCCGTCGATAATCAAACCGTTTTCAAATTGATTGCACTCATTTTTTTTAATTTCACCTTTAATTTTTGCCACGTATGTCTTATTTATATTATGCTTAGGGTGCGTTAATTTGTACGTCAATTCACCATCATTTGTTAATAATAAAAGCCCCGAAGTATTATAATCGAGGCGACCTACTGGAAATATTCGCTGCGGAATTTTTACAAGTTGTAAAATATTTGGACGATTAAACTCATCGTGTAAAGTTGTAACATATCCCACAGGTTTATTGAGCATAATGTAAATATGTTTTTGCAATTTTAATTGTTTGCCACGATAAAAGATACTGTCGTAGGGCGAAATTTTTATTCCTAATTCGGTAACGATTTTGCCATTAACTTTTACCAATCCATTTTTTATTAATTCCTCAGATTTTCTACGTGAAGCGATACCGGCAGCAGATAAAAATTTTTGCAATCTCATTTAAAATCTCCTTTTGCAATAAAATTATATCATAAAAATGTAAAAACTTGACTGAGGATTTTTTTTGCAATAACATATTAAAAAAAAATTTTTGGTGAAAAAAATGCGAAAAGAAAAACGAGAAAAAAGTAATCCTATAATTTTTTATTTAATAACGCTTGGGATTGGAATATTTATTTTTTGTGGGTCATTTTATTTTGCATTTAAATTTTTTTCTACTACGCCTGAAACTCAACAAGCCGCTCCAACTCTTCCAACAATAAATAAATTCACAGCAGTTATAAATAAAATTGACAACGATTCGATAAAAATTTTTAACATGAATACAGAAAGTTTTATAAAAATTAGTGACAACGTCGAAATTTATGATAAAGATAATTTTACAATACCACGCTCAAAACTTTCCATCGGTATGATTGTTGACGCCGTTTCCGATAATTCTAAAATAAAATCTTTAACTATAAATAAAAATTCATGGAAAAAAAGCCACGTAAATAATTTTAAATTCGATTATAATTCAAATTATCTTTACTACGACGGTAAAAAATATTCGTTCGGTGAAAATGTCCTCGTAATGTATAAAGATAATTTGTACGATATTAGACAAATAAATCCTTTGAGCGTTATTACAATTTGCGGTATCGATGAAAATATTTGCGCAATAGAAATTAATAAAGGCTATGGAACTGTAAATTTTTTAAACGCCGATAAAATAATTGGTGGAATTTTGAAAGTTGATTCAAAATCTCCAATGCTCCTCAACGATACAAAAACTTTGGAATTACCTGAAGGCCATCACAATATTTCAATTACGGGCGACAATATCGAAACATATAATAAAGATTTTTTTATAAATGACAATAGTAAAGTTGAATTAGATTTGTCAAACGTACAATTCAAATTCGGAATACTTAAATTGAAAATAAATGAAGATGATTGTACAGTTTATATCGATGATAAAAAATCTTCCGCTTCTGAACCAATATTATTAAATTACGGCGAACATAGTTTAAAAGTTGAGAAAGAAGATTTTAATAGCTATTCACGAAATTTTAAAATAGATAATGATGTAAAAGAAATTCGAGTTTATTTGTACAGAAAATTTGGCTTAAAAGATACTATAATAGAAGATGAAATTACTGAATCTCTGCAAATTTATATTGAAAATTCAGATGTACCAGAAATATAAAAAATTAATTTAAAAAATTTCTACCAACAAAAAAACTTTTTGATAAAATTTATTATCAAAAAGCTTTTTTTCTATTAATTATTCAAAATCAATTTCGCTTTTATCTTCTTCCTCTTCTTGAAATTCAGGTCTTGAAATATTATTTTCATCTTTATTATTTTCTTTTGAAATGGCAGAGTTGTCATCATTTTCTTCTTTTACATTTGGTTGCTTCATTATCAAAATTAAATTTCGTAAATTTTTTACCGATTTACCAAAAAAATATACTCCAATTATCAAAACTGGTACGCCAATGCAAACAAGAATCAAAGGACTAAATGGCAATGTCAATAAGCTTGCAAGGGCTATTGCTCCAATAATTATGCTAGCGCTACTTCCAAGTGAAAATAAAGTTGCAAAAAATAATTTTATTACTTCACAAATTTTATTAGATTTGTTTTCTTCAATTTCTTTTGCTTGAACATTTTGAGCATATTGTGCTTGTTTATTTCTGAAATCTAAAATTTTTTGTGCGTTTACTCTCATTCCTTCACAGAAATCACTTTCACCAATTATTAAATCAACATGTTCTTTCGTAATATTTATCGATTTATTATTTTCAGCATAAATAATCACATTATTTTTTTCCGCACTACTTAATTTTCCAAATCTTTCAGGCGTTTGTTCCTCAAATTTCATATGAATATAAAAATAAATTATCAACAAATCATACCTATAATACATTTCACTCTTTTTTTTCGCTAAATAATCAAAAAAATTCTGGGGATTTTGTTTAATCTCCAATAAAAAATCTTCACATTCAAAATCTTTATACTTTTGTTTTAACAAATCGTTTATGAAAGGAAAAAATTCTTTATACTTAATTAAAAATTTTATTTTGTCATTTCTAAAATAATTAAAATTAAATTTACTTAAAATCATTTTAGAGTTAGAATTAGGTTTTGAAAAATAATATATCAAAAAATTATTTAAATTAAATAAATTATCATTTTTTGAATCAATTTTTTTAGCTAATTCACACAACTTTTCATTTGCATTTTTATTGTTAATTTTCATTTCAGAAACTGTTATATAATGAAAATGTTTTATAACAAATTCATCATTTTCAATTTTTTCTGCTTGTTCAACCGTAAATTTTAATTTTTCTTCTTCCGGCAAAAATTCAAAGTCAACCAAAATCCCACCCTGTGTCTGTAAATCATAGTACCTTGCTCCTTCACCAACGTACTTTTTAATAAACTGCTCAAAAGTTTTTGTCAGTTCCACTTTCCATGCCCCCACAATTTTTTTATCATAATTTTATTTTACAAGATTTTTTGTGATTTATCAAATTAATCAATTGATTTCAAAATAATTGCACTTTTACTTTTTAAAATCAAATGAAGATTGCCATCAGTAATTTCATAAATTTTTTTTGAGGTATCAAAATTATTTTGCGATGTAAGAAGGATTTGAATAAGTTTCTCACTAGGTTTTACATTTGCTTTCCAAACCGGTATCTCTATTTCTTTTTCCGTATCGTTATTATTTAACGCAATAATAAATTTTTCATTACCGAGCCATCTCCCAAATGAAATTATTCCGTAATTCAAATGTAGATACTCAAGTGAGCCAAGCTTTAAAGTTTTACTATTCTTATGAAGACTTACTAAAAATTTATGCAATGCAAGTAAAATTTTATCTTGATTATGCCATGGGAAAGGACGACGATTATCAGGATCCGACCAACCTGTTAATCCAACTTCATCTCCATAATAAATAGTTGGGCATCCAGGCCATGTCATTTGAAAAACTACTGCTTCCATCATTATATTTTTATCAATATTTTTATCGGCATCATTAGAATTTTTTTGACCAAGTCGTCCAACTATTTTATTAGTACGAGTTAAGAAACGAGAATGGTCATGATTTGATAACTCATTCATTGCACAATAAAGTGAGTGGAAATTAAATTGCGCCATAAAATAACGCATTGAGTTTTCAAAATCCATTGCGTTACATAATTTATTCGGCTTAAAATCTTCACTATGTTTTTCCATACCAGTTAGGAACCAAGTTAATGGTTCCATAAAAGCATCATAATTCATTACGGAATCCCATTGGTCACCTATTAGCCAACTTTTAGGATTACCATAATGTTCAGCAATAATAACCGCATTAGGATTAGCATTTTTAACAGAGCTACGAAATTTTCTCCAGAATTCATGGTTAAAATTTTGAGATTTACCAACGTCAGCCGCTACATCAATTCTCCAACCATCAGCATTAAATGGAGGACTAACCCATTTTGCCGCGAGATTAATAATATAATCAAGAAGTTGCGGAGAATTCTCATAATTTAATTTAGGATGATTATCGAAGCCCCACCAACTCTCATAACAATCATTATTGGGCCAATTTTTATCGTACCAACTAAAATAATTATGATACAAACTTTTTTCATCACGATACGCGCCAACTGGATAACCATTAGCGTAGTAAAAATTTTCTTTATCCATCCATTTATTAAATGCGCCACAATGATTAAAAACGCCGTCCAAAATAATTTTTATACCGCGTGCATGTGCTAGTGAAACTAAATTAATGAATAAAAGATTTGATGCTTCAAGATTTTTTTTATTAGTTGTTCTGCAAATATATTTTGACGCAAACTTATTGCTAAAATTATTTAAGCTTAAAGCTTCCCCGCTATCTTCAACTATTTTCCCATAATGTGGGTCAACGTAATCATAATCTTGTATATCATATTTATGATTGCTCGGCGAAACAAAAATTGGATTTAAATAAATAACTTCTACTCCTAAATCTTCTAAGTAATCTAATTTGTCAATAATACCTTGCAAATCACCGCCATAAAAATTACAAACATCATCAGTAGAAACTGGAGTATTCCATGGCGTAATTTTTTTTGCAGCCTTACCCAAATAAATATATTCGTTATCGACGACATCATTTTTTTCATCGCCATTATAAAATCTATCGACATAAATTTGATACATAACAGCACCCTTAATCCAATCGGGAGTAATAAAACCAGGGATAACGGCGAAATTATACTCAGGATTTAAGATATCATAGAGGCCACGTTTATTATAAAAATAGATTTTATTTTCACGATGCAGTTCGAAATAATATTCAAAACGATACTGACAGCCATTAATTTTTACACAAAAGTAATCAAAAATTTCGTCACTAATTTTTTTATACATTAGGAATCGATTATTATTAGAGCATAAAAAAATTTTATCGATATTATTTTTGGCAGTTCGTATCATAATTTCAAAAGGTTGATTAAAATTAATATTAATAGGTGAGACAAAATTTTGTGTCTCATCACTAAATATTGCTTCGATATTTAGATAATCCTTATTCGTAAAAGAATATGAAAATAATTTCTCAGTATTACTCATAATCCTCAACTCCTAATTTATTTAACCTATTGATTTTACCAGTTAAAAATTTTATTTTCTATGTAGGTGAATAAAATGATTGATATTAAAAATATGTATTTCGATTACAATGATAAAAATATCTTATACGATATAAATCTCCAAATAAAAAATGGTGAACTTATTGCAATTATGGGAGTAAATGGCTCTGGGAAATCTACTCTCGCTCAATTATTAAATTGCTTACTGAAAAAAAAATCTGGCTTAATTATTACTGATAATTTAAATTATGATGATGACAAAAATATTTTTAAAATACGTGCGAAAGTCGGAATGGTCTTCCAAAATCCTGATAACCAAATTGTTTCTTCAATAGTTGATGAAGAAATTGCTTTCGGCCCTCAAAATTTAAATCTTAATGATATAGAAATACGTGTTGAGAATGCACTTAAAATTGTTGGGATGGAACAATATAAAAATTCTTCAATTGATATGTTATCCGGTGGACAAAAACAAAAAATTGCCGTTGCCGGTATCTTAGCAATTAATCCCGATTATATTATCTTTGATGAATCTACGTCAATGATTGATAGTAAAGATGAATTTCTAAATGAAGTAATTAAACTCAATAAAAATTACGGTAAAACAATTTTATTTATTACGCATGATGTAGAAGAAGCTACGAAATTTGACCGCCTTATTGTTTTAAGTAAAGGTAAAATTATTTTTGATGATACGCCACAAAATATTTTTTGTAATGAAAATACAACAATGTATGATTTCCCATTTACTATTAAATTTATTAATGAGCTTAAGAGATATGGGATAGAAATTGAAAAAACTTTATCACTTCAAAAACTTGCAGATACTCTCGCAAATTTAATTATAGTTAAATAACTTCAAAACCTTTACTTTTCTTGAAAGAAAAGTAAAATAAAAGAACTTAACAAAAAAACTTCGCATACGCGAAGTTCTTTATAAAGTTTTTTTTGATTCTTTTTTTCGCAAAAAAAAGAAGGGGGTTATTTCTTTAAAACCTTTACTTTTCTTGAAAGAAAAGTAAAATAAAAGAACTTAACAAAAAACTTCGCATACGCGAAGTTTTTTATAAAGTTTTTTTTGATTCTTTTTTTTACAAAAAAAAGAATGGTTTTATTTCTTTTTCTGAAAGAAAAGTAAAAATTTATTTTCTACGAGTTATTTAATTAATACCGTTGATATTTAACTCCTATTAATTTATAATGACAAAATTACGTATGAGAGGATGTATTTTATGAAACTCGGTATTATCGGTTTACCTAATGTCGGTAAAAGTACATTATTTAATTCGCTAACTAATGCACAAATTGAATCAGCTAACTATCCTTTTTGTACTATCGACCCTAATGTAGGATTTGTAAATGTCCCAGATTATCGCCTACAAAATCTTGCTAATTTATATAATTGCAAACAAATTGTTCCGGCCGTTATCGAATTTGTTGATATTGCCGGATTAGTTAAAGGTGCAAGTAATGGTGAAGGATTAGGAAATAAATTTTTATCGCATATTCGGCAAGTTGATGCAATCATTCATGTTGTAAGATGTTTTCAAGATTCTGATATTATTCATGTTGATGGAGAAATTAATCCACTGCGCGATATCCAAACAATTAATTTGGAATTGATTTTATCCGACTTGGATATAATTACAAAACGTCTTGTGAAAGTTCAAAAGCTAGTGAAAAATGATAAATCATTGCAAAAAGAAGTTAACGTTTTAGAAAAATTAAAAGCGGCATTTAATAATGAAATTTGTGCAATAAATGTTAACTTAACTGATGAAGAAAAAGAAATCGTAAAAACTTTTGAACTCCTCACGTTTAAGCCTGTTTTGTACGCTGCAAATGTTTCCGAAAATGATTTAGTTAGTGGGAAAAATAATTTTGTTGAACAAGTTAAGAAATTTTCTGAAGCTGAAAATTCACGCGTATTTACAGTTTGTGCAAAAATTGAAGAAGAAATTAGTGAACTTTCAGACGATGAGAAAAAAATATTTCTCGAAGAACTTGGTATTGCCGAAACTGGCTTAGATAAATTAATCAAAGCAAGTTATGAATTACTTGGGCTTATAAGTTTTTTGACAGCGGGCGAAAAAGAAACACGTGCATGGACAATTACTAAAGGGATGAAAGCGCCACAAGCTGCCGGGAAAATTCATTCAGATTTTGAGCGTGGATTTATTAAAGCGGAAGTAATAACTTATGATGATTTAATGGAAAGTAAATCTTATACGAATGCAAAAGCTAATGGATTAGTTCGTATCGAAGGAAAAGATTATGTTGTAAAAGACGGCGATGTAATCGTTTTTAGATTTAATGTTTAAAAAGAGGTGAAAACATTGCCGGATGATTTTGACATCGCACAAAATATTAAATTAGTTGAGAAATTAAAATGTGAACTATTGGCATCAGTTTCAAATTTATTTACGCAAACATTGACACAAAATAATGACCGTGCGCAAACTTTTGCCGATATTATTATTTTTACTTATATTTTAGCTGATAAACTTGGAATTAATAGTAATACGATTGATACAAAAGCAGTAGGGAAATTGAAATTAAATTTAGCAAAGCAAAATATTTTATATATCCAATCCGTAAATTTGTTAAAACATCTTACACGTAGTGGAGGGAATAATGTTTAATTCACTTAACAAAATTTTAAGTAAATCAGCTATCAAAAAATCAATTTTTATTTACACAATAATTTTTATATTAGTTGGCTGGTGTAATATTTATCTTGCACTTTTAACATTAATTTTCGTCCTCATTCAACATATATCTGACCTCGAGCATAATAAATATTTAACGGATGAAATGCCATTTCCATATTTAATTTTAGAAGGTAGTAAAATAATTTATGCGGATGAGAAAGCGACAGAGATAAAAAAATTTTCAGTGGGGAAAAAAATTACAGATTATATTCATGGATTTGACACGAATTTAGAAAAACAAAAAATTATTTTCGACGATAATTATTATTATGGTTATTTTGGCGCGACAAAAATTGACCGCACTTACAAAATTTTGTATTTAATTAAATATGAAGGAAACGAAACGAAATTTATTAATACGGCCGTTGGATTAATTATGGTTGATAATTACGATGAAGCATTAAAAACTACTGAAGAAATCAAAAAACCTTTACTTCTCGCACTTATCGAACGTAAATTAAATGCAATGGCATTAGATTTAGGCGGCATAATAAAAAAATTTGAGCATGACAAATATATTTTTATCTTTTCGCAAGATAAACTTGATTATTTCAAAGAAAAAAAATTTTATATTCTTAACCAAATCCGCGAAATTGATATGGGCAATCAATTTCCACTTACTCTTAGCATCGGTATTGGTATCGGTGGAAAAACTTTGAACCAATCGATGGAATATGCACGTGCATCTTTGGATTTAGCACTTGACCGCGGCGGCGACCAAGTTTTAATAAAAAATGCTAACAAATTTTATTTTTTCGGCGACAAACAAACCAAAATCAATACGAATACAAAAGTTCGTGCCAGAGTTAAAACTTATATTTTTAAAGAATTAATTTCTGAAGCATCAAATATTATTGTTATGGGACATAAAAATTCTGATCCGGATTGTCTTGGTTCAGCTATTGGTGTATATAAATTTGTAACGTCCGAAGGTAAAAAATGTCGGATAATTTTAAATGAAGTCACTGAAAGCATAAAACTTATGTATGAAAAAATAATTGAAACTCTCGAATATAAAACTGACGTATTTATTAAAAATCAAGAAGTTGAAAAATTTTTAGATGCTTCGTCACTAATTGTCATTGTCGATACGCATCGCCCATCGCTTTTAGATTTCCCGGAGCTTATAAAAAATTCGCATCATGTTGTCGTTTTCGACCATCATCGAAAAAATGTTGAGTTCGTAGATGATACCGTAATGAATTACTACGAACCATATGCGTCATCAACAGCGGAATTAGTAACAGAAATGCTGCAAATAAAAGATATAAAATTGTCGGCAACAGAAGCAAATGCACTTTTGGCCGGAATTATGATTGACACAAAAAATTTTACCTTTAAAACTGGCGCACGAACTTATGAAGTTGCCGCATTCTTACAACGAAAAGGCGCTGATAGTACTTGTGTTAAAATGTTTTTCCGTGATGATTTTGAAACCTACAAAGCAAAAATTTCTGCCATAACTAATATGCAAATCTTTAACAAAAATATTGCTATAAGCGTCTGTGGAAAAAACAATTCTAACGCAATATTGATTGCCGCTCAAGCCGCTGATGAACTCTTAAACATAAATGGTATCGCTGCTGCATTTGTTTTGTGCGAATACGAAAATAAAATCATAATAAGTGCACGAAGTTTGGGTAAAATAAATGTTCAATTAATAATGGAACGAATGGGTGGTGGCGGACATTTTTCTTCATCTGGTGCTCAACTCGAAAAAATTTCTATAAATGACGCTATCGAAAAATTAAAAAATGCTATCAATTCCTAATTGGAGGTAAAATGTATTACATCGGTATAGATTTAGGCGGTACAAATATTGCTATAGGTTTGGTCAATAAAACTGGCGAAATAATTTTGAAAAAAAGTATTCCAACACGTCCAAAACGAAAATCTGAATTAATAATAAAAGACATGGCAACAAATTGTATTGAAATTTTAAATGAAAGTAATATTTCACTCTCTCAAATTAAATCAATTGGTATTGGCATTCCCGGAAGATGTCAAAATAAAACAATTTTACATGCTTGCAACATCGAAAGCTTGGATAATTTTAATATTGAAAATGAATTGAAAAAATATTTTGATTCGCCAGTTTATCTTGAAAATGATGCTAACTGTGCCGCATTCGCCGAATATCTTTTCGGTACATCTAAAGGTTACAAAAATTCGATTATGGTAACTTTGGGCACAGGTATCGGCGGCGGAATAATTATTGACGGAAAAATTTATAAAGGATTTCAAGCCGGCGCTGGTGAAATCGGACATCATGTAATAATTTCAAATGGTGAAAAATGTAACTGTGGAAGAAATGGTTGTTGGGAAACTTATGCTTCAGCAACCGCTTTAATAAATCAGGCAATTATTGCTGCAAAAAAAAATCCGAATTCAAAATTGAATACGGAATTAAATGCGCAAAAAATTTTTGAAATTGCTGATGCAAATGATAAAACTGCACAAGATGTCATAAATAATTATATTTTTTATTTGGCAGAAGGCTTAACAAATTTGATAAATATTTTACATCCAGAAATTATTGTTATTGGCGGCGGAATCAGTGCGCAAGGTAAAAGACTTTTAACTCCTCTGCGAAAACAAATTCAAAAAAATGTTTACATGAAAAATCTTGATACTAAAATTGTTCAAGCTAAATTAGGAAATGATGCTGGAATTGTTGGCGCTGCATTTTTAAAAAATTAACTTGACGTAAAAAGAGATCACTTCACAGTGATCTCCTTTTTTATAAACCTGATAAATATTTTAAAAGTAATGCTCCAAAAATTAAAACTGATGCCGCAATAAATTGCCAAATCGCTTGATAATTTGCACTCTCATAATCATGAAGTCCTAATGCAAATTTTATTATTGCCCAAATCGCATAAAGCAATCCCGCATAATAAGTTATTGTTCCAAAAACAAATAATAATTTTCTGTGTAATGGATCTGGTGGCTCTAGGTATGGAGTAATCTTTGGAGTTTCAACTTTTGGTGGTAACGTATACATTTTATATGAAGGATAAGCAAACGATTGCTCTGTTGAAGATTTAGAAGGTAAATACGGTACAATTGGTAATCCATCATCATCTTGAATTATCAATCTTGGATTAACTAACATTGATTGATCATTAATATAACATTTTATTTGCAAATTTTCAGTTTTAGCCTTTCCTATAATCGTAGAATCTTTTATATTTCCATTTGCATCTTGTTCAAAATAATCTTCTGTCGGTACAGGATATCTAAATACTTCATCATCTACATTAACATTTGGTGATAAATTCGTATATTCAACATAAAAAATATAATTATTTTCGTCAAACAATTGTTCTGAACTTCTTATCGTTATACTATTATCAGTTTTTTCAACAACTTTACCTGAACAAATAGCATAAATTTCTTTTCCAACTGGCATATTTAAATCAATATAATCATTATAAGAATTAGTAAAAGGTATATCATCACTAGCTAAATTCGTTTTCTCAGTTGTAAAGTTTCCAAAAACATTAAAAATATTTTCTTCCCAAACTTGATTTAAAACTGGTTCAAAATTTTGTATGCCACCAAATAAAAGATATTTAAAAACAATATATTCTTCACTAAGATCATAGTCTGAATCAGATGAAAGTCTTTCATATTGCTGATTAGCCTCTTTAAACATTTCAGATTTTAAATCTTCATCTGCGTCTTTTAAAATTTCTGCAAAATCACCTGCATATTCAACGTCTTCTAATTCATCATCTTCATCAAAAATAAATGCTTCCGGAATATAATTATTATAAAAAGATGTATCATCTTCCTCATTTTTAAACCATGTTAAAAAATCTTTTGAGCTAAGGTCAAGTTTTATCTCACTTAATTCAGAAATATTGTCAAATACGTAATATTTTTCTTCATCAATCTCAATTGTACTTAAGTCGTCAAAAGCAAATAAATCATCAATTTCTGAATCTTCATAAATATACTTGCTACCATTATCACCTTTATTAATAAAATCATTGCTTGCATTTTCATCGGAAATTCTTTTTTCTACATCTGAAATTTCATTTTTATTTTCCTTTTGAATATCTTTTACTATATCTTGATAACCAATTAATAACGGAATTAAATCCTCTACTCTTTGAATTATTTCATCTTTCTTTACAACATTCATTGCTTTGCTAGAGGTTCCTAGTGGACTATTTGATACTCCTGGCGTATTTAATAGTTCAACACTTATCATTTCCGTAGGAAAATAAAAAGTTTTATCAATTGCAGTGACATCAATTTCCGGTATCCCATAAAAAATATTATTATTTTTTCGTTCGTATGGTTCCGTAGTAGGTGTAGGTACTTGCGTAGATGTAGGCGTAACTTTACTAGTAACTATACTTTCATCTTTTTTTTCTTCTGAGCCATTATACTTAGATGTTCCAAAATTATTCGCCATTTTTTCTTGTATAATTGAATAAACTTTATAAAGGCAATTATTAAAATCGTAAATTTCCTCTTCTCCGCCATCTTCTTCGCTTCCATCATCTTCATTATCTTGATTACCTACTTCCTCATCTAGATTGTTCCCCAATAACAAATCATTAGGGATATAAGATTCATTATAATTATTGATTAAACCCTCAAATATTTGGAGATTACGAACCAAACTCCAACTTTCTGTATTATCCATAATATTTTTATAATCAGACAAATTAATAGCTGAGATATCTTCTTTTGCACCTATACCATCTATAATTTCTTGGTATTTAACATCACACGTATTTAAAAATTCTTTTTCGAAATACAAAGAAGTTTTTTTGCGTTTACTTCCATAAACATAATTAAAATCCAAATCTTCACCTGATAAATTTTTACCAATAATACTTACGTTTAAATCTGTCATTTCATCTTCAAGACTTTTTAATATATTTTCTAAATCATTAGCTTCGATATTTAAATTTCTATTTTCATCAACATCATTTATATTCTTAATAAAATATAACAAACCAGTTAATTCTCTTGTATTTTCCCATCTATTTTCTAAATTCATATCGATATTTTTTACAATCTTAAGATTATCGACAGAATCAGAAAATAATTTATAACAAGTTAAATAAATAGAATCAACATTAGGATTTTGAGTTTTAAATTCATTAATTACTTTATTTTTAAAAGTATTTTCATCTTCGCCTTCAACTTTTTCTGTATTTGTTTTTATTTGATTAATTTTGGTTTTATAATCATCCAAATCTTTTTTAAAAGAATTATAAAGTTTATTTGTCTGTATTGCTTTACCTATATAAGTTTCGGTAAAAAGCATCCCACTACTTTTAATATCTGATTTTACTTTATCTTTTAATTCTTTTTCAGTAACTTCATCAAAAAAATATTTTATAAAATAATCATCAAAAATACTATATTTAAATTGCCTAGTTTGAACTAATTTTTTAGTTAACTGCTTCATTAAATCAATACTTTGATCCGATTTTTTTAAACTATTAGACAACATATTATTGCTATCATCAGAATATTTGTAAAAATAATCATTTAAATTGCTAAATGTGTTATTAAAATTAATCATTGCAGTTGCATTAAAAGGATTTTCTTCATCTTCATCGTCATCTAACACTTCACTTCCAGAACTTTCACCTACTTCAATATCTTCAACATAATTAGTAGGATTTACTTTTGAATTTTCTGAAAAAGAACTTCCTATTAGAGATAAACCAAATAAAATAACTATACCAATAACAACTGCTGTAATAATTAACGGTACAGGGTCACCACTTGCCAAACTCATTGCTGCATCTTTAAATGTATCTCCAACATTTCCACTAAAAACATTTTTTGTTGTAGCAATAGCTTGTACCGGTGCAGAAATAATAATTCCAGCTTTTGTTGAATTTAAAAATTTAATTACTGCTTTTTTTGCAACTGATTTGGATACCCCATTTTTCATTAATAGGTTTAGCGCAAATTTTTTTAATTGAGACTTCGTCATTCGTTTGCCAACACTTATTAACTCTTTAGCTGAATTATTTAGTAAATTTTCTGCGGCATTTTGTTCGTCATCAACTTTTAATACATTAGAAATTGAACTCGCTACATTTAATGCTTTTGCCATACTCGTATTGTTTTTTTTACTATCTTTGTCTTTATCTTTATTTTTATCTTTTTTGTCTTTATCTTTTTTACCTTTGTCTTTATTTTTGTCCTTATTTTGTAAAATTGAACTTTTACTTTTTTTTAAATCACCCGTATTTGCACTTTTTCTTAAACCCCGAGACGAAGTTTCCTGATCTTTAAGTACTGAATCAGAACTTGCACTTTTTGATTTTAATGGACTAGAACTTGTACTCTCTGACTTTATCGGACTAGAACTTTCGCCCTCTGACTTCAATGGCCCAGAACTTGTATTCTCTGATTTTATTGGAGTAGAACTTTTCCCCTCTGATTTCAATGGACCAGAACTTGAAGATTCTTGTTCGGTTGAATTTAAAGCTGATGTTGAAGCACTTTGCTCATTTATAGGTGACTTATTGGAACTTTTTTCCGATGATTGTTGTGAAACATTTTTACTACTAGATGCAGAATAAGTAATTGGCGTTTGTGATGAAACCTGTGATGAACTTTCTTGGCTTGAAGAATAATCTTGTTCTGATTCACCAACATTTTCATTAAGTCCAGAAGTATTTTCAGAATGATCATCACTTTCAAACTGATAATAATCATCCGTATTTGTAACTTGTTCTCCGGACGTATCTTTTATTTGATCACTTGTAGAATGAGTATCACTACTTACATCTTTATTTAAATCTGTCGACTTAGGCTTAACAATAAAATTTTCTTGCGGTATAGATTCTGAATCTTGAAAATAATCATTATCGAGTATAGAATCTTTGCTTCCATCTTCATTGACATATTGCTCAAAGCCTTTATTATTTAAATCACTTTGAGGTTCTTCACTTCTATTTTCATTACTTTCAGACGAATTTTTATATTCATCATCTTCCGGCATTTAATATCACCCACTTGTCTCATCAGGCTTCGTTGTCATCATCTTATACAAATTAGTATTTTTCGGGAAATTATCCGTAAATGGAACAATCGTACTTCCGCAAAATAATAAACCTTGTCCCGGCGAAACATTTGTAACATAATTTCCTTGTCGTGACGAAATATTTAACAATTTTTCTAGTTCAGCACGATCAGTTGCCGCCTGATTCATCATTAAAATGAAATCAGAGTTAGAAAGCATACGTCGTGCTAAATCTGAAATTAATAAGTCCTCAACATTTTGCGTGATACCAGTAGGAACGCCACCCCACTTTCTCGCACGTTTATATAATTCAAATAAATAATTTGCTGAATATTCATTTTGGAATAGCAAATAAATTTCATCCATGTAAATCCAAGTTCGTTTACCAATCGCACGGTTTACAGTAATTCTATTCCAAATCTGATCCAAAACTATTAGCATTCCTAAAGTTTTTAATTGCTTTCCTAAATCTTTTATATCATAAACAATAAATCTGTTTGATATGTTAATATTTGTTGGTTTTGAAAATACACTCAAACTTCCTGTTACATATAACTCTAAACCTAAAGCTAATTCTTGTGTCTCAGGTTCAGGTTGCTGCTTCAATATTTCATGGAACGTTACCAAAGTTGGCATATTCTCAGGTTTTGGATCCGCAAGATATTTTGTATAAGTTAATTTTGTAACACGGTCGATAATTGTTTTTGCAATTGAACTCAAACCTTCATTTCCACCAACAATTAATTCACAAAGTGACAAAACGAATTCAGATTTTAACAGAAGTGGATCATCGCTGTCAGAGTAATCAACTGTCATATCAAATGGGTTAATATGATTTTTACTTCCGGCCGAAATATGAATTACTTCACCATGTAAACCATTAGCTATCGCTCCATATTCACGTTCAGGATCAATAACAAGAACTTCATCATCAGAATTTAATAAAACGTTCAACATTTCACGTTTAGCCGCAAAACTTTTACCGCTACCCGGTGTTCCTAAAATAAATCCGTTTGCATTTTTGAGAGATTTACGATCAAAAAATATTAAATTTCGTGAAATCGAATTAATACCATAATACATACCACCCGGCTGAAATAATTCTTGTGTTGTAAATGGAATAAATATTGCGGTGCTCGCAGTTGTAAGCGTTCTGTGAATATCGATAAGATTTACACCAATTGGCAATGAAGAATTCATAGCTTCTTCTTGTAAATAATCTAAGTCACCCATTTTGCAATTATTTTTACGAGCAACCGATTTTATTTGATAAATATAATCGTCCAAATCTTCAAGCGTATCAGCTGAAACATGCACTAAGCAAGTAAATTTAAATATACGTTGATTTTTATTTTGTAGATTATCCAATAAATCTTCGGCTTCATCTAAACTATAACGCAATTCCCATGGAATCATACTTAAATCGTAACCTTTATTAATTGCTTTACGTTCTTCATCAATTTTCTGTTGTTCCATAAACGAAATTTTTTGTTTAACTAAATCAAAAGCTTTATCTTGCTCAATACTATCAATATGAATATTTATATTCATACCAATCGGTAAATCTGAAAGTTCAGCAACTAATTTATCAGATAAATCCGGCGGTAAATCTTTTAGAAATACAGTTTGTCCATATCGCTGTCCCATAGCATACAAATTTTTACGTTTAAAATCAAAACTATCAGGCGCAATAAAATCTTTCGTTGATAAATCGTACGCAAGAAGATAATTATAATTGAAGATAAAAGATTCGGCGCCATTGAAAAAATAATACATTAATGCTAAACGTTCATGACCATTTAAAACATGTGCTTGTGCACCAAATGATTTGAAATTATTTAAAATATCATTTTCAACGCGATACAAAATTTGTACGGCATTTCGATAGTCAACAGCCTTAACGGTGAAAGTCAAATATTTTTCACGAATCATATTGCTTTGACCCTGCATCATTTTTTCATTAAGCATTTTATTATATTCTTCACGCGCTTCATTTAAATTATCTTCACGATACTTCAAAAACATTTGATTTTTAAAATCAACTTTATCAATCGCACGATTAACAATTGAAATTTGAACATGTATCTGTGGATCAAAATAATTCAGAAATTCACAATACCTCGTAAATACGTCAACTTTTCCATCACGATCAAGCAATTGATATGTTATATCTTCAAATTTTATCGTTTTTGAATAGAAACCCGGAACTATTTCACAAATACCATCTTCCATAAGTCTTCTGTAACAAATTGTTTCTTGAACACTAGTCGGTTTAGCACGTTTTTTAATTGCTTGTTTTAAATCTAAATCACGATCAATTTGTTCTTTATCTAAATTCCTTATTTTTTCATTTATCTGCTTTAAGTTTTGATTCTTTATTTTTTCCTTGTTTGAAAACATCTTGCGAATTTGTTGATTCGCCTCTAACTTTTGAATATTTTTCTGCTTTGACTTTTGAAATAAGCTCATCGCTAACACTCACTCCCAATCCAAAATCACTATAATAATCAAAAAAATCAACGGACAATCTTGTTCTATAAACACGAATTTGTTGATTAAACATATGATTGATAACAATCATTGCATATTTTTCAAACGTAAATCCATTTATACGTAAAAAACCAATACCCATAACAGGCATTGCTTCTACTAAAACCAAATAACCTGCTAAATCATTTCCGATAAACGGTTTAACCGCAAAAAAAGTCATCATACAAATAATCACAGCAATTGCAACACAAAATAATTGACGAACACTAAGACCAAAAATAATTTTTTCTCTATACTCAGTTATTTCTTTAGGAATTTTTACCTCGAGCGGCATAATTTTCGCCTCCAGTAAATAAAATTAATAAAAAGCACCCGTAATTGATTTAACATATTTATCAGTACCCATTATAGACATTAAAAGCATAATTGCAAAAATTAACGGTTTAACTCCTCCTTCTAATGCTAATTTACCTACACCAACCCAAAAAAGAACTCCTTTACTAAACATAGTTGAAACAATAGCAGTTATTGCCGAAGAAACATCACCAGCATGTCCAAAAATCAAAAATAACATCATTGAAGCAAAAGTCAAAAGAACAATATACATAGCAACAACTTTCAAAGATATACCAATAAAATTTTTCAAAAAATTCTTACCAATTTGGCTTAATTCCTGACTAGCAAATGTTGCAAAAGGTAAAGGCGCCAAAGTTATATAAACATACATTTCCATAACACGACCAAATAAAACAAATGGAACAACTAACATAACAACTTTAATAAAAATAAATTGTATTCCCATTTGTAAAAAAATAAAGACTAAACCATACCATTTAACAGAAGGTTGCGTTAAAATGTTTCTCAATGACGCATCATCAACACTATAAATTCCTCCCTCTCCAACAAGTTCATGTAATTTAAAAAACAAATTAGAACCGGTATTGAAAATAGCTTCTAATACCATTTGCGTATTATCCAATAAAATTTTACAAATTGCAACTTTTACCATTAATTTAAATGGTGTTTCAAAACCAGAATTACGCATACCTTCTGTTCTTACAGTTATTTGAAATAATTCTATTAAAATAATAAGAGAAAAAACTATCATTGCTGTTGGCATTATTCCATCTTTCATTAAATGTATAGATAAAAAATATGGATTAGCAGTACTTGTTGTTAATGTCTGATCTCCAAAATGATTATGAAAACCTTTATCAAAAAAATTTATAGGTGTCCAACCTAACATATCAACTATAGGACCAGTAGAAATTGCATAAAAAATACCATCTGCTGCTTTTATTACTCCATCTATCAAAGCATCTTTCCAGCCCAATAATTCAAAAAGAGTATCTGATAACTCTAATACCAAATTAATAAGTAAACTTACAAGTGTATTAATTAATCCTGATTTTAAAATTATTTGCAAAAATGGTATTATAAGAGATTTAAGCAATATTTCAGCTAATATTTTTAAAATAGGCGCTACTATAACTCCAACAACCTTACTTATGGCTTTACCAACAGCATTAGCAATTGTACTCATTAATCCGAGTTGCATAAAACTCATTCCAAACAAATAAATACAACTCCTTTCTTTTGTAAAATCACACTAACAAAACGATATTAGAATTCAAAATGAAAGCGGCAAAACAAATACAAAAACCACCAACTATTTGCCACAAACTTGATTCTAAAGTTGGTGCATTAGGATTTCGTAAACTTTCTGCTAAATTTATTACACCAAACAAAGTCCATAATGCTCCAACAAAAATAATAATCTTACTTGCATAACTTATAAGTTTAATAATAAGTTCTAAATTAAAATTGAAAGTTCTAAAAAAAATAGCCACAATAATGATTGAAAATCCGCCAGAAATTTGCCACAAAGCAGATTGAAGACCTGGAGCATTTTTTTCATGCAAATAACTTGCGAGCCTTATAACACCAAGCACACTCCATAAAGCTCCACCTACTTCAAAAAAAAATGTAATACAATTTATAAGCGTTTCAAAAATCAAAACATTATTAGCTGCATCTGTAATTATAAATTTTATTTAAATCATCTTCTTTCTAAATTATTTTTGGCTCGCAACTGAATAAAATAAAGTAGAAGCAACCATTATTAAAAGTCCACCAACAATTTGCCAAATAGCTGATTGTAATGCTGGCCCAGTTTTTTCCTTCAAAGCACCAGCTAAAATAATAACACCCCATATTGTCCATAACGCTCCACCAATCATAGCAAATTTAGCACCTATACCTAAAACATCATCTAAAAGTAAAGCATTTGTCGAAATATTTTTAAACAAATATGTAGCAGTCATTATCATTAAACCACCAACGATTTGCCAAATACCAGACTGTAAACCAGGGCCATTTTTATCTTTTAAACTGCTAGCTAACACAATCGTTCCCCAAACCATCCAAATAGATCCACCAATATTATCAAAACTTGCAACTAAATTTAATAAATCTGTAGCTGTAGCTGCTGAGTAAGAATTTAATATCATTGCAAAAAATACACCTCCCAAATATAAAAAAATTCATCTCTCATCCACAAAAATGGATAAGAGATAAAAATTTAAAATATTATCTTTGGATTTTTTAACCAAATGAAACCACTGACTTAAATAAAGCAGCAGCAACTATAATTAAAGCACCACCAACAAGTTGCCAAATACCTGCTTGTAAACCAGGACCATTTTTATCTTTCAAGGCACCAGCCAAAACTATAACACCCCAAACAGCCCAAAATGCTCCACCTACAATTGTAAATTGAGTAACCATATTCATAACATCACTTATTAAAGTTGCACCACCAACAGTAGAAACACTTGGTATATCAAGAGAAGCTAATAACATATTTTCAGTCATATTAAATCACCTCCTTTAAATTTTTTATTCTTCATCATCAACATTTAAAATTTTAGCATCAATAAATTCATTTATTTGCTCTTCAAGTTCTTCCATATTTATAAAATTTTCGAGCTTAAAGTTTTCCCAATTATCAACACCTTCAACTGTTGGTAAGCCTTTAACTGATTCAAAAAATTTATCCATTTTTCTTGTTTCAGCATCTTGAACTACATAAGTATTCTTTTTGTTATAATCTGATAATAGTTTATAACGCTTGTGTCTTTCTATTACATATTTACGAGATCTAAACGGTCTAACACCACGTATTGACAATATACATTCAGTACCTTCCAACAAACCAACTTCATCCGGTGTTATTAACTCACGGCCAACAACTTGTCCACTATTTGAAAAACTACCTTGTGAACCTTTACTTTCAGAAGTTGTACGCAAGTCAATGGTTGTTTTACCAATCATTTTTGAAATATATTCACAAGTTGATTGTTCCTTACCACCAAGGAAAAGCAAAGTATCACAGTTACCAGTAATCGTCTCCCACGTATCTTTATAAAGTCCTTTAAGCTGTGCAACGTTCTGTAAAATAACGTTAACTGACATTTCACGGCTACGCATTGTAGCTATATAAATTTCAAAGTTTGGAATTAAACCTATATTTGCAAACTCGTCCAACAAAAATCTAACATGTATCGGAAGCCGTCCAGCATATTTTTGTTCAGCTTTTAAAAACAATGAATCAAATAATTGCTGATACATCATTGCTGCCAAGAAGTTAAATGTACGGTCTGAGTCGGAAATTACTATAAACAAAGCTGTTTTTTCTTCACCAATTTTGTCAAGCTCAATTGTATCCTCAGAAAGCATATCAGATACGGCTTTAATATTAAATGTTGCCAAACGTACACCAACTGATACCAAAATACTTTTAGCAGTTTTACCAGCTGCCAACTTAAACAAATCATATTGTTT
The DNA here is from genome assembly GCA_947427385.1 of uncultured Clostridia bacterium. Lineage (GTDB taxonomy): Bacteria > Bacillota > Clostridia > Lachnospirales > CAMVHY01 > CANEHT01. The sequence goes on along the minus strand of CANEHT010000004.1, from coordinate 10,792 downwards.
ACAAGCAAAATGGTCAGGCTTTTCAGCTTTTAAATCTTCAAACAAAATATCAAGTGGCGATTTATAATTTTCATTTTCTTCTTTTACTTCTGCAAGTCTCAACAATTCCATTACAGTTCCAATATTTTGTTCATTTTTTGGAGCTTCCATTAATACGAATGCGAATAAAGCTTCAAGTAAAGCAGTTTCGGCTTTTTCCCAGAAAGGATCGGCTCCACCACCTTTTTTATCACCATTTGTATTCGTAATTAAATTTGTAATAAGTTTCAAGATATCTTTTTCATCATGAACATACTCAAAAAAGTTATAATGGTCACTTTTAGCAAAATCTATAAGATTAAATACTTTTATTTTGTAACCATTTTTTTCAAGCATATGACCTGTTTCATTAATAAGACTACCTTTAGGGTCAGTTATAACGTAACTACTATGGCATTGCATTAAATTTGGCTTAACAAAATATCTTGTTTTACCACTACCACTACCACCAATTACTACTACATTATTATTCCGGAAAGTTTTTCTTGTATCAATTGACATTCCTTCGGTATCAGTAAAAAGCATATTTTTTTCAGGATTTTTATCCATAAATGGGCCAATATTTTTATGTTTACCCCATTCAGCTGAACCATGTTCTTTGCCAATCATAAAATTTCTACGACCTGCAAAATTATAAACATAAATTGCAATCGGTAATAATGCGCCACAGATACCAATTGTGATATCAAAAGCAGTTTTAGAAATAAAAAGTGGATTTGCAATTAAATCTCCAACTAAATTAGCTATAGCAATTTGATATTTTTTATAAAATATTACTTCCTCAGTAATACTAAGCAAATATGCGAACCTATTTAAAATCCAAAACATTGCCAAAGTCCAAATACCAATCAATGCATTCATTATTCTATTAGGTTTTAACATAAACTTTCACCTCCAAGAAATCATTTTTATAATTATTTGTAATTAATTTTCTTGTATATTTTCTCTAGCTTTTTTTGCAGCTTCACTTTTTGCTCCAAAAGTCATTCTTGTAACAGTTTTTTCTGCGTTTTCATTATCAATATTTTGATTTACAACTGAATTTTGATTATCATCATCAAATTTATAATCTGACATGATATTCACCTCCAAAAAAATTAATATTATTTCGCTTCATCATGTGCAGCAACAGATTTTTGTTGAGTTCCAGCAGCAGCTTTTCCTCCAAAAGTCATTGTTCCCATAGAACTTCCTAAATTTTTTCCATATGTCATTTGTTGTGCATCAGTTTGTACTGGTGCATTATTACGTAATACAGCTCGCCCATCTTGAAACGCTTGTTGAATATCTTTAACTCCTTGCAATACACTTTTGTCAACATTAGGACTGTCAATATTTACATTTATATATTGATTAATTGTTGCTGCATTATAAGGATAATTTGAATCTATTTGAGAAAGTGCTTGATGTACATTATCAGGAACATTAACTGGCATTGTTCTTCTAACAGCAGCTTCTATATCACCTCTAATTGAGTCTCGTGCTTCCTTGCCAAGCCCAGCAGCTGCTCTATCTTGTAAAATATTAACTACTTGAAGAACTTCACTGTTTGTAAGAGTATTTCTCCCTTGCCCTACAGAATTTATGGCACTTACAATACTAGCATTTCCTGGTTCGTTTATCATTGCATTTACATTTTCTCTAGCTTTATTTATATTACTTAATTTTTTCTCATTATCATCTAATCTTTTTTTTATATCATCACGTTCTTGTTTGAGCTTATCTATATCTCCCTCTCCCGCTTTTATTTTATCATCCTTTTCTTTAAGTTGAGCTTTTAAATTTTTATTCTCATTTTCCAATTTTCCAGCTTTATGATCCATTACTTTCATAATTAATTCAAGAATTTGCTGTATCAATTTTATTAAAGCCAAACCTGCATTTATAGCGACATTATCACCAGCCATGCAAAACACCTCCAAAAAATTGTTATGAAATTATTATATGAAAATCAAATTTTTTTGTCAAGAGGATATAATTTCATATTTTATTTTTACCAAAATATTTTTCTTCTCATATTAAAAAACATATTTTTTTTACTTTTATACTTGTAAAATAAAAAATTATATGTTATAAATTTTTGTGGTAATAATTAGAAATTAAATTTTATATTTTTTTTGGAGGGATTATTTTGGAAACACTTAGAGACAGAATTGAACGTGAAGAACGTGAAGAAAGACAGTTTCAAAATAATATTGTGAATGCTGGCGCCGACGTAGTTGGTCTTGCAGGATCTTTTGCAGGTGTAATAGACGCTTATAATAACTATAATAATTTAAAAAAACAAAATACTGAATTGCATAAAGAACTTGCTGAAAAAGATGAACAACTAAGATTACAAAACAAAGAAAAAGCAAAAATAATAGAAGAAACTCAAAATTTAAAAATGCAAGTTGCACAAAGGGATAGAGAATTTCATCAATATATTTTATGTGAATTTATTTATCCTCTGACAACATCTACTATTAAAGTTGCACATGAACAAGGAATAACTTTAAGTATTGAGCAATTAAAAGAAGCTGTTGCCTCTCTTATAAAAAAATCATGTGAAAATACTGGAGTTGACCAAGATAAAATAAATTTCATGGTTTTCCTTGCGAAAAAAACAGAAGCCATTCAATATATAATTTCAAATAATACTTGCCCTAGTTTAGCCTCATTTATAAATAATTCTGCAATAGCAACTGTAAACAATTATGGGATTAATTATTTTCAAGAGAATTATCCTGCTTTCTTTTCAATGTTTATACCACAAGAAATTGCTGCTGGATATCCTTCAAACGAAACATTTGCTTGGGCAAACGAAGAGCAAATAAAATATATTTTAATAAACTTAATACCTTGTTATGGGCCAAGAATAGTTTTATTTTATACATTATTGCAACACTTTGATGAATATCAGTCAAATATATTGACTCCCGAACAAACTCGAACTATTAAAAATACAAACATTCCTTTTCCTCAAAACTCGTCAATATATCAAAAGATATATATAAAATCAAAGAAAGTAACACAAAATGAAAATGAAAAAGAAGTACCGCCAACGGGAAAATCAAAATGTTGTCTGTTGGTATAATATAAAAAAGATGAAGAAATTAATCTTCATCTTTTTTCATTTTTGCTATTAATTATATTAAATAAGAAGGCACTGGTTACTGTAACAAGATTGTTTTGGGATTGAATTTGCCCTAACAATACTTTTTTGTTTATCAGACAATAAAGAAGATTCGCCCAAATCTGCTATTAATATACACTGCTCATTAGTAAAACGACGTGTATGTTCTTTATTTAAATACTTTAACTTTGAACCAAACCAAGCTATACGATCTTCAAAATTAATTATAGTATAAAATAAAATATTTTGGATTTGCTCTTTTCGCGCTTTTTCAAAAGCTACCTTTGGGATAACTCCAGTTTTTATTTCATAATAATCAAACGCAGCAAAATAAAAATCACCAAATTCATTTTTATCATTATAATTCATTTTTTGCACAACTTTTTGGAAACTACAACCATATTTATTCTCTAATTTATCTCTTAAACGTTTACCTTCTACTTTTTTTTCATCATCTGATAAATATTCTTCCTCTTCTTCACGACGTTGTTCTAAATATTCAATTCTACGACGTTGCTCTTCAAGACGTTCTTCATAATCACTAAACCTTCTTTCTACTTCCCATCTTGAATAATACTCACTCATGTTACTTAAAACCTCCTCTTCCAAAAATTGATAAAAAATTTGATTTTCATAAACAATATTATTTTATATTTGACCTATATAAGCAAACAGGCTTTTGATTTTTCTGTTGGTGGCATTTGTTGATTTACTGCGGCCTGTTTTGCTCCAAAAGTTATTGTTGTCGGCTGTTGCACTTTACATTCATTTTGCGTCAATTCATTTATCTTCTGAAATATTGATGAGCCTTGAGAAAAACTAATATTTGCATTTTTAATTGCTCTAATTTGTTTAATTGTTAAATTACCTACTTGATATTCATCTAAATATTCTAATTTTTTCCCAAATAAAACTATTTTTTCATCATAATAAGGTATTACATCACATAAAAGTAATTGCATCTGTAATTCGTTTGCATTAGAAAATCTTTCATCACTTGGAAATCCAGCTACAATATCTCTTGCCGTAAACAATGAAAAAAATACTTCATTTCCAAAATATCCATCTATACTTACCCAACCATCCATAAATTGTCCTAATAAAGTAGTATTTTCAAGTATTTTTTCCTCTTGTAGCACTTTTTCATACTCTGCACGAGATACTTTATTATCTGCAATAGCAACTCTTATAAGATTTAATTTCCAAAATTCTCTTGTTAACCGCACGATTTCTTTTATTTGACTTTCAAGACTTTCTGTTTTTTTATCTGCTGGATTAAATGCTGCCGCCAATCTTTGAACTTCATTAGATATACGAGCTTTATCTTCTTCTATACTATTCAATTCATGTTCAAGATTAAATTTTATCATTGTTGGTTGTTGATTTGTTGCAACTCGTTTTGCCCCAAAAGTCATTGTTGTTGGTTGCTGCACTTGTTGATTTACTGCTGCTCGTTTTGCCCCAAAAGTCATTCCTTGCGACAAAATTACACCACCTCTTCTCATTATATTATCTTTGTTATTAATTGACATTTATTGTCAATTAATATTTATATAATACATTTTACATAATATGTCAATAATCTTTTAACTATGTAATATATTTGTAAGCAAAAACAACTTTACATTTAAAGTCACATCAAAAATATTTTTTCTATTGACATTTATATTTTTATAAGCGTATAATAAATTTGTTTTGGATGGAGAAGTACTCAAGAGGCTGAAGAGGTGCCCCTGCTAAGGGCATAGGTCGAGAAATCGGCGCGAGGGTTCAAATCCCTCCTTCTCCGTAAAATATCTTTTAATATAAAAAAACCTCTTTATATGCGTGGATAAAGAGGTTCTTTTTATAAACAAATAATAAACAGTATAAAAATAATCAAAACAAATTTTTTTAAACAATTTTTTCTTTAAAAGTTAATGGTAATTCTGTTAAAGGTTGTTTTTTTGCAACTTTTTGGCAATGTTTAATTTTATAATTCAAGCTAACTTTTTTTCTAACATTTAAAAATGAGTTTTGATGTACTTGCTCTGTTACTATTAAATTTTCCATTTCTTTAAAAAACGACCTTAACTTATTTGAAAAATTACTCAGTATCTCAATTTCTTGCTCCATAAACCAATGATCTTCTTTTTCAATTGATTCTTTGGCAATATTGGCAGATATTTTGTCCAAATTCGATGTATTAAAATCTTTTGCTAAATTAATATTTCTAATAGTTTCAAGAAATTTTGGCAAAAGCCTTTTATAACTCTTAATATCTTCTTCTTTTAATTTAAATATATTCTGACATTCTTCACAAACCAAACAATAACTTTCTAAAATATTCACTTCATTTTCCATTAACAACAATTCACTTTTTAATTCTAATACAACTTTTGCTCTTATTAAAATTATATTAATTAAATACTTATATAAACTACTACCAATTAAAATTTTTCTCATTTGCTCTGGCATATAATTACCACCTTTACATTTTTAATAAAAAAAATACAAAACTTAATAATCACCTAAAAAAAATATTTATGTTTGTTGTATATAATTTCTATTCCTTTTCGCTCTATTATTACCTACTTTACTCATAGCTTTATTTTTATCTGTATCTTTTACTTTCTTAAGTGGTTGCCATAAAGGCGGAGTATATTGCTCTATTGGTTTCATTGAAGATACTGTTCTCTTGCTAGCCCTCTCTTGTAATTCTTTTTGTTTTCTTTTAAAACTCAATGGTAATGTTTTTTTTCTTTGCACTTTTATTTTTTTGTTTTTGCGTTTTATTTATATCTTTTTCTGTTTTCTGTTGCAATAGTTCATCTGATATTGAAGATTGCGAATCATTTTTTGGAATATAATCATCTAAAATTATACTCGAAGATAAATGTTCTGATATTTCTTCTTTTTCAACCACATTTTCAATTTTTCCTTCAAATGTATTTTTATCACTCCTATCAGCTTCATCTGATAACTTTGTATTATCAACAATTTTTTCTTCAAATCTAACTAAATCACCAGAAAAATTTGGAAATACATGAGCACTATCTAAAAATTTAATAATTCCTTCTTTATTAACCTCTTCTATAAAATTTTCAACAGAATCTATATAACTAATAAAATTATCAGACATTAATACAATTTTTTGTGAATTAAGCAACACATTTTCATTATAAATACGAAAATTTTCCTTTATTTCATAAAGCTTACTACAAAAATCGTTTATTGCTAAAAATTTATTAACTTCTTTTGTTTCATATTCCTTCAATAAAGTTAATGTTTTTTCACTCAAAGAATTGATTTTTATCATAACATTTTTTAATTTGTTTCCTTGTATTTCTACAATTTGTTTTTGGGACATAAAAATCACCTCCATAAATAAACATAAAAATACCAAATACGAAATAAGGTAACAATTTAATTATATTATAATTAAATTGTTCTGTCAATATATGGGAAATATCTTTTTATAAAATCATTTCAAAACTCGGCGTTTTAAAAACAAACCTAGTTTTTTGTTAACATTAAATTTTATAGTTAAACAATAATTTTTATTTAGCAAATTAATTTTCTTCGCAGTTACAATTTTTTTTACATGGATTATTATTTTCTATCGGGAAAACTTTTTTCTTGCCCATTTCATCTTGTACGTACATTAAACATTCTCCAAAACGTTGGAAGTGTACAATCTCACGCGTACGTAAAAATCTTATTGGATCCATTACATCTGGATCATCTATGAACTTCATTATATATTCATAAGTTTTTCGTGCCTTTTCCTCTGCCGCCATATCTTCATATAAATCTACCGCTGGATTCCCTGTCGATTGAATATATGCAGCAGTAAATGGAGTACCGGCTGCATTAGCTGGATAAATTCCAACTCCATGGTCAACATAATATGCGTCTAAGCCACTCGCTTTTAATTGTTCTTCTGTTAAATCACGAGTAAGTTGATGAACAATTGCACCAATAATTTCTAAATGTGCTAGCTCCTCAGTTCCTATATCATTTAAAGTTGCTTTAGCCTCTGGTGTTAGCATACTAAATCGTTGACTTAAATATCTAAGTGAGGCACCAAGTTCACCATCTGGTCCACCATATTGCGTTAAAATTAATTTAGCTAAAGTAGGATTCGTATGTTTTATTTTAACAGGGTACTCTAATTTTTTTTCATATATCCACATTTTATAAAGAAACCTCCTATAATTTTGAATAAAAATCTGTAGACCATGGCCATGGATTTTTTATCCATGTCCAATTATTATTACGACTAAAAGATCTAAATGAACAAAGTGGGCCAAAATTTTTCTCATATTTCGTACGGCAACTATCAGCTTTCGTAATAATTGAGTTATATAAACTAATTGCATTCTCATCATTAGGATGAGTATTTAGGTAAAGAGCTAAATCGACTGCGGCAAAATCTAATTGAGTAAGTTCTTCAAGTAAATTTTCCATTTAATCCACCTCCAATTCGATATCAGTTTTACAAAAACAATCTTTAGGTACGTATGGGAAATTTAATTCAGGAAAGAGAGTACCGATATAGAGTGCTTTTTCTAATCCATAAACTTTAGCCATCTCTTGAAATGGAATATAAGCTTGTGCTAATCTAAGGTTGCATGAAAAACAATTATTAAAATTCATTTTCTAATTCTCCTTTTTTCTTTATACTTACGTTTTATATTATTCAGTATGAAAAAAAAAGTTCATAGGAGTTGTATGTAATGAAAAAAATTGCAGTAATGGGTTCAGGAAGTTGGGGAATTGCTCTAGCAATATTACTTAATAGAAATGGGAATGAAGTAAAAATTTGGTCCTATTCTCAAAATGAATCTGACGAAATAAATCTAAATCGTGAGAATAAAAATTGTCTGCCCGGTATAAAAATTCCAAACGAAATTTTAGTTTCTAATGACGACAAAATAATTTTAGATAGCGCCGATTTCGTAATAATTGCAATGCCGTCAAAATTTATACGTGAGAACTTACAAAAATTTTCAATTCCAGAAAACTCAATAATTATTAACGTTGCGAAAGGAATTGAGGAAGGAACATTTTTACGTATCTCTGAAATAATTGAACAAGTTTGTAGAAATAAAAAAATCGTTACACTTTCCGGCCCAACTCATGCCGAAGAAGTTTCACGAAATTTACCTACAACATGCGTAGCTGCATCAAAAAATATTGAATTAGCTAAAGCCGTACAAAAATTATTTAACAATGAATTTTTTCGCGTATATACAACTTCCGATATAATTGGCGTCGAATTAGGTAGCGCATTAAAAAATATTATTGCACTGGCTTCAGGAATTGCTGACGGCTTAGGCTTTGGCGATAACACAAAAGCCGCAATTATTACTCGCGGTATTTTAGAAATCGTACGACTCGGTGAAAAACTTGGCGCAAAAGCTGAAACTTTTTATGGATTAAGTGGAATGGGCGACTTGGTCGTAACTTGCATAAGTAATCACAGTCGTAATAGACGTGCCGGAATTTTATTGGGACAAGGTGTGCCATTGGATGAAACGTTAAAAAAAGTCAACATGGTTGTCGAAGGAGTGAGCAATGCGAAAGCAGTAAATGATTTAGCAAAAAAACTTGATATCGATATGCCAATAGTTTTTGAAATAAATAAGATGTTGTACGAAGGAAAATCTCCACGCCAATCAGTTTTAGATTTAATGTTACGTGATGCAAAAGATGAGTAGAAGAACTAAATTAAAAAAGAAGCGAAGAAAAAAACTTCCGACATTTATAAAACTTTATTTATTGCTCTATCCACTATTTTTATTTTCAACGCTGGAGACATTAAATGCGACAAATATTTTTGACGTATGCACGAGAATTTTTACGCCATACACTTTTTTGTCATGCACCGCAATATTGTTAGTCATACTTATGATTTTTTCGATAAGCGATAACATTTTTCTGGCAGGATTTTTGGCGAGTATCATGTTGTATATTTTTTACGTTGTAAATTTTTATCGGAAAGAAATTACCGGTTGGGTGTTTGTTCCACAAGATTTTAGTTTCATAAAAAATCTTGGGAACTTGGCAAGCTTCACGCATTTAAATTATCACAAACGAATCGGTTTAACATTTGCAATAATATTTTTTTTGCTGTCAATATTATTTGTCATATCAAAGCGCGTGCATTTAAAATTTGCCAAACGCTTCAAAATTTTCGTTACTTCTTTAATAATATTTTGGATTTTGTTCTTCACCGAATTTTCAAAAATAAATATTTTGCCGCTGTTTTCAGTTGATACACGAATAAAATTTACAGTCAATCAAATTTATGAAAAATATGGCGTGATAATGGGATTTTATGTTGGCTACGCACAAGAAACAAAATTAAAGCCACCAAATTATAATCAAACTACAATAAACAAAATTGCGGAAGAAATTCAAAAATATTCACGCAAAAAAAAGAAAAAAATAACGCCAAATGTAATTGTGATAATGAGTGAAGCGTTTGCCGATCCAACACTTTGGAGTAATATAAAATTTTCCACCGAACCTATACCAAATTTTAAAAAATTACGTGAGCAAAGTATTTATGGAAATATTATTACGCCAGTATTTGGCGGCGCAACTTGTAATGTTGAATATGAATTTAATACGTGTAATTCACTTTACTTTTTCAAATCTGAGACAATTCCTTACGAGCAAATTAATACGTATTTTACAAATGAAAAAATGGAGACCGTGCCAAAAATTTTTAAACAAAATGGTTATGAAACAATTGGATTGCATACATATAGCAAAGAATTTTTTAATCGTGAAAAAATTTATCCGCTACTAGGCTTCGATAAATTTATAACGGCTGAAGATATGAAAAATGCGCCGATAAAAGGAAATTATATTTCGGACAAATATCTTACTGACAAATTGATTTATATTTTACGTACGAAAAAAAATCCATTGTTTTTATACGCGACAACGATGGAAAATCATTATCCATTTCAGCCAAAAAAATTTGCTGAACCTAATCCAATTAAGGCACAAAGTAATTTGTTAAATACGGAACAATTAGAATCTGTAAATTCATATTTACACGGAATAAATGATGCGGATAAACAATTAAAACGTATAACAGATTATTTGCAAAAATATGATGAGCCAACAATTTTAATATTTTTCGGTGACCATTTACCAATTTTAGCTGATTCCGGGTTTGGATTATATGTTGATTTAAAATATATTTCGTCCGACGACAATTTAAAATGGAATACTGACGATTATTATAAAATATATACGACACCATATCTAATTTGGAATAATTTCGATAAGAAAAAAATAAATCTTGGCGATATAAGTCCATATTTCTTAAGCAATTATTTGTTAAATATATTAGGCTTTGAAAAACCGCTACGATTTCAATTTATGGATATGGCATACGAAAAATTTCATGCGCTCAAAGAAAATTTATTTATTGATTCAAATGGGAATAAACACAGTGTTCCACAAGATGAAAATATAACAAACATGTTTTGGAATCTACAATATGATTCAATTTGGGGCGAAAAATATTTGAAGTAAAAAATCAAAAATAATAAAGACCTTACTTTTCTTGAAAGAAAAGTAAGCATAATCGGCTTCTTCGAAGCCGCTTCATGAAAGAACTTTAACAAAAAAAATCTT
>CANEHT010000003.1 GCA_947427385.1 uncultured Clostridia bacterium | reverse complement strand
TGAATTTGTTGAGGAGGTTGTTGAATTTGTTGAGGAGGTTGTTGAATTTGTTGAGGAGGTTGTTGAATTTGTTGAGAAACCGGAATTCCTAAGAGTTGCTCTTGATAATCGCGAAAATTAATCCACATAGGCTCATGTCCATGAAGGTGAATTTTAATTTCTGCTTCTATATTATTTCCGTTTTTTTCATAATCAACAAGATACTGCTCTTTATAAGTTTTGAAATATATTTTTAATTCTTCATCAGGATTATTAAATATAAATTTAAATTCGCTAGGGAATACATGACATCCTTTTTCACCTAATTTAAATATAGGAAATTTATAATACACGCAAGAAAGATTAAATTCAAAAGAACATTCATTTTGATTAAAATTAACTTTAACAATAGCTTCTACCAAATTTTCATCTTCAGGACTTTGATATAATGAATATTTTTCATCATTAATGAAAATATCAGTAATTTTATAATTATAAAATCCTGGCCAATATTTACTAATTACAATTTTTAAATCTTTTTGTGTAAAATTTTCTTCAGACATATTAATTTCTCCTTTTAAATAAAAATATTTATAATTATATTGCAATATACATATCACATTTTTATTATAATATAAAAATTTTATTTTATCAAGTTTTACTTTTATTTTTACAAAGAAATTTCGTCTGAATTGTTGTAATCAATAAAAAGGTCTTTAGATTTTTGGATTGATTTATCTTTAATTGATTGAATTTGAAAATTAGGCAAAGTATCTTCTCTATCAATAGTTATGTTGTTTGACAAATTTTTTGCAAGCTTATATTTATAAGTATCATAAATAAATATACCTAAAAAAGATATTGCAACTATAAAAAACATACTTGTTATTACACTAATACCAATTTTCGTTGCTAATACAGTTCCGAATAAAGTTAATGGAATGAAACCTATACCGAAAGTTAAAACGCTAATAGTTACAGCGAAACCAATAGAAACTAAGATCATTAAGGCCTTAATAATTTCAGATAAAATTAATTTGATTTTTTTATTGTTTATAGTTGATTAAGCTTTAGTTTTATTTTCTTCTATGACCTTATCTAAATTGCAATCATTAAGGAAATATAATTTTAGTTCATTTTTAATATTTTTGAAATTAATTTTTACTGATCTAGGATCTGTTGGACAAGAAAATTCACCTGGATAGTGATAGACAAATTGATAATCCAATTCACATGAACGTTTACCTATAAGATTAACATTAATAATAGTTTCGAGTAAATTTTCATCTTCAAAACTTTCTTTGAAATTATAAACTTGTCCATTAACTTCAATTTGAGTAAATTCAAATGATTTATCATCTTGCCAATATTTAGGTGCGAAAATTTTTATTGAAATTTGTTTTTCAGACATATCTTTTTCTTTTTTAGATTAAAATTATTTACTAAGTGATTTTCCAGAATCACCAAGAGTAGGAATTTCATTTTGTGTTTCAACTTTAGAATTAATCGCAAAAATTTCGTTTGCTTTATCAATATTTGATTTTGCATTTAATTTGTTTTGAGCGTCTTCAGGGAAAAGTTTATTTTTTATCTTTTTAGTAATAATATTCCGTATTAATGCAAATATAGATAAATTATTTTTTTCTTCATCGTTAAGTGTTGTTAAGATAACATTTTCATTTTTATATGTATCAAGTTCACCATTGTTTTGAAAATATATTTTGTCATTATCAATAGAATTAGGATCTAAAAATCGTACTGGTAAAGGGAATTCATAAATTCCACCGGGAAATTTATAAAAAAGTTGAATGGCTAAAGGTTTATCAGAATTAACATTAACGTCAACTTCGAGTTTATTACGTTCATTTTTACTTTTTATAAAGTTATAGCTTACTCCATTAACTTCGATTCGAGTATAATCTAAACGACCATGATATTCTTCAGGAACTACATCAATAAGAATTTTTAATGGTTTTGTATTTACTGATGTTGTTTCTGGCATGTTAATTCCTCCTTAGTTATTAAAATAATATTTTTACGTATTGTAACTTTATTTTAACATACGAATTTTATTTTTGCAATGTACAAATAAAAATTTCACACAAATATTTTTATTTGACTTGCAAATTATTATCATATAAAATAGAAAGAAAATTGAATGGAGGTGAATGTATTTGGCAAATATAAAGTCAGCGAAAAAACGAATAAAAATAACTGCAAAAAAAACTTTACGCAATAAAATGATTAAGTCCCGTACTCATACTGAAATGAAAAAATTTATAGTTGCAGTACAAAATAAAGATATGGAGCATGCACCAGAACTTTTGAGAAATGCTGTGAAATATATAGATATTGCTCAATCAAAAAATGTTTACCATAAAAATAATGCGGCACGTAAAAAATCTAGATTAGCTAAAATGTTAAATAAATTAAGCGCGTAAAAAATTTATAAAAATATATTTCTGTCAAAAAAAATTCGCAATCGCGAATTTTTTTTTATGCTTTATTATTTTCAAATTCAATTTCATTTAACGGATAAATTTTAATTGTTAGGTCATCAGATTTTTCATTATTAACCGCAACTTTTACTGTTTGCATTAAAACATTTACGAAAATAACTTTTCCGTTGCCGTCAGGAGTTTTGACAATGCTGCCGATAGGTGGAGTATTTTTGCCAAGTTCTTCATACATTTTTTCTTCATAATTGAGACAGCAAAGTAATCTTCCACAATTACCGGAAACTTTCATAGAGTTTAGAGATAAGCCTTGATTTTTTGCCATTTTAATTGAAACGGTATCAAATTTTGTCAAAAATTTATTACAACAAAGTGGTCGTCCGCAAATTCCAATTGACGAAATATTTTTAGTTTCATCGCGTACGCCAACGTGTTTAAGTTCGATTTTAATTTTAAATTCGTGGACTAAATCTTTTAGCAAAATTCGAAAGTCGACACGTTTTTCAGCGATAAAACTGAAAATAATTTTTGACTTATCAAATGTTAAGTGAGCGCCGATTAATTTCATTTTGAGGTCGTATTTTTTTATTTGTGAACGACAAAAATCCAAAGCACGTTTCTCAAATTTTTTATTGTCAAGATATTTTTGTTTGTCGTAATCATTTGCTATGCGAATTATTTTAGGCAGTGCAATATTTTTGTTACAAAGTTTAATATTTTTGACAGTGCCATAATTTAAATAACCTTCGTGGCGCACAATAACATTATCATTTGGTGAAATTTGTTTATTATTTGCATCGTAATAATAAGGCTGCCGGGTGTTATCAAATTTTACAACTAAAATATTTTTCATACTGCTATACCTCGCTTAAAACTAAGAGTAATGAGCTAAAAGTTAATTTAAAATTTGTATTGCGGCTCAAATATTTTTTAGCTTTTTCGATTGCATTTATTTTACTATAAAGTTTTTTGTCATTATTTTTGGTGATTAGCTCCAATTTATCAGTGCTACAGATAAATGACGCGTTGTTAGTAGATTTAAAAAATATCAAATCGGTGTACCAAAAATAAATTATGTCAAAAACTGTTTTCAAATCGTCTTTGAAATTTTCAAATTCATTAACAAAAAGTAAAGCGTTTGCGACATTACAATTTGCCAAGCTATTTATAATTTCAATAATTTTTTCACGCATGACAATAAATTTTTCATCGCTGGCTAATTTTAAAGCGCGACCAATATTTCCTTGTGAATATACGCTGCAAATTTGTGCAAGGTCCTCGGAAATTTCATTTTGTGTCAAAAACTTTTTAACTTCAGGAATTGGAACAGGTTTCATATTTATAATAGCGCAGCGCGAAATTATTGTTGGCAAAAAATTTTTGATATTTTCGCCGAGTAAAAAAAATATTAGGAAATTCGGTGGTTCTTCCAAAATTTTGAGTAAAGCATTTTGTGCAGCGACTGTCATTTTGTCAGCGTTTTCTAACACAAAAATTTTATATCGACATGTATAAGGTTTTATTGACGAATTTAATTTTACTTGCTCGCGAATATCGTCAACGCTTAAATTATTTGCCTTGGTTGGCTTTACATAAATTACGTCAGGATTATTTCCAAGCTCAAATGAGCGGCATGAATAACAATTGCCGCACGCATCGTTTGTTTCACATTGAAGCTTTTTGATAAAACAATTTGTTATAAATAATTTGCCAATGCCTTCTTCACCAGTAACAATATAGCTGTGGAAAACTTTTTTGTTTTTGAGCGACATCTCCATATTTAAAATATTTTCGCGATTCCCAATAACATTGTCAAATGAAAACATCTTATCCCCTCACTTAAATTTGATTATAGCAGAATGTAAAAAAAAATCCGCATTTGCGGATTATTTTTATGTGAAAAATCCTTCCAATTTTTTTCGACGGCTCGGATGTTTTAATTTCCGTAATGCTTTCGCTTCAATCTGTCGTATTCGCTCACGTGTTACATTAAACGCTAATCCAACTTCTTCTAATGTATGCGCTCTATAACCGTCTAAACCATAGCGCATACGTAAAACATTCGCTTCACGTTGATCTAATGAATCAAGTGCCGCTGAAATCGCACGCTTCAAAAGTTCTACATCTGCTTGAGCAGCTGGTGATGCTGCTTCATCATCCGGTAAAAAATCTGCTAAACGTGTATCTTCTTCATCGCCAAGTGGTGTCTCCAAAGACACTGGGTCTTGTGCAATCTTTAATATTTCATTTACTCTCTCAACTGAAATTTGCATTTCTTGTGCAATTTCTTCCGACGTTGGTTCGTGGCCCGTATCTTGTAAAAGTTGTCGCGACGTTCTGATTAATTTATTTATAGTTTCAATCATGTGTACAGGAATTCTTATAGTACGAGCTTGGTCGGCAATAGAACGTGTGATTGATTGGCGAATCCACCATGTTGCATAAGTACTAAATTTAAATCCTTTTCGGTAATCAAATTTTTCTACCGCTTTGATAAGTCCCAGATTTCCTTCTTGAATTAAATCTAAAAGATTCATACCGCGGCCGAGGTATCTTTTAGCGATGCTAACAACGAGACGTAAATTTGATTCAGTTAATTTTTTCTTAGCTTCTTCATCGCCATTTTCAATAAGTTTTGCGAGACGTATTTCTTCATCGGCGCTAATCAAATGAATTTTACCAATCTCTTTCAAATACATACGAATATGGTCATCGACACTTATATTATCGTCTTCAAGATTTTCATTAATTTTTTGTGAGCCAGCTTCAATTAAATCGACATTATCAATAATTGTAATGCCATTTATGTCAAAGTACTCATAAATTTTTTCAATGAATTCAGGATCGAGGTCAAATTTATTGAGATAATCGATAATTTGTTTGTATTCGATAGTAAATTTATTTTTACGTGCGATAGTGAGTAATTCGTTTAATTTATTCATTAATACAGCTTCATCTGATTTTTCATCTTCTTTATCATCTGATTTTGCAGATTTATTTTCCGTAACTTTTGTAATTTTATCTTCAGGTATTTTTGTAGTTTTCTCATCAATTTTTTTAGCGGATTTATTTTTTTTAGATTTACTTTTAGTAATTTTAGATTTATTTTCAGTAGATTTATCATTCGTACTCAATACAATCAATCCTTTCGAAATTCAAAATGCTCAATAGTTTTTTTCTCGCTAAGCAATGCTTTCAAATCTTCCATATCACTTACGGCAGAGATTTTTTGTGCCACATTATATTTCTTAATAATTTTAATAATATCGGTCAAAGCTTTTTGAATGTCATCGTAGGCGACATCGTTGTTTAAAATTTCAGCGGCCAAAGATTGTTCAACAGGTAATTCAAAATAATTGATAAGAGTTGCGGGATTTAAATCGGAAGATCTATCGTAAAAAGAATAAATAAGCTGCAAAAGTTTAGAATAAACACCGCCACCTAAATCATCTGCTGATAAATATTTTTCAATTTGTGGATAGATATCAGGATTTTTTGCAACGATATTGATAAAATCGGATTTAGCTTTATCAATTGGCAATTGTGAGTTTGTTTTTTTATTTTCAAATTTAAATTCAAATGGTTCAAATTTATCCAATTCATTTTTTAAAATGTCGGAAGAAATTTGCATTGATTTTGAAATTTCATTTATGTAAATTTCCTTTTTTATTGTGTCATTTAAGCCGGAAATTATTTGTGCGGTTTCCTTTGTAAATTTTACCTTATCGGCCGGATTATTTAAGTCATATTTTTTTTTGACATTATTAACTTGGAAGTCGAAGCTATTCACAGAATTTTTGAGTAAATTTTTAAACGAATCACTGCCAAATTTTTTAATATATTCGTCAGGGTCTTTTGCATTTGGCAATTGTAAAACTTTTGATTCGATACCGACTGAATTTAAAATTGGAATTGCACGTAAAATTGCTTTTATACCGGCCTCATCGCTATCGAACAATAAAATTACAGAATCGAAATGATTTTTTATAAGTCGAGCATGTTTGATATTGAAAGCGGTTCCAAGTGCGGCACAAACATTTTCGCAACCAGCTTGAAAAACGCTAATGACGTCAATATAACCTTCTGTCAAGATTAATTGTTTTGACTTTGATTTGCACGCCAAATTTATATTATACAAGTTAGTGCTTTTGTTAAACAAAATTGTTTCGGGCGAATTTAAATATTTTGGTTTAGAATCATTTATTGTGCGGGCGCCAAAGCCAATTATTTTTCCATAAATATTAAAAATCGGGAACATAATTCTATTAAAGAAACGATCTAAAATTTTTCCCGATTTATTTTCAACGGCGAGGCCTGCTGCTAAAATATCTTTTTTTTCATAACCTTTTGCTAGCAAATGATTATATAAATCAGATTTTGCATAGCCTAGTCCAAATTTTTTGATTGAAGTCTTACTGATATTTCTGTCAAATAAATATTGTAAAGCAAATTGTGAATCCGTTAAGTTGTGATAAAAATGACGTGCCGCTACCGCATTCATTTCTATCAATTTATTTTTATAGCGTAAATTCTTATCGGCTTCATCATTTTTAAATTCCGGTAAAGTATAATTTGCGCGTTCAGCTAAAAATCGAACTGCCTCACCAAAATTATAATTTTCAGTTTGCATAATAAATGTAAAGACATTACCAGATGCCCCACAGCCAAAACAATGATATATTTGGCGTTCGGAACTTACGCAAAACGAAGGTGATTTTTCATTATGGAAAGGGCAAAGTCCAAAATAATTATTACCTTTTTGTTTCAGAGGTAAGTATGAAGAAATCAATGCAACGATTTCATTAGCCATACGAACTTGCTCAATCACCTCGTTTGAATAAATCATTATAATCGCTCCAAACATATTAATAATGAATTATAGCATTAGAGAATACAAAAAACAATTTTTTTCAAGTTTGCTCGACGACTTTTTTTATTTAGTAAGAATTTATAACGTGCATAAAAATTTATGTATAGCCGTAGAATTTAAAACGGAGGAGATTTTATGAAAAAAATATTAGTTCCATTGATTTGTATTTTTTTCGCGGTACATATAAATTTTGTAGATGCACAACCAAATTTTAATATTGATGCAAAATCTGCATTACTAATGGAGGCATCAAGCGGTAAAATTTTGTACGAAAAAAATTCGCATGAAAAACTTCCACCTGCAAGCGTTACAAAAGTCATGACAATTTTATTAATCTATGACGCGATAGATAGCGGGAAAATAAAACCTGACGATATGGTTACAGTAAGTGAGCATGCTGCAAATATGGGTGGCTCACAAATTTTCCTTGAACCATATGAGCAGCAAACTGTTTATGATTTACTAAAAGCTATCGTAATTGCTTCAGCTAATGATGCCGCAGTCGCAATGGCTGAATATATTGGTGGAAGTGAAGAAAATTTCGTACAACTTATGAATGAGCGCGCAAAAAAATTAGGTATGAGTAATACAAATTTTTTTAATGCCTGTGGTTTAGATACGGATGGCCATGAAACTTCTGCAAATGATATCGCAATAATGAGTCGTGAATTAATTAATAAACATCCTCAAGTTTTTGATTTGACAAAAATTTGGATGGATAATATTACGCATAAAACTCGACGTGGTGAAAAACAATTTGGTCTTTCAAATACAAATAAACTTATAAAATCATATCCGGGTGCGACAGGATTAAAAACTGGTTCGACTTCAAAAGCTTTATTTTGTATTTCAGCAACTGCTCAACGTGATGGTATGAATTTAATTGCAGTTATAATGGGAGCGCCTAATCCTGCATCAAGATTTGGTGAGGCCGCAAAATTATTAGACTATGGATTTATGAATTATAAAATTATGAAAGGTGAACCTGTCGGTACGATAAAAGGTAAAGTAAAAATTTATAAAGGTGAGAAAGATGAAGTTGATATCGTTATAAAAAATGAAGTAAGTGCCGTAATTCCAAAAGGTAGTAAAAATTCAATTGAGAGCGAAATAAAATTAATTGACGCAATAAATGCGCCGGTAGTAAAAAATACTAAAGCCGGCGAAATTATTTATTTAATTGACGGGAAAAGAATTGGGTCAAGTGAATTAGTTACTGCTGAAAAAATTAATAAGGCTACACTTAAAAATATAATTAACAAATTAATTAAGAAATGGTTTTTATAGTAAAGATTTTTCGATAATAAATCGAGGACGTTGCTTCGTTTCTAAATATATTTTCCCGATATATTCACCAATTATTCCGATTGCAATAAGTTGTAAGCCGCCAAGTCCCCACAATGAAATTAAAAGACTTATCCATCCGAAAATAATATTTCCATTTATAAATCGGTAAAGAAAATATGTAAAAAGAATTAAACTCACGATAAAGATAAAAAATCCGAGAGCCGTTATGAATTTAATTGGTTTAATTGATAAAGATGTTATGCCTTCCCATGCGAATGCAAGCATCTTTTTTAATGGATATTTACTTTCGCCAGCAGTTCGTTCGTGACGCTCATAAGTTACGATATCAGATTTAAATCCGAGCATGGGGACGGTGCCACGTAAAAACAAATTTACTTCACGAAAATTTTCAAATTCGTCCAAAACTTTTTTACTCATTAAACGAAAATCAGCGTGATTAAAAATAATATCGGCGCCCAAAAATTTAATTAATTTGTAAAAACTTTCGGCGGTGAAACGTTTAAAGAAAGTATCAGACGTACGCTTGTTTCGTACGCCGTAAACAATTTCATTTCCGGCATTGTATTTTTCAATCATTTTGTCGATTGCGTCAACATCATCTTGCAAATCTGCATCCATTGAGATAGTGAAATCGCAAAAATTTTTGGCAGTCATTAATCCGGCTAAAAGTGCGTTTTGATGTCCACGATTACGCGATAATTTTATGCCGCTAAAAATTTTGTCGCTAGCGTTTAAATTTTCAATAATGTTCCACGTTTTATCTTTTGAACCATCGTCAACAAAAATTATTTTGCTTTCGGCAGAAATTTTTTTTTGCTCGATTAATTTTTTTATTTTTGTCGATAAAATTTGAGCGGTTTGATTTAATACAGCTTCTTCGTTATAGCACGGAATTATCATGTGTAAAATATTTTGCATAGATTCTTCACTCCTTGAGTTTTTCTCACAAAATTTTATTTTATTAGTTAACGTTTTGAAATTCAATTAAACTATCAGTTTTATGTTATAATAAAATTATTAAAATAAAAGTAAGAGCGGTGAGTTTTATGAGTGAAATTGCAATTGATGCTAACAATGTAGCAAATTGGTTAGAGGAAAAATGTAATAGTGAAAATTATGAGTTAAGTGAAAACGAAGTAGAGAATTTAATTAACTTATTCGAGAGAAATGAATTTCCTTTAGATGCTTTTAAAATTTTTTTGCAATTATTAGGAAAGCCTCAAAATAATTATAAATATATTGAAATTCTTTTTAATATACCGCCTGAACAAATCCTGAGGTATCAAGATTATATTGATTTTGATAAAGAAGTACCAAAAAAAATTGGATTTTGCTTGAATTATAAACCTTTTGCATTTTTTTGGCTTATCTTTATCAACACAAGAATGAACCTGAAGCTAAGCGTTTACTTTCAAAAAAATTTATTGCTTGGAAATGTGTAGCTAGTAATTATTGGTATTATAAAGATACTGATGAAAAAATTTATAATTACAATAAGATACCTTTAAATGAACAGTGGGAATTGGTAAAGAATTTTAACAAAAATTGGAATGAGAATTTCCTTAAAAACACGGATGTATCTGCAAAGCAGAAAATTTTTGATTACTTAAGAAAAGAACGCTATAATGAATTACCTGATATAGCAAATGTAAAAACTGTGTTGATTGATTTTTTCAAATTAGAGGAATTAATTAATTTTTTTCCACGAATTGCTCAAGAAACACTTTTAGAATTAGATAATTCTCAAGTTATAGAATTAATTGATTATTTTGTAAAAAAACAATCAATAAGTTGTGATCAAATTAAAAAAATGCTTTATGTTATTTTTAATAGAGAAAATATAAAAACAGGAACTTCTAGTAGTGGGTCGTTAAAGCCAAAGGAATTTTTAGATTTTATAACATTATGCTCGAAAAATGTTGAATATGGCAAAAGTAAAATTGAGTTATTAAAAATATATAGGGGAAAATTTGAAAAATGGTCGAATAATGATGGAAATATACCGGTATTACTTGAAGGAATTAATATTTGTGATATTGATAAATAAAAAAATAGTAATAAAAATGTAAGCAATTATTTGAAGCTGGGTTAAATAATTTTATTAATGGAATGCCAGATATGGATTTTTAGATAGTGGATTTAAATTTGAAAGTATAAGTATATTTGAAAAAAGTTATTCAAAATTATATTAAAGTAAAGATAAAAATGTTGCAAAAATTGAAAATCAGTTTCAACCGAATTTAGTTGAATCAGATTTACAAAATTCAATAGAAACATCAGTAATACATAATTAATTTTTCATATAAAAAGTTTCCGAACTTACGGAGACTTTTTTTGTTAAAAAAATTTGTTTTTAATTTTTTATAATTTAATTATAAATTTGTAATGTAACATTCTTTTAGAGCGTTTTTTACTTGTAATTTTGTAATATTTATGCTATAATTTCAAGAAATGTTTTTGGGGTGTTTTTTTTATGAGTTTTACTAAATTTATAAGCACAATGATTTGGACGCCATTGTATTTTTTACTTTTTGGACTTGGGATTTTTTTTACCGTAAAAACAAATTTTTTTCAGGTTCGTAAATTTAAATTTATGTTTCAAAAAACAATCGGTATAATTTTTGACAAAAAACATTCAAATGTTAAAGGTGCTTTTACTCCGTGGCAAGCTGTTACTACTTCTTTAGCAAACACTATTGGTGTCGGAAGTATTGTCGGTGTTTCGACAGCAATTGTTGCTGGTGGGCCCGGTTCAGTTTTTTGGATGTGGGTAATTTCATTTTTCGGTATGATGACTAAATATGCCGAGATTGTTCTCGCACTTAAATTTCGTGAAAAAAATGCTAAGGGTGAGTGGTGCGGCGGCCCGATGTATTACATAAAAAATGGTTTGAAATTTCCGCTATTGGCATATTTGTTCGCAATTTTTTTGACGATGGTAGCTTTTACAACGGGAAATATTATGCAAGTGAATTCTATTGCGCTTATTTTGAAAGATTATGTTCCAAATTTGTTTACAGGAGTGACAATTGCTTTTGTCATCGCATTGGTTGTAATCGGTGGGATGCAAAGCATCGGAAAAGTTACGGCAAAACTTGTTCCAATTATGGGACTTTTATATATTGTTGGTTCCGTTTTCGCTATTGTAGTAAACATAAGATATGTGCCGAGTGCTTTTGTGTCAATTTTTCAAGAAGCATTTAGGTTAAAAAGTTTTGGTGGTGGCGTTTTGGGCTACGGAATTTTTGCCGCTATGCATTATGGAATTGCGCGCGGTACAAGTTCAAATGAAGCTGGAGTTGGTACGGCACCAATTGCTCATGCGGCATCAAATTTAAATGAACCAGTTGAGCAAGGTTTGTACGGAATCTTAGAAGTTTTCGTTTCATCATTTTTAATTTGCACGTTTACCGCAATTGTAATTTTAACCGGACACGTTTATGATAAAGTTGTTTATGGCAATGCAATTTTAAAATTTGGATTGGATGGATTAAAAAATTTAGATAATGGTGGAGTTTTAACTGCAAAATCTTTTGCATTTGCAATGGGAATGCCGATGGCAAAAATTTTTATCACATTGTGTATAATATTTTTTGCAATATCAACTATAATCGGCTGTTTTTATTACGGTTTGAAAGCTGTTGAGTTCCTTTTTGGCAATAAATTAATCGGAATTTACAAAATTATTTTCCTCGCTTCTATATTAATTGGGTCGGTAATAGATATAAATTTGGTTTGGGAATTGTGCGATATCACAACCGGGTTAATGACAATTTCAAATTTAATTGCGCTTATTTTCCTTGCGCCAATTGTATTGGCTGAAACGGAAAAATATTTTGATATAGTTAAATAATTTTAAAACCGTTCTTTTTTTGTAAAAAAAGAACTCAAAAAAACTTTAACAAAAAAATATTTTTTGTTGATTTCTTTTGCTTACTTTTTTTTTTCTAAAGAAAAGTAAGAAATATGTTTTTAAGTGGTTTGATAAATAAAATTTTGGGGGATTTTTGATGAGTAATATTATGAAAATGATAAGCAATGCGATTTGGACGCCGCTATATTTTTTACTTTTTGGACTTGGAATTTATTTCACATTAAAGACAAATTTTTTTCAGGTTCGTAAGTTTAAATTTATGCTCAAAAAAACAGTTGGTATGATTTTTGATAAACAACAATCGACAGATAAAGGCGCATTTACTCCGTGGCAAGCTGTTGCAACTTCTTTGGGGAGTACAGTTGGTACGGGAAATATTGTTGGCGTTTCGACTGCAATTGTTGTGGGCGGACCGGGCGCAATATTTTGGATGTGGATAGTTTCGTTTTTCGGTATGATGTTGAAGTATTCAGAAATTGTTTTGGCACTTAAATTTCGTGAGAAAAATGAAAATGGCGAGTGGTGTGGTGGCCCGATGTATTACATTAAAAATGGGCTAAAGTTTCCACTACTTGCATCTTTATTTTCAATTCTTCTTGTGATTGCAGCGCTAACTGCCGGAAATATTGTGCAAATAAATTCGATTGCACTTATTTTGGAAGATTATATTTCAGTTCCGAGTTTGTTAACGGGTGTGATTGTTGCATTTATCATAGCGTTGGTAGTAATCGGTGGAATGCAAAGCATCGGAAAAGTTACGGAAAAACTTGTTCCAATTATGAGCATTATGTACATAGCAGGCTCAATATTTGTATTTATAGTGAATATTAAATATATTCCGGGAGCTTTTGCGTCAATTTTTCAGGAAGCATTTAAGTGGGAAAGTATTGGTGGTGGAGCTTTGGGTTACGGAATTTTTGCAGCTATGCATTATGGAATTGCACGCGGTACGGCTTCAAGTGAAGCAGGTTTAGGTACTGCACCAATTGCGCAGGCTGCATCAAATTTAAAGGAGCCGGTTGAGCAAGCATTGTATGGAATTTTAGAAGTTTTTGTATCATCAATGATAATTTGTACGTCAACTGCGCTTGTAATTTTAACCGGTCGTATTTATGACAAAGATGTTTATGGGAATGCTATATTAAATTTTGGATTGAATGGGTTAAAAAATCTTGACCACGGTGTAGTTTTAACAGCGAAATCATTTGCATCGGCAATGGGTTTGCCAATTGCACGGCTTTTTGTTACGTTATGTATAATATTTTTTGCGCTCTCGACTATAATTGGATATTTTTATTACGGTTTGAAGGCAATTGAGTTTCTATTTGCTAAAAAATCAGCGGTGATTTACAAATTTATTTTTTTAGCGGCGATAGTTATTGGTTCGGTAATTGATATAAATTTAGTTTGGGAATTGAGTGATATTTCAGATGGCCTGATGGCAATACCGAATTTGATTGCACTCATTTTCCTTAGTCCAATTGTTTTGACAGAAACGAAAAAATATTTTGACAAGCGAAGTCAATAATTTTTAACGGCGAGGAATTTTAGATGGAGTTACTAAAGAATTTAAATGAGAAGCAAGTTGAAGCAGTAATTAATTTGCAAAATCCATTGCTGATATTAGCTGGAGCGGGTTCGGGTAAAACTCGCGTTATAACTTACAAAATTTCTTATCTGCTTGAAAACGGTTTTAAGCCGTATAATATTCTTGCACTGACTTTTACGAATAAGGCTGCTAATGGGATGAAGGAGAGGGCAATTAATTTATCTCCAGCGGCTGAAAATGTTTGGATTAGTACGTTTCATTCATTGTGTGTGAGAATTTTACGCCGGGAAATTGAGTGGCTCGGATATAAAAATAATTTTACAATTCTTGATTCGAAAGATAGTATGGCGGTAATAAAAAGTTGTCTAAAAGAATTGAATTTTGATGAAAAAGTTTTTTTACCAAAAAATATTTTGGCGCAAATAAGTTTTAACAAAAATAAAATGATAACGCCGGAAAAATTTTTGATTGAAACGGAAAGTGATTTTCGAGCAAACAAAGTTGCACAGGTTTATAAACTTTATCAGTCAAAATTGAAAGTGGAAAATTTGTTAGACTTTGACGATTTAATTTCACTTACGGCACAAATTCTGAAAAATTTTCCGGATGTATTAGATTATTATCGTGAAAAATTTAAATATATATTGGTTGATGAGTATCAAGATACGAATGCCGCGCAATATCTTTTGATAAAATTGTTGGTTGGTACGTCAAAAAATATTTGTGTTGTCGGCGATGATGACCAAAGTATTTATAGTTGGCGTGGTGCCGATATTCAAAATATTTTAGCGTTTGAAAATGATTTTCCTGATGTAAAAATAATTAAGCTCGAACAAAATTATCGGTCAACGCAAATTATATTGGACGCAGCAAATTCTGTTATCAAAAATAATTTGAGCAGAAAAAGTAAAAATTTATGGACACAATCACAAAGCGGTTCAAAAATATTTTTTTATCAAGCAGATACTTATACTGATGAAGCAAATTTTCTTGCCTCCACAATTTTAAATAATCTCGATGAATTCTCTTACAAAGATTGTGCTGTTTTATATCGAAATAATTTTTTGTCGCGTGTTATTGAAGATGAATTTGTAAAAAAAAATATACCTTACAAATTGATTGGGGCGACAAGATTTTATGACCATATGGAAATAAAAGATTTGCTGGCATATTTGAAATTTATTAATAATCCTGATGACGATACAAGTTTTTTACGGATAGTGAATACGCCAAAGCGTGGGATTGGTGCAAAAACAATTGAAAAAATTACTACGGCGGCGGCGCAGGAAAAAGTTTCGTGTTGGCAAATTTTAAATTCGGTATCTTGTCCAAATAACTTAACAGAATTTGTACGGATGATAAAAGAATTTATTGATTATAGTTTTTCGCATTCGATTTATGATTTATTGCAAAAAGTTTTGACGGATACGAATTATAATCAGTATTTACAAAAGTGCGAAAATTATTTTAGTCGCATTGAAAATATTGAAGAATTTTTTGCAAAAATAACTGAATTTGATGATAGCGGTTCGCTTTCAGATTTTTTACAACAAATTTCTTTACTCTCAGAAATTGACAATTATAATGAAAATGAAGATGCCGTAAATTTGATGACGCTGCACGGTGCAAAAGGTTTGGAGTTTCCGTGCGTTTTCATTTTTGGTGCGGATGATGAAATTTTTCCAGGATATTTGAAATCGGGTTTAGATTTGGAGGAAGAGCGGCGTTTATTTTACGTTGGGATTACGCGTGCTCAAAAAAAACTTTTCATTTCTTCATCAAATTATCGATTGCGTAATGGTGAAATGCTTAGGTCAACGCCATCACAATTTATTGACGAAATTCCGAACAAATTATTGGAGCGCAAAAAAATTATCAGTACGCCTAAAGCTTACAAACCAATTTATCGGCCACGCGTTTATGAAAAAATTATTTCTGAACCAAAAAATTTTCAGTTGAATTATGCTGTCGGTGATCGCGTTAAACATTTTAAATTTGGAATATGTACGGTTGAGGATATCGCGTCTGTAAATGCCGACTATCAAGTAACTGTCAAATTATCTGACGGCAGTAAAAAAATTTTGTTGGCCAAGTTTACAAATCTTGCGCCGGTTGAATAGTCTTCGGAGGCATTATGTATAAAATATTAAAAATTTGTGGCAATGCAAAACGCGCCGAATTCCATACGCCACACGGAATTATTCAAACTCCAGTTTTTATGAATGTCGCAACATGTGGCGCAATTAAGGGCGCGCTTTCAACTATTGATTTAAAAAAAAACAAATGTCAGGTTGTTTTGTCTAACACCTATCATTTGCATTTACGGCCGGGCGATAATTTGATAAATAAATTTGGCGGCCTTCACAAATTTATTAATTGGTCTGGTCCAATTTTAACCGATTCAGGTGGCTTTCAAGTTTTATCGTTGGCGAAAATGCGGAAGATAACGGAAGAGGGCGTTTATTTTTCAGCGCATACGGACGGTCGAAAAATTTTTATGGGTCCCGAAGAAAGCATGAACATTCAATCAAATCTTGGTTCGACGATTGCAATGGTGTTTGATGAGTGTCCACCGTTTCCGTGCGAAAAATCTTACATGCAAAATTCTGTTGCGCGAACAGTTCGTTGGCTTATTCGAAGTAAAAATAAGCTTACAGAATTGAACGCGCGTACTGGCAAAAATCAATTGCTTTTTGGAATAAATCAAGGTGGAATTTTTAGTGATATGCGTGCGGAAAATGCTAAAATTATTTCGGATTTGAATCTTGATGGCTATGCAATTGGGGGGGTGGCAGTTGGTGAGTCACATCAGCAAATGTATCAGACTATCGAAAATGTAATTGATTATTTACCTAAAAATAAGCCTACTTATTTGATGGGAGTAGGGACGCCGGAAAATATTTTGGAATGTGTGGAGCGTGGGATCGATTTCTTTGATTGCGTTTTACCGGCTCGTAATGGCCGCCATGCTCATATCTTTACTAATTTCGGTAAGTTAAATCTCAATAACGCAAAATATAAAAATGACGACGCTCCTCTCGATTCACTTTGTCAGTGTGAAACGTGCAAAAATTTCTCGCGCGCTTACTTACATCATTTGTTTAAAGCTAAAGAAATGTTGGCAATGCGCCTGTGTGTTTTGCATAACCTTTATTTTTTTAATAATATGATGGAAGAAATACGCGACGCTTTGGATCATGATTCTTTTGTTTCTTATAAACAAAAAAAGCTTGCTGATTTCCGCAAGCTTTAATTACTTATATTTTTATAATGAATTATCTTTTTTTGTTCGTTAAATTATGTCCCTTTTTGTTGTTGTTGTTGTTGTTGTTGTGGTGGTGATGCGGCAACTGGTGGTTGGTTTGGATCAACAATTGGTTGGTTTTGGTCATTATTTAATAAAGTTTGATTTTCAGATAATTCTATTTGTGGTTTAAGACTACGTGCACTGTCTATTGTAAAATATAAACCCAAGGCGAATACAGCTAAAATTGTTGCTGCAATAATTGCAAAGCCTACAAATGGTATAGTTGCAGCAAGACCTGTAGTTATTGCTGCTAATCCCGGAATTACGGCTGGTAATAATCCAGTAATTGCAGTGTAAAGTGCGGGACCAAAGAAAACAGAAGCAGTTATAGCACCTGCTATTACAAAAATTCCAAAACCTAAACCAAATTTATATTTATTTCTAGAGAAAAATTTTCCCATTCCTTCAAAGAAATCTTCTATATTTCCCCAAATTTCTTCAAAGAAATCTTCTATATTTCCCCAAATTTCTTCAAAGAAATCTTTTGCTTTTTCCCAAAAACTTTCTTGAGATGATAAAGATTGATCTAAATTATCATTTTGAGCTTCTGACATCAAATTCACCTCCTTTGACTTATAAAATAATTATAAAATAAAAATTTCTTTTTTGTCAAATCTGTTACGTAAATGTAAAAATAAAATGATTTTGCGAGGAAAATTTTTATCAACTATTGATTTTTAACTTTTTGAACGAGTTGAGTGAATGCAAATGGATCATTTACTGCTAATTCTGCTAGCATCTTTCGATTCATTACTATATTAATTTTTTTTAGGCCATTCATAAAACGACTGTATGAGATACCATTTTGACGTGCCGCTGCATTTATTCGTGTAATCCAAAGTTGACGGTATTCTCTTTTAGTTTGTTTACGTCCGGCAAATGAGTGCGCCATTGCTCGCATTACAGATTGTTTTGCAATACGATATTGTTTTGAGCGTGCACCAACATATCCTTTAGCAAGTTTTAAAATTTTCTTATGTTTTTTTCTAGCATTTAATGCGCCTTTTATTCTAGCCATAATAACAAAACTCCTTTACATCATTTTTTTATATTGTTTTTTAAAAGCAGGACTAATTAAAGTTGACTTACGTAAATTTCTTTTCCGTTTAGAATTTTTATTTGCAAGTAGATGTTGCTTATTAGCCTTATATCGTTTTAAATTTCCATTCCCAGTAAGTTTAAAACGTTTTACGACAGCTTTTTTAGTTTTTAATTTAGGCATAGGGTAAAAACCTCCGAATTAATTTTTTAAAATAGGTGCGAAAGTAAGGAATACGCTACGGTTTTCAAAAACCGCTGCCTTCTCAACATTACCAATTTCTTTTAATGTATCTTTAAATTTATTTATTAAATCATTAGCTAAATCGGTACGGCCTAACTCTCTACCTTTAAATCTAATAGACAATTTAACTTTATTACCGTCATTTAAAAATTGAGCGGCCTTTTTCATTTTTACATTTAAATCGTGGGTATCAATGTTGAGAGAGATACGAATTTCTTTAGTGACAATAATTTTTTGTTTTTTACGAGCTTCCTTTTCTTTTTTTACTAATTCGTATTTAAATTTACTGTAATTAACTAATTTACAAACAGGTGGATTAGCATCAGGGGCAATTTTTACTAAATCCAATTGTTTTTCATCGGCAAGTTTACGAGCGAATTCGATAGGAACGATACCACGTTGAGAGCCATCAGCATCAATTAAACGAACTTGTTTATCACGAATTTTTTCATTAATAATAAAATCAGTAATAGCGTACACCTCCAGAAATAAAAAAGAGCTGACAAAATAAAAATGTCAGCAGAAATAACCAGTCATTATAGAGAATGAAAGGTGAAAAGACAACACTTTTACTTTTTTACGGAACAATTTTAGCATAAAAAAAATAGGAAGTCAAACTTTATTTTGGAGGGAGATGATAGCATTAATAATTTCGCGAGTAGACATTTTTTTAACATCGATACGTTTTAATTCTTTGATAATGATACGATTAGCCTCTTCATCGAAAGGTTTTTTATTACCATAGAAAATTTCTTTAACCTCAACAGATTCATTTTTATCATTTTCATCAAGCATAACGAAAATTTCCTGAGCACGCTGTAAAACTTTTTCAGGCAAGCCTGCTAATTTTGCAACATATATTCCATAACTGTGATCGACATTTCCGGGAATAATTTTACGTAAGAAAATAACATTTTCACCATTTTCTTTAACGGCCGCGCAATAATTTTTTACGCCGGGAATTTTTCCTTCGAGCGCAGTTAATTCATGATAATGCGTAGCGAATAAAGTTTTGCAGCGTAAATATTGTGAAATATATTCCAAAACGGACCACGCGATGCTTAATCCGTCGTAAGTTCCGGTTCCTCGCCCAACCTCATCAATAATAACTAAACTATTTTTCTTAGCGCAATTTAAAATGTTTGCGACTTCATTCATTTCAACCATAAAAGTGCTTTGACCCGTAGCTAAATCATCTGACGCACCGACGCGCGTAAAAATTTTATCGACTACACCAATGACAGCACTTGAAGCAGGAACAAAACAACCAACTTGCGCCATTAAAACTATCAAAGCAATTTGACGCATATAAGTTGATTTACCAGCCATATTTGGTCCGGTGATGACGGAAATCATTTCATCGGATAAATTTAAATATGTATCATTAGGAACGAAGCCGGCATCTAAAAAGTTTTCGACAACAGGATGGCGGCCATCTTTTATGTCAATTATTCCGTCAGTATTTACAGTAGGTTTGACATAATTATTTTTGTCGGAGACATCGGCAAATGAAATTAAAACGTCAATAACGGAAACGATGTAAGCAGTTTTTTGAATGCGGGAGATATTGAGTGAAATTTTTTTGACGATTTCCATAAATAATTCGTATTCGAGCTCATTAATTTTTTCCTGTGCGTCAACAATTTCTTCTTCAATTTTTTTTAATTCATCCGTAAAAAATCTTTCACAATTTGTAAGCGTTTGCTTTCTTATATATCGGTCAGGAATGAGATTTTTGTTTGAATTTGTAATTTCAATGTAATAGCC
Source organism: uncultured Clostridia bacterium (assembly GCA_947427385.1). Taxonomy (GTDB): domain Bacteria; phylum Bacillota; class Clostridia; order Lachnospirales; family CAMVHY01; genus CANEHT01. The sequence goes on along the minus strand of CANEHT010000003.1, from coordinate 75,508 downwards.
AAAAATTTTATTGTTACGGATTTTTAAATTTTTAATGCCAGTTTCATCACGTTCTTTTTTTTCAAGCTCCAAAATTATTTGCGCGCTATTATTTTTGATATTGCGAATAGCATCAAGTTCGTCACTGAATCCATCTTTAATAAAATTTCCATCGTGTGCACTCAATGGAACTTCTTCTTTGAGTGCTGAGTCAATTATTTCAAATAAATCACAAAGTGTATCAAATTGATTAAAAAGTTCAAGCGCGTAAGAAGATTTAAACGTCCCAACAATATTTTTAATATCGTTCAGGTATCGAAAAGATTTTCCGAGACATACTAAATCTTTTGGATTCGCAGTATTAATTGCGACTTTGCTAAGCAATCTTTCAATATCGTAAATTGTATTCAAAAATTCTTTAAGTTCTTCGCGAACGATACTGTCAGCAAATAATTCGTCCACAAAGTTTAATCTTTTATTTATTTGCTCAATATTTATGAGTGGCTGCTCAATCCATTTTTTTAATAAGCGTGCACCCATCGAAGTTTTTGTTTTATCTAAAACCCAAATCAAAGAATTTTTTTTGTTTTTATCACGACTGGATTGTGTCAACTCAAGATTTTTTCGTGAAACGATATCGATAATCATAAAGTCATGATTATAATATTTTTTGACAGAAGTTATTTGTGCCTGAAAACTTTTTTGTATCTGATAAAGATAATCCAGTAATGCGCCTGAAGCAATTATACAAACCTTATCAGATTTTTCATCCCCAAATCCAAATCCATTCAAGTTAAAAGTTTTAAAATGCTCGCACAATTTTTTATAAGCAATTTTGTAGTCAAATGCCCAATCAAAATATTTTTCTGCTTTTATGTTAAAAGCACTTTGCAAAATTTTTTCGAGCCCACTTTCACTATTAATGATAATTTCGGCAGGATTAAATTTTGCAATTTCGTCAACAATTTTTCGTTCATCTGCATTATCTAAATTTGAAGTTAAAAATTCGCCAGTCGTAACGTCGACAACTGCGATTGCACATTCATCATTTTTATGATAAACGCAAACGATATAGTTGTTTTGATTTTCCTGCAAATTTGAATCAGTTAAATTACCTTTTGTAACGACGCGAACAACTTCACGTTTTACTAATGTTTTAGTCTTTTTTGCATCTTCAACTTGATCGGCAATCGCAATTTTATATCCACGTTCAACTAATTTTGAGATATAACTTTCAGCGGCGGCATACGGTACGCCACACATTGGTGCACGTTCTTGCATTCCACAATCTTTTCCAGTTAAGACTAGATCTAATTCTTTTGACACGGTAATAGCGTCATCGAAAAACATTTCATAGAAATCACCGAGTCTGAAAAAAAGAATACAATTTTTATACTCATTTTTTAAATCCATATATTGTTGCATCATTGGTGAGAACATAGTATCAACTACTTTCGTTTATAATTGGTGAGAGTATTCCTCTCGACAAAACTATAATAATCATTTCCTGAAACAATTATATGATCTAAAACTTCAATATTAAGTGGCTCTAATGCCGAAATTATTTTTTGCGTCGACTCAATATCTGAATTCGATGGAATAAATGAACCGCCTGGATGATTATGTACTAAAACGATACTTGTTGCGTGATATTTCAAAACAATTTCGACAATTTTTCGTGGGTAAATTGGTGTTTCATCTACTGTACCTTCTGAAACTAATACTGATTCAATTAATTTACGTTGACTGTTTAAGCAAATAAGAAAAAAATGCTCAACAGTCCTACCTAACATTAATGCAATTGCATAGTTACCAATCTTTTTAGTCGAATTTAATATTGGTTTATCGAGTAAATATTTATTAGTGTGATAGCGACGAGAAAGTGCAGGTATCATTGAAATTAGGACAGCAACATTCATACTAACAGAACATTTATTCATAATAACTATTGGGTCGGCATCAAAAAGATTAGTAAGTGAGCCAAATTCATTTATCATTTTATGTGCCAATTCATTAGTATCACGCATATGAACGCAATAGAAAAGGAGAAGTTCAAGGACTTGATGGTCACTGAAAGAATCTAAACCGTAATCGATAAAACGTTTTTTAATTCTTTCACGATGACCCTTATGTAAATTTGTCATAGTAACACCTAGAAGTTAATAAATTTCTTAAAGTTTCCATTATAAATAATAGAGAGTAAGCGATTAGCTTTTCGTAGAGCATCTTTCGCCATGTTGGTAGTAATTAAATTTTTATCGAGAGCGTCAGCAAGTTCATCTAAGTCGAGGACACGTACATTATTTTTATTGATAGTAACATCGATTAATAAATCCTCAACAATATATTCATTGTGGTTAATTTTAACATTAATTATATCACAATAAAACGACACAAAATTATTATTATCGTCAAAAAGTTTACTAACTTTAAAACCTTCATCGATATAGACACAAGAGTGGCCGGATGAGAAATTAGTTTTAGGGCGAAAAGTTTTCCATTTAGTAATAATAACTTCATTATCGATACGAATAATTTTATCGTGGAGGAGGATTTTTTCATTAGGGATAAAGCGACGTCGGTATAATTTTACATCATTCAAGATTTTCACCGACTTTCAAAAAATTAATAACTTCATCTAAATCATTTAATTTAGCAGTAATTATTTGTAAAGTTTCATTATCAGGCTGCCATAAGTCAGGAATCATAATTGCTTTACATCCGGCATTATATGCAGAAAATAAACCATTTTTAGAATCTTCAAGAGCGTAGCAATTTGAAGGATTTTCACCTAAAGCATTGCAAGCTTCTAAATAGATATCAGGTTCGGGCTTAGATTTTTCAACCATATCGCCACAAATTATTGCAGAAAAATATTTTTTAGTATCAGTAGAATTTAAATTATCGAGGACAAGTTTTTGAGGGGATGAAGATGCAACGGCTAATTTATAATTCATTTTTTGGAGATAGTTAAGTAAATTATACAATCCTTTTTTTACGGGCAATTTATTGTTAAGGGAATAAGCTTCAAAGAATTCGATAGTATAGTCACGAAGTTTATTGATATCAATTTTATTGTCGAATTCATCGAGCCACATTTTTTCTGCAGTTTTTAGATTTACGCCTAAAGTTTTTAGAGCCATAAAGCCGGCCTTACCGACACCAAGTTTTTCACCGACAAAATCCCAAGCTTGGATAAAAATTTTTTCGGTATCGAACATTAAACCATCCATATCAAAAATAACAGCATTCATAAAAAAAATTTCCTCCTTTAGATCTATAATGTCAAATTATAATGAAATAAGAAAATAAAAACAAAAAAATCCGTTTTTATTATGAAACGGATTTTTTTTAGTGTAGAAATTATTTAGCAGAATTTTTTTTAATTAATTCGAGAGCAACTTTTAAAGTTTGTATGAACATATTAATATCATTTTTACTTACAATTTTATTGTTACAGACAATAGCTTTTGCATTTTTTAAATCGAAGATAAATTCTTTAACGTAAATTTTGATATCGATTACTTCATTTTCAATTGAGTCATCAATTTTTGTATCACTTTCATAATCTTCATCAAAATATCCGCACATATATAAAAATTTATGAAATGGAATTTCTAACGCCTTAGAAATTTTTTTTAACGTATCAATAGTAGGAATTGGCGCATGAAAATTATTTACGTTCTCTATCTTATAAATATATGCATGACTTACTCCAATAAATTTACTAAATTCACGAAGATTCATATTTCGTTTTAAACGAATTTTCCTCAATGCTTTACCTAAACTCTTTTTTCTCATCTTTTATTTCCTCACTTTATAGTTAATAGAAACGATTAGTATTGGGAAAAAATGTCAAATATTTTTTCCATATGATTCCTAATATAATAGCATTTTGTATGAAAATTATCATATTATCATTGAAAAATTCAGTGTATTTTGCAAAATTTTGTCAAGAAAGTTGACATTTACATTTTGTGTCATATATAATTTCTTGTAAACTATAGTTTACTAATTCATTTAATTTTTACATGTAAAAATCTTTAAATGCGAAATATAAGGATAAATTTTATATTATAGTTTACACAAATATCTTTTGATATTGTATTTAAAGGGGGATTCATATACTTATGAATGATTTATTTTTGAAAGATGTAGTAATAAATTATTCGGAAGAAATTTTGCCGCCATTTAATATGATTTTTAATATTATTGGCTATAATTCGTTATGTATTCTTGTTGAGAAGTATGGTGGTAGTTCAATTTATATCCCAACTAAAAAAAGATTATTCGGTAATTGTTTTGCTAGGCAGATTCAAGCTGAATTTGATGGTGGGAATTATAGAGATTTAGCAGTAAAATATAATCTTTGCGAGCGAACAATAAGAAATATCACACGGAAAAAATATTGATTAATTTTTTTGGGTATGATATATTAAAAAAAAATTTGGTGCTAGATGGAGGTTTTTTATTATGAAACGCGTTGGTATCCCAAGACGAATAGATGAGTTGGGACGTGTTGTTATACCTGCTGAGTTACGGAGAGTATTGGATATTTCTGAACATGATCTCATAGAAATTATTGCAGAGGAAGATAGAATTATTCTGCAAAAATATAGTGACAGAGATATTTTTACAGGTGAGCGGGAAAATTTAATTGATTACTGTGGGAAAAAAGTATCGCGGCAATCTATTATTGAAATGGCAAAATTAATTGGCTTAACAGAATAATTTTTACCTATATTATTTGCTAGCAATAATATAGGTTTTTTTATGCGGAGTGAATGTAGGAAATGGAAAAAGCAATAAGGGATTTAGAATTTGATAAGATAATTGAACTTTTAAAAGATAATGCTATTACTGTTATGGGTAAAGAATTTTGTAGCAAAATAATGCCATCAAATAAATTTGTAGTGGTAAAAAAGTTACAGACTGAAACCTCACAAGCTCTTTCATTAATATTAAAAAAAAATTCTTTGCCGATAACAGACATAAAAGATATCAGGAATATTTTAAAACGTGTTGAACTCAACGGTATTTTGTTATGTGAAGAATTATTGGCAGTCTCAGATTTTTTAAACGTTATGCAAAAAATTAAATTGTATTGCAAAGATTATGATGGTGTGCTAAATAATTTTTTTTCGAAAATAAAATTGCTAAATGAACTTAAATCTGAAATCGATAGCAAAATAAATGGCAATGAAATCGCCGATGATGCGTCTGCAGATTTATTTGAATTGCGTAGAAAAATTAAATTCGCTAATGCAAAAATAAAAGAAATTTTGAACGAAATGATTAATAAAAATAAAAATATGTTGCAAAATAATATCATTTACGTGAAAAATAATCGCTATTGTTTGTCAGTACGCTATGAATTTAAAAATAGTTTTCATGGCGTTGTGCATGAACAATCTGCGTCGGGTTTAACTTTTTTTATCGAACCGTATTCGGTTGTGAATTTAAATAATGAAATAAAAAATTTGTCGTTGCTCGAGTATAAGGAAATTCAAAAAATCCTTAAGCAACTTTCAACGTCTGTAGCAAATAATTTTGATTCGCTTTCACAAAATGTTTGGGCACTAGGTTCTTTGGATTTTATTTTTGCGCGTGCGAAACTTTCTATTTTAATGAATGCGACAGAACCAATTTTGAATGAAAACGGTTATATAAATTTGAAGCGTGCTCGCCATCCGTTGATTAATTCTCCTGTGCCGCTCGATATTTATTTGGGTGAAAAATTTTCTACGCTTTTAATTACCGGGCCAAATACTGGTGGGAAAACTGTTTCATTGAAAACCGTTGGGCTATTTGCATTAATGGCACAATCTGGTTTGCATATTCCGGCTGATGAAAATTCACAAATTTCAGTGTTCGAAAATATTTTTGTGGATATTGGTGATGAGCAAAGTATTCAGCAAAATCTCAGTACGTTTTCGGCTCACATGAAAAATATCAGTCAAATTATAAATTCAGCGAATGAAAATTCTTTGATTTTGTTAGATGAATTAGGTGCGGGAACCGACCCGGTTGAAGGCGCAGCTTTAGCTATCGCAATACTTGAACATCTTTTTTCACTGAAGGCAAAAATTATTGTCACGAGTCATTACAGTGAATTGAAATTGTACGCAATGACAACGGATGGCGTAGAAAATGCAGCATGTGAATTTGATGTAGAAACATTGTCGCCGACTTATAGATTATTGATAGGTATGCCGGGTAAAAGCAATGCTTTTGCGATATCGAAAAAAATTGGATTGAATCCGAAAATAATTGATGCGGCAAAAAAAAATCTTCGACGGCGTGATATCCAATTCGAAGATGTAATGAAAAATTTAAATGAGAAACAGTTAGAGATAAAAATTAAAAATGAGCAAGCTGAAAAATTATTTTCAGAAGCTGAAACTTTAAAGAAAAAATTTGATTCAGAGCTAGAAAAATTTCGATTGCAAAAAGGAAAAGAATTGCAAAATGCTAAACAGCAAGCTTTAAATATTATTAATTCAGCGCGTGAAAAATCAGATTTAATGTTAAAAAATTATCGCCAAAATAATTTTAAAGCTGCCGAAAAAATTAAATCACAATTAAAAAATGAAACCGAAAATTTGGTTAATGTTCCACGAAAAAATAATGATAAAGTTTTGGTAAATGTAAATGTCGGCGATAAATTTTTTTCACAAACTTTAAATCAAATTTGCGTTGTAAAAACTTTGCCAAATGCCGAGAAAATTGTTACCGTTAGTACAGGAGTTTTTACTGCAAAAATTCCGGTAAGCGATTTAAAAATTTATAACGCAGAAAAAGATGTTAAGCCTGAAAAAAATTTTGTGGTAAAAAAAAGTTTTGATATCTCATCAAAAATTGATGTAAGAGGTTGTAATTGCGATGAGGCATTGGCATTGATTGATAAATATATTGACGATGCTGTTATCGCAAAGCTTGATGAAATTATGATTATACATGGGAAAGGTACGGGCACGCTTCGAAAAACAATTTCGGATTATCTCAAAAAAAATTCTTCGGTTAAAAATTTTCGCGCTGGAAATTTTACCGAAGGTGATCTTGGTGTTACGATTGCTAATTTAAAATAATTTTGCGCGTTTTGATTTATTGTAAAAATGATAAATCAAAGCGCGATTTTTGTAATGATTTTAGTTTTTATTTTGTAACACGAAAAAATATTATGTTATAATAAAAATATGAGTAATTCAAAAAAGTTAGAGGATGTGATTTTAAATGCAACGGATAACTTCAGTAAAAGATTTAGATAATTATTTAAATAGATTAAAAAAAGATAAAAATACAACGATAGATTTTGAGAATGCTATTAATTTATTAGCTGATGATTGTAATTTTATTAAATATAGTCATTTCAAAGATATTTCAAACAAATTATCAAATAATTTAGAAGCAGAACAAGTAATTAATTGGATTGAAAAATATAGAAATTTGCAAGCTATCATGGAGAGAAATAAGAGCTTCTTTACTAGTAGAATAAATATAGATGATGTAATTTTGATTGTTTTACCGAAGTTAAAAAATGATTTGACATTTGATGAAGTTAAAAATTTAATTGAAACAATTGAAAGTTCAAAACATGCAAAAGAATTAGTTGATATATCTGAAAATTTGAAAGCAAAGAGTAGTGATTTGGGTAAAGTAGCGAAAAATTATTTTTCTGAAAAAAATGAATCTGGAAAACAAAGATTTGTAAAAGAAATAAAGCAATTAATTTATGCAGAAAAAATATATTTAAACGAAATACAATCTGTATTAAAAAGAATAAGTAGAGTAAATGAATCTGTTAAATCGAATTGCGAAAATTTTCTCACAAAAATTGATGAAATTGATGAAATAATTAATGAAAAAAATTTATCTCAGCAAAAATTTAATGATTTAATTAATAAAACAAATGATTTAAATCAATTAATTGAGAATTCACAGCCAATTAAAACTTTAAGTAAAAGAAATCCTGATTTTCAATTTGTATATGATCTTTTAGAGAATCTTATAAATAAAATGCAACCGAAAGAAGAAGATCTTACTTACTTTTTTAAAATAGCAATTGAAGATAATATAATAATGGATTGGAAATTGTTTCGTAGTATTGTTGAAAGAATCAAAAATTTTAATTTTACACTTTTAGTGAAATTTTATGTTGAACTTTTTGGCAAGTCAGAAGATCCAAAAGCTTTTATTGAAAAATTTGATACGAAAAATATTATTGGAGTTTTAGATATAATTAAAATGATTTTTTCAAGGGGCAATAGCGGAATTATTTTGACGATTTTGAATAATTTTTTTGATCAACATGAAAAAAAAAATTGGGATGCATTTGACAGCAAAATGTTTGAAGGTATAGCAAATGGTTTTGCTTACTTAATTAAAGAAATTAAATTATATAAATATGAAGATAAGAATTTTATTTATTTACCATCTGAAATTAGTTTTTGGAATGGGATTAATTTTGAGGAAAATGGTTTATCAGCTAAAGCTGTTGGATCTTTATTTGAAAAAATGGAAGTTAGAAATGTTAAATTGCCTCCGGCATTAATGTTTATTTTTACTTTTATACTTAAGGAGCGTTTTGAAGAAAAGTTTGTAAATTATTTTAAAAAAAATTATTATGCGGAATTTAATTTTAAAGATATAAGTGTAATTGAACCATATCAATTTTTGTTTTTAATTAAATATCCACAATTATTTAGTGAGGAAATATTAGATGGTTTCGTAAATTTGAGTACAAGTTTTATTACAGGAATTTCAGGAAAAGGTACTGTATGCCATTATTTTGTTGCTTTTAATAATGAGATATATGTTCGGATTACAAAAAATTTTTTAAGATTTTCTGAAGTTAAACCTTTGTTAAAAAAAATTATTGATAAGGAAAAATTAAGTTTATGGCAACATTTCTTCGATATTGTTATTTCAGACTCAGATGAATTGAAAAATTTTTTAGATACTAATCAAAAAAGTCTGGAGAGACAAGAAATGGAAGTTGTAGAGCAAAGGGAAGAAGAAAATATTGGAAGCGCAGAATCACAAAAATTTGGAATTAAAACGGAAAATTTTGAAGAAATATTAGCTGATGAAGCTGATGAAAACGAAAGAAAAAAAGTAACTGATATTAAAAAAGGCAATGAAGGAAATGCTGAACAATTACAGCCAGAAGTTACAGCGCAAACAGAAGTAGATGAAAAACAAGTAAGAAATATGGATAATGCAGATGATGCAAAAAAATTAATTAATAATGAAGAAGCAAAAAATGTTGATGAAGCAAACCATGAGTCAGAAAAAGAGAAAGAAAATAAAGAACAGAAACAAGAAATAGAGGAAAGAATAAAATTAGAATCGGAGATAATAGTTGTTTTACCAAATGATTTTAAACTTAATGATATAAATGGGAGAGAACAAGTAATTACTGGTTGTGCAATTTTTAATCTCGATGATGGAAATAAACTTATTAAGGAAAATTCTTTATGGGTTAATTTAAAAAATAATAATGGTAAAAATTTTGCTGAATTTTCAAATGGCGAAGGGAAAATAAGTTTAAATAAAGAAAATAATATTGGAATCAGATTCCTTTATCGTGATGGAAAGAAACAACTTCTCTATATTGGTAAACCTGAAAATATTCTCCCAATAGAAATTAAAGATTTTGTTCCTAATTCGGATAAAGCGTATGAAATTATTGTAGATAGTGAAAATGGTTTACCTAAAGTTGTCGAAAGTGTTTTTAAAGATAAAAGTGATATAAAGAGTTTTGACGAAGAAATTATGGAGATAAAAAGGAAAAGAAGAGAGGAAGTAGAAGCAAAAAGAAAAATATTAATTCATATGCCGGCAGTAATGCAATTTAATAAAGATAAAATTTCATCTATTAGTTATATAAATAGGGATGACGAAAGAAAAAATTTTCCATTTGTTGAAAATGAAGTTGTAACTATCGAAAATTTTAAAACCCAAGATGGAACGTTTAATATTATTTATAATAGAAATGATAGAAATAATATTGGTAATTGCGTTGTTGAAATTGATTCTTTATTTGCTGAAAATAATAATAGCGATGAAGCAAATTTGTATTTGGATTCAATAGGTAGAATAGATAAAAAGAAAACTTATGGTAAGTCTGATGCTATTCAGAGTGTAACTTTACGAATACCGAAAGATAGTAAATTTGATACTATTTACTTTTGGGATGAAGAAAGTGAAAAAACTTCATTTAACCATCTTAGTTTTAATTTGATAAAAAAAGGGGAAATGCTTGAAGTAACAATTCCAAATGTTAATTTAAAAAATGAAAAAATTAAATATCAATTATTCGGAGATAGCACTTATGGAAATGGGCGTAATAGGACAGAAGAAATTTCAGTTCCTCTTAATGATTATGGTTCAAATGATGATGTTATATTAATTTTAAATAACTCAGGGGAATTAGAGAAGATTACAACTTTAGAAAAAGAGGAAGAAGAACACGAAAGACACGAGCAAGAAGAAAGAAAAAGACAAAAACAAATACAAAAGGAAAAAGATAAACTGCTTTTTGAAAAAAATAAGGGGAAAAAACTTTCACGTTCGAGTTCAGTAGAATTATTTATAAAAAAAGGGTTAATTGAAGAAAAATCAGAGAATAAAGAAGAAACAAAAGAAGAAGAAGAAATAGATTATAAAAAAATGATGATTTTATTTGGTGGGCTTGCACTATTCTTTTTAGTGTTAACGTTAACTATAAGTATATTAACTTTTGGAACAGGAACAATTCCAATGCTTTTAAGTACATTAATTTATAATTCCATAATTTATAATTCCATTTTTGGTGCATTAACTGCTGGACTTGGAGTTGGATTTTTTACATTTACAGCTTTATTTTTAAAAAATTTTGTTTCATATTTTAGAAGTAAAAGCGGAAAAAGTTTGGAAGTGTTAAATGAATCTGAAAATAGCTTGCCAGATAAAAGTGAGAGTAAATCAAATGAAGATGTTCCTAAAAAGGAAATGAATTTAAGTAAATCTGTAGGTGATTTTTCAGATATATCAAAGCAAATAGATAGAGAAAAGCCACAAACTGTAAGTGAAAATTTTAAAAGTACAGAAGTAGATAAAACTTAAAAACATCCTAAAAAATATCGGATGTTTTTTTTGTAAGAATTATTTTATTCTATGACAAGAGGTTGAGTGTATTCAAAATTTTGCGGGAAAAATTTTTGTGCTTGCATGAAATTAAAATATAAATCGCTACTAGCAATTTCTTTTTGGGGAATTAAATTTGAATTTTTGAGATTAGTTATCAATGGTAGTAAAGATTTTTTGCTTATCATTGTCAAAAGTATTTGACTTTGCTTTCGAAATCCAAGTACACGTAAATATTTTGGTTCGGTGGCAAAATCATTTTTTTGCATATCTAAAATTGCGTGTAAAATAATGCGGCTAATTTTTGAATTTGTGTAGCGTTTAGAATTTGTATTTTGAATGATATCGCTTATCAAAAAATTATTTTGTGCGGCTTTTTTTATTCGATTTTCGATACCCTCATTTATTCCCAAAATATTATTTGTTAATTTTTTCGTGGCGATTAGATAATGTAAAATATTGCTGGCGTTATTTATATCGGTATAGTTTTGAAAATCGAATTGATATGGCAAAAACTTTGCGACATTTTTTCCATTTTTTATAGCATTTCGAATTGCGTAGGCCGAAGAAAAATTTACATTCAATTCATTTTCATTATGCATTGCAATTTTACGTTTTACAGGATAAATTTGTGGATGCCAGTTAATTTTTTTTAATGCTGTCAAATATTCCAGCGCCAAAATATTATTCGGTAAAATAAATTTTTCATAGCCGGGTAAATTTTTTGCTATAAAATTTTGAAATGCTAATGGATATGATTTTCCGTTAGACATTTCTTTTTTTATATCAAATTTATTTTTCATATCACTGATTTTTGTCAGGATTGTTATATCATTGCATTCGCAACCAAAACTTATTGTGTCAATAATTCCTGTTGCGTGTAAAGATTTTATTGCGCCGTAAGCAAAAATTTCCGCGCTTGACGTAGCAAAATATATTGGCAATTCTAAAACTAAATCAATTCCATTTTGTAAAGCTGCTCGCGTACGCAAATATTTATTTATGATAGCGGGTTCGCCACGCTGTACATAGTTGCCGCTCATTATGACAATTATAAAATCGGAAATTTTTTTTGCTTGCTTTATGTGATATAAGTGGCCGTTATGAAATGGGTTGTACTCCGCAACTATCCCTAATATTTTCATATTTATCCTCCCATGAAAATAAATTCCAGATTTCCGGACATAATAATTTTTAAAGGGAGTTGTTTTGATGAATAATAAAAATTATGATTACCTATTTGTGCTCTGCAAAATGTTTATTAAGGAATCTAATACGTTTAAAATTTTACTCAGTAATTTGTACGAAGAATTTAATGTGATGTCGGAATCATTATACTATATGAATCAGCACCAAAATGAAATTTTGAGCCTTCTGTTAAATAATTTTGACTTGGATAGCTTTGATTCAACACCTTCATTTTATCATTTTATTCGCTATAAAAAATCTAATCCAGAATAAATTCCGACATCGCATAATTTGCAAAATTCATCCCAAAATCAGTTAAGTATAATGAATTTTCATCTTCTGTCAAAAGATTTTTCTGTTTGAGCAAATTAATTTGTCGGCCGTAAATATCTTTTATATTGTAGCCAAATTTTTGTTGAAAAATATTTTTATTTACTCCACAATTCATTCGTAGTCCTAAAAACATAAATTCTTCCATAAGAGATTTTGGTGTCGAGTGGATAATATTTTCACGAAAATTATTTTGTGTCAAATATTTCTGCATATCATTTGTATTATTCCAACGTACGCCATTAAAAAATGAATGCGCGGCAACGCCAAATCCTAAATAATTTTCCAATGTCCAATAAGTTTTATTATGCTGGCATTCAAATTTTTTTTGCTGTGCAAAATTTGATATCTCATATTGATAATAATCAGGCGCAAGAATTTCTTTCGTCATCTCATACATTTCGCGCTCTGTATTTTCGTCGGGCAATTGTAAATTTTCTCTTTCAGTGTAAAATTTTGTTTTAGGTTCAATAATTAAGCTATAAGCTGAAATATGTTGAGGCTTAATTTTTTTTACATATTCCAATGTTTTTGACCAATCTTCTAAATTTTGTTTCGGCAATCCAAACATTAAATCTATATTTATATTGTCAAATGTTTTTGCTGCAATTTCATATGCTTTTTCAAACATTTGAAAGTTATGAGCGCGTCCGAGAATTTCTAATAAATTATCTTGTATCGCTTGCAGGCCAATACTAATTCTGTTTATACCAATAGATTTGTAAAAATTAATTTTTTCATGAGTTATACTTTCTGGATTTGCTTCAATTGTAATTTCAATTTCAGGTGAAAAATTTATTTGCGACAGTATTTTTTCTATTAAGTTACACGAAAAAAGAGACGGTGTTCCGCCTCCAATATATATTGTTTTCACAGTTACATTTTTTAGTTGTTCACAATTTTTTACTTCATAAATCAATTTTTCTTCATACTCATCATAATTATTTTTTGTAAAGGAAATGAAATCGCAATATGAACATTTTGATTTACAAAATGGAATGTGAATGTAAATTGATGTTGTCATTTTGAGTTCACCTCTGGAGTTTGCAGGAGTGGGTCATAAACTTTTGGTTTGGCGCCATTTTGTTGTTCAACTTCGCTTTGAGTCTCTATTGAAACTGGTTGAGTTGGTTCTTTTATGATATTATAATTTTTTCTTTCTAACAATATTTTATTACATATTGTTAATTCTGTTCTATTTTTAAACCATGAAGCAAGATTTTTGAAAAATTTAAAGCTCAAAAATAAACTTGCAACTCCAAATATAGCTATTAATGTAATAAACAAAGGTGAGGAAATTATACCTGCGCCAAAAGTTAATCCAATTACAATTGCTATTGCCACTAAAGAAATAATATCAGGTATTCCAAATGAAAGCATATTTTTAATTTTTTGCTTTAAAATTTTTGGCGCTTCTTTTGTATAATTACGAATGTGTAATTCATGTTCTATTTCTTTTCGCATTTTTTCTGCTTTAGAAGATTCTGGGAAAAAATCGTTTAAGTATTTAAGGTGAGAATCGCTTGATTTATATAAAAGATATAAAAAAGAATTTTTTAATGTAGCACTAAAATATATAATTTTATCTGAAAATTTTTTAAAGACTTCATCTTTAAAATTATTGCATGTCCAATTAATTACGTTATTGATTTTTTCTGTGTCAATATTTTTTTCATACATTTTTTTTACTATTGGTTCAAATAAATCAAATCGGGATAAAAGAATTTTTGTTTCATTAGTATCTTTTAAATTTGCGAAAAAATTTATTGTTTCAGAAGTTATATCGTTTATTGATTCTGCTTTCAAAATATTTGTTATTACTGGAGTATATTTAGGTACATTTTGTCTTATAAAATTAATTACCCGAGAATCAATTAAATCAATTGAATCTCCTAATGAAAGGATAGCATTAATTATTTCAGGGGAATCATTTGGATAATTACGCATGTGTAATTTACGTCTTATTTCTTTTCGCATTTTTTCTGCTTCAGGTATTTTTGGAAAATGATCATAAAAATAATTTAAATCATTATTATTATTACTTAATGTTTGCAAAAGGCAATTAAAAGAATTTTCAAATTCAGGATTAGAATATATTATTTCATCTGAAAACTTTTGAGGAATCGAGAATCTAAATTTTTCTTGAATCAAATGAATTAATTTATTGGTTTTTTCAATTTTAATATTTTTTTCAAACATTTTTTCAACTATTGGTTCAAATAAATCAAATCGCGATAAAAGAATTTTTGTTTCATTAGTATCTTCTAAACTTGCGAAAAAATTTATTGTTTCAGGAGTTATATCGTTTACTGATTCTGCTTTCACAATATTTGTTATTACTGGAGCATATTTAGATACATCTTGTCTTATAAAATTAATTACCTGAGAATCAATTAAATCAATTGAATCTCCTAATGAAATAATAGCATTAATTACTTCAGGTGGATCATCTTCTTCTGTAGCAGCAGCAGCTTTAAAATTTATATTTTGTGGATCTATTTGTGTTTTTTCTCTTATGTATTTTATTTTGCACGCTATAACGAGTTCTAAAAAATTTGGATGATTATTTTGTATGTAATCATTTTTTGATATTGTTTCCAAAAGGACATTATCAATTGAATAACCGGAAAATATTTTAACAACTTGTTCAAGATATTTAGGTTGATTTTTTAAAATATTTATTAATTCATTTGCAAAATCTTGTACATGACTTAATTTAGTGAATAATTCAAAATTTACATGATATTTTTCAAAATTGCTGATTGCAAATATTGCTAATAACTGGGGACTATGCGAAAAAAACAAAATGCTTTTTTCATTATAAAAATGAGATATATTTGTAAATAAAGCTATTAATTGAGAAAAAATAAATTGAAGCTCAATAGGTGTAAAATTTTTATAAGGGAAAATTTCTAAGAGATTTATTTTGGCATTGTCAGGATTTATATTAAATTTATTATCTATTTTTTCAAATCCAAAATAAATTCGAACAGCCTCGAAATATTCATCAGCTCCGCCTTCTTTAAAGTTATAATTTTCTCGTATTTTGTGATAATTATTCAATAATATTTCTGGAAGTTCAATTATAAGTTGAACATCTTCCATAGTTACTTCAGTTTTATCAACCAAAATTTGCTGGCGAAATAAGTATATTAATTCAATAAATTTTTGTTCTTCGAAAGCTTCTGTTGGAATTTTACATGTTTTTATAGATTCTATACATACATTAAATGCACGTTGAATGAAAACTGTTACTAATATTTCTTTGAACAAATCAGATGCTAAGTCATTAGGGTCAAAATTAATAATACTTTTTTGCAGCAATCTTAATAAAAAGTCTAAGGGATCAAAATTTAAAATTCCGGAAATCATATTGTTTTTTAATCCAGCTTGCTTTTGTTCTTTTATAAACTCTCTTGGATCTTTTCCTGTGTGTTTATAAATTAATATAAGATTTTTTAAGATCAAATCATTTTGTACTATTTCGCTAAAATCAGGATCTTCATACCAACTTGATATTAATTCGTAATTAGATTCAATACTGCGGAAAAGAATTTTAAGTTTTTGTTCAAAATTGTATTCATTATTTTCAAATGTTTTTTCCAAATTATAAACATCAAAAGAAAAAGATGTTAGTTGAGAAAAATATTCATCACGTAATTCTTGAGCATTTTCTAATTTTGATATTTCATTATTAAATTCTAAGATTTTATCAGGTATGTATAAAAATGATAAATTTTCATTGAGAAAATCTTGTAATTCTGTTTTATCTTTAAAAGTAGGAATAATAATTTCGTTCATACCTGACACCTTCTTTTTTATACAAATTTTCTACTTATATTATAAAATTTATATAACAAAAATTCAACGTAAAATTATTTTTTTTGCTGAAGAATAAAATAAAATTAAAAAAGCATTTCGTCTTTTGGTGCAACAAAATGCTTTTTTTGTTATTATTTTGTTTCTGCTTTATCAATTTGTGTTGTTTGTGCATTTTTATCTTTTGGAATTAGAGAGAAAATTTTTGATTCATTTTCATTTGAATGAATAACGGAATTTAATATTTTTAATTTTTCTTGTGATATTTCATTTGTGATTGAATTATTGAACTGCGTTATAGTTATATAATCTTTTATCAATCTATAAGATATAAAATCTAGATCAGCGTTTTTGAGATTATTAGGTAATTTAATTTTTGCTTCATTTGAATCATAGTAATTTTGTCCAGTTTCAGTATTTTGTAAAATTCCAAAAGTGTTGCAAATGTATTCAGCAACTTTATCAAATTCACCCATTTCATTTGATTTTGGAGCATTAGGGTCTTGTATTATTTTAGAGAAATTTTTAAGTATAAATTTTTGAGTTTGTAAAGATGTAGCAATTTCTTGTGGAGATAATTTCCAATCTGTAAAAAAATTATTTGAATATGCTGATATATATATTTGTGATAAAAGATTATGAGCTGTGATAGTTTCTGCTGGGATTTTGTCAAGATTATTTACTAATACGTTAAAAACTTTTGAAGTTGATTTTGCTTCAAAAGAAAGTGACAAATTATCAGGATTGAAATTCAAAGCACTTTTTTGTGGTTCTTTCGATAAATATTCTCTAAAATCAAAGCTTAAAACTCCAAAAATTGCATCATTAGATAATCCAGATTCTTTTTTCTTTTGTATAAATTCTAGTGGATCCATATTTTCATATCTGCTAGTTATTATAAGTTTTTTTAAAATAGAATCGTTTTTTACTATATATTTAAAATCAGGATTTTCAAAATAATTTGTCAGTAAAGTATTATTGGAATTAATACTGTAAGTAAGCAATTGTCTTTTAGCATTAATTTTTTGTTCATCAGAATACTTAGCATTGTTATCAATATCTTTTAATCCTTGTTCTAAATCATCCCAATTAACAATATAAGGTTCTATTTGTGAAGAAAGTGCAGTTAGTTCGGCATTACTTTTTGCACCATTAATTGCATCTTTAAATCTTGAGGTTTCATCAAAAAAATTTTTTAATTCAGGTATATTTTCATTCATATCTAACACCATCCTTATATAAGTTTAATTTACATTATAAAATTTTTGTTACAAAAATGCAATACAAAATTATTTTTGTGTTACATTTTTTTCTTTACAAAATAAAATTGTATTAAAAATTGTTTTTCACCTGTAATTTTATTATAATTATTCACTGTAATTTTTTTTCAAATTGGTGGGTGAGAAATGAAAAATCATTTGATTGAATTAGTTGACATATATAAAAAATTTGATGGCGATTTCATTTTACGCAATATAAATTTATATATAGAAAAAAATGAATTCCTAACTTTACTCGGACCGAGTGGCTGTGGTAAAACTACAACGCTAAGAATTATCGGTGGATTCGAAAATCCTACGAGTGGTGATTTATTATTTTGCGGTAAAAGTATTTTGAATTTGCCGCCATATAAACGGCAAGTTAATACCGTTTTTCAAAAGTATGCGCTTTTCCCAAATATGAATGTATTTGACAATGTTGCTTTCGGTTTGAAAATAAAAAAAGTCAGCAAGGCTGTAATCTCTCAAAAAGTTAAAGCCATGCTAAAACTCGTAAATCTCTCCGGATTTGAAAACCGTAACGTAAATTTTTTAAGTGGCGGTCAGCAACAACGAATTGCTATCGCACGGGCTTTAGTTAATGAGCCCGAAGTTTTATTATTGGATGAACCACTTGGTGCGTTAGATTTAAAATTACGAAAAGAAATGCAGATTGAATTGAAAAATATGCAGCAAAAACTTGGCATAACTTTTGTTTACGTAACTCATGACCAAGAAGAAGCTTTATCGATGTCAGATACAATTGCTGTTATGCACAATGGTGTTATTCAACAAATTGGTTCGCCTCAAGATATTTATAATGAACCTAAAAATTCTTTTGTCGCTGATTTTATTGGTGAGAGTAATATTATTAATGGCGTAATGCTTAAAGATTTTGAAGTTGAGTTCGCAGGGAAAAAATTTGAATGTGTCGATAAAGGTTTTGAATTAAATGAAAAAGTTGACGTCGTTATTCGCCCTGAAGATATTGAACTTTTACCAGAAAATATTAATGAAATTAATGGAGAAGTTGAGAACGTTACGTTCAAAGGTGTTCACTATGAAATGTTAGTACGTCAAAATAATTATCTATGGAAAGTTCATAGTACAGTTATGTCGGAAGTTGGTTCAATTGTAAGTTTAAAGATATTGCCAGATTTAATTCATATTATGAAAAAGGAGAGGTAAAATGAAAAAATTTTTCCTTTCGTCATATATTTTATGGATGATAATTTTTACAGTTATTCCGATAATTTTAGTTGGGTATTATGCTTTTACTCAAACTGAGAACGGAATTATTTTTTTTACACTAAATAATTTTGAGCGCGTATTTAAAATGGTCTACATAAAAGTTTTTATTCGCTCACTAAATTTAGCATTAATTTGTACGGCAATTTGTTTTTTTATTTCGTATCCCGTTGCATATATTATGGCGGATAAAAATTTTCATTTTAGTTCAACTCTATTATTTTTATTTTTAGTTCCAATGTGGATGAATATGCTTTTACGTACGTATGCGTGGCTCACAATTTTAGAGAATAATGGTTTAATAAATTCATTACTGAAAATTTTAGGCTTACAGAAAATAAATTTACTATACCGGAAGGAAACAATAATTTTAGGAGCGGTATATAATTTTTTACCATTTATGATTCTGCCAATTTATAATTCATTAGAGAAAATAAATCATAATACGATAGAGGCTGCACAAGATTTAGGTGCGAATACGTTTACTATTTTTATAAAAATTATTTTTCCATTAAGTTTACCGGGAGTATTTTCAGGAGTAACAATGGTATTTATTCCGGCCGTTACTACTTTTATTGTTCCAAATTTATTAGGTGGAGGAAAATTTATGCTGGTAGGGAATTTAATTGAGCAGCAATTTTTACGGCTAGCAGATTGGCATTTTGGTAGTGCAATTTCATTGATATTAATAGGAGTAGTTTTTTTAGTAGGAATTATTTTTTCTTCCATTGATATTAGTAATGAAGGAGGAAATTTATTTTGAAGTTACTGAAGAAAATTTATCTGGCAACGATATTTTTATTTTTATATGCACCTATTATAGTTTTGATATTTTTTTCATTTAATCGTTCACGGACACGAGGACATTGGGATGGATTTTCATTACATTGGTACAAAGAATTATTTGCGGATCCAAAAATTTTAAACGCATTGTATAATACTTTATCCGTTGCATTTGTTTCTTCAGCTATTGCAGTTTTAATTGGGACGGCGGCCGCAATTTGTATTTTTAATTTGCGTTCATTTGTACGAAATATAATTTTGCATGTAACACGAATTCCATTAGCAAATCCTGATATTGTAACGGGACTTTCATTAATGATTTTATTTGTATTTGTATTTCGATTTTTTCATTTTGGAACTTTTGGTTATTGGACATTACTTTTATCGCATATTGTTTTTAATGTGCCATATGTTATATTTTCCGTACTTCCACGAATAAAATATCTCAATAATAATATTTTTGAAGCGGCATTAGATTTAGGCGCGACACCATTTTTTGCATTAAGAAAAATTATTTTGCCAGAACTTATGCCCGGAGTTATTACCGGTTTTATGCTGGCATTTACTTTATCGATTGATGATTTTGTCGTAAGTTTTTTTACAACAGGTTCCGGCGTAAATAATCTTTCCGTTTTGATTTATTCAATGGCGCGGCGCGGTATCAATCCAAAAATAAATGCACTCTCAAGTTTAATGTTCATTGCCGTTTTAATTTTACTTTATGTTGTCAATAAACGTGACGTAGTTTTGTCAAAGTTCGAGAATAATCCCGGTGATGTTCAATGAAATTTAAGTTTTGGTTTTTGTTTTTGATTTTTATTTTGACAGGTTGCGCTGACAAATCAAAAACTTTACGAATTTATAATTATGGCGATTATTTGGACGAAAAAGTTTTGAATATGTTTACCGATGAAACGGGAATAAAAATTAATTATGATACATTTGCAGTGAGTGAAGACGCTTATACAAAGATTAAAAATGGCGGCGCAAATTATGATGTTGTAATTATTTCGGATTACATGGCGGAACGAATGATAAAAGAAAATTTACTTGAGCCGTTAGATTTTTCACTCATTCCAAATTATTCGTTCATACATCCGCGTTTTAAAAATTTAGATTTTGATCCGCAAAATAAATTTTCAATGCCATATATGTGGGGAAGCATTGGTATTTTGTATAATAAAACTTTGGCGGAGAAGCCAGAGAGTTGGTCAATTCTTTGGGATGAAAAATATAAAAATCAAATTTTCATGTACGATAATCCGCGTGATTCAATTGCGGTTGCTTTGAAAAAATTACATTGTTCGTTGAATACGCGCGATATTAAAAATTTAAATAGGGCAAAAGATGAATTGATTGAGCAAAAAAAAATTGTTCAGGCGTATGTTGGCGATGCAGTTAAAGATAAAATGATTGGGAATGAGGGTGCACTTGCCGTTGTTTATTCTGGTGACGCATTGTTTTGTCAAAATGAAAATCTTGATTTAGATTATGTTATTCCGATTGAGGGAAGTAATGTTTGGTTTGATGTGATTGTTATTCCGAAAGATTCGTCAAATAAATTTGAAGCAAATACTTTTATAAATTTTTTGTCACGCCCCGATATCGCTCTTATGAATACAAATTATATTAATTATTCGACGGTTAATAGTGAAGCGTTGAAAAATTTGCCGTCCAAAATTCGAGATAATAAAATTTATTGGCTAAGTGACGAAGATTTTGGACGCTGTGAGATTTATCACGATCTCGGAAATTTTATCAAGCAATATAATATTATTTGGACAGAAGTTTTGGCGCAGGATTAATTAAAAGGAGTAAATTGATGAATATATTTCAAGCAGTTATTTTGGGCATAATACAAGGCATTACGGAATTTTTGCCGGTAAGTAGTTCGGGACATCTGGTTTTGTTCCAAAAATTATTTCGGATACAAGAGCCGACAATGTTTTTTGATGTTGTTTTGCACATCGGTACGCTCATACCGGTTTTCATAATTTTTTGGGATAAAATATTTGCGCTTGTAAAGAAGCCGTTTCAAAAATATTCTTATCTTATTATTGTGGCGACATTGCCGGCCGTGATAGTTGCATTACTTTTTAGTGACCAAATTGAAAATTTATTTGATAGCGGAAAATTTTTAGCGCCAGCTTTTAGTTTTACCGGAATTATTCTTTTATATGCCGATAAAGCGGCGAATAAAAAAAATGATGAAAATATTTCTTTTGGCGACTCATTAGCAATTGGATTTATGCAAGCGGTTGCAATAATTCCTGGAGTTTCACGTTCAGGCAGTACGATAAGTGCGTCACTTGCTTGTGGATTGAATAAAAATTCGGCTGCGAAGTTTTCTTTTATACTTTCGATTCCAGCGATAATCGGAGCGGCTGTTTTGCAATTAAAAAATGTTATTGCAAATCAAAATTTTTCTTTTTCACTGCCAATTATTTTTGGATTTATTGCCGCAATTTTTTCGGGATATCTGTCAATTAGATTTATGTTAAAATTAATAAATGAAAGTAAGTTGAAATTTTTTTCATATTATGTTTTTGTGTTGGCATTTTTTATTTTCGTAGACCAATTTTTTTTGAAATTATTTTTTGCATGAGGGAATGATTTTTGATGAAAGCAATAATTTTAGCGGCAGGCGAGGGCAAACGTATGAACTCCGACCTGCCTAAAGTTTTACATAAAATTTGTGGCAAACCTATGATTAATTACATAATCGATGCTTGTAAAAATGCCGGAATCGTTGATATTATTGTTGTCGTTGGGCATAAAGCTGATGTTGTGAAAAAAAATGTTTCCGATGTCGAATTCGTATTACAAAATGAACAACTTGGTACTGGACATGCTGTAATGTGTGCCCAAAAATTTATTAATGACGGCGAAAAAGTTTTAGTTTTGAACGGCGACTTGCCACTTATTACTTCTGATACTTTGAAAAAATTAATTGAGACGCAATGCAGTGCCGCTCTAATTTCTACTGTCCTTGAAAATCCAAAAGGTTATGGCAGAATTTTGAGAAATGGCGAAAAATTTTTACGTATTGTCGAAGATAAAGACTTAAATGAAAATGAAACACAGATAAAAGAAATTAACACCGGTGTTTATTTATTTGATTCACATTTATTGAAAACGGCGTTACAGCTTTTGAGTAATGATAATGCTCAAGGTGAATATTATTTAACAGACGCACTGGAAATTATTAAATCAATTAATGATGACATAAAAATTTTTTGTTGTGAGGACTCACAAGAATTTTTTGGAGTAAACGATAAAATTCAACTCGCTTATGCTTCTGCTTTAATGCAAAAAAAAATTAATGAGACACATATGCGAAACGGCGTGACAATTATTAATCCAGATGCAACTTTTATTGAAAATGATGTAAAAATTGGACGCGATACAATTATTTATCCAAATACTTTTTTGCATGGGGAAACATATATTGGTCAAAATTGTGTTATCGGCCCAAATTCACAAATTTTTGATTCACAAATTTTTAATGATGTAAATATTTCTTATAGTGTCGTTTTAAATTCTATGGTAAAAAACAAAACAAAAGTTGGTCCGTTCGCTTATATCAGACCGAATTGTATTGTTGATGAAAATGTTAAAGTTGGAGATTTTGTTGAGCTTAAAAATTCAAATATTGGTTCTGGGACAAAAATTTCTCATTTGACTTACGTTGGTGATTCAGATGTTGGACAAAATATAAATTTTGGATGTGGAACGGTTACAGTAAATTATGATGGTAAACAAAAATTCCGTACGACAATTGAAGATGGAGCATTTATTGGTTGTAATACAAATTTAATTGCGCCGGTTAACGTTGGTAAAAATTCTTATATTGCAGCTGGGTCGACAATTACTCAAGATGTTCCTGAAAATTCATTAGCAATTGCACGGCAGCGGCAAATTAATAAAAATGGATGGAAAAAATAAAATACATATGATAAGGAGATATTTCTATGTTATATTTTGAAAATGATTATAATGTAGGCGCTCATCCTAAAGTATTGCAAAAATTAAATGATACAAATTTTGAAAAATTATCTGGATATGGAAATGATATTTATTGTAAAAGTGCAATTAAAAAAATTAAAGAAGCATGTGCTTGTCCAATAGCAGATATTTATTTTTTAGTTGGTGGAACACAAACAAATCAAATAGTAATTAATACAATGCTTAAGCAATATGAAGGAGTTATTTCTGCGAAAAGTGGCCATATAAATATTCATGAAGCTGGAGCTGTTGAATTTACTGGCCATAAAATTTTAGAAGTCCCAAGTAAAAATGGTAAAATTGTACCGGAAGAATTAAATAATTATTTAGAAACATTTTATAATGATTTTAATCGTGAGCATATGGTTTCACCGGTTATGGTATATATTTCACATCCAACAGAGTATGGAACTTTATACGAAAAAAATGAATTAGATGAAATTGCAAAAATTTGTTCAAAATACGAATTATCATTATATATGGATGGTGCACGTTTAGGTTATGCTTTAGTAAGTAAACAAACGGATGTATCTTTAGCTGATATCGCAAAATTTTGTGATGTTTTTTATATTGGTGGTACAAAAGTTGGAGCATTATGTGGGGAAGCAGTAGTATTTACTAAAAATAATGCGCCCAAAAATTTTGCTAAGCTTATAAAACAACATGGAGCATTATTAGCAAAAGGAAGACTATTAGGAATTCAATTTGATACTTTATTTGAGGACGATTTATATTTTAAAATAAGTAAAAATGCGATTGAAATGGCGGAGAAATTAAAAGAAATTTTGAAGAAAAAAGGATATAAATTTTATATGGAAACACCAACGAATCAACAATTTATTATTTTATCGAATAGCGAGATAGAAAGATTAAAAGAAAAAGTTATTTTTAGTTTTTGGGAGAAATATGATGCCGATCATACCGTAGTTAGATTTGTTACGAGTTGGGCTACGACTGAAGAAGAAATAAAATTATTGGCTGAAGTATTATGAGTTCAAATTAAATATAAATTGGAAAGTGATGCGAATGAAACAAAATATCAATTGGTATCCGGGACATATGGCAAAAGCTAAAAAAAGTTTGAGTGAAAATTTATTTTTAATTGATATCGTAATTGAAATAGTTGACGCACGAATTCCGATAAGTAGTAAAAATCCTGATATAGAAAATTTTGCGACAAACAAGTTTAAAATTTTAGTGTTAAATAAATCTGATTTAGTAGACGAAAAATTTACGCGAGCAAGCGTAAATTTTTTTAATGAATATAATTGTGTGCCAGTGGATTCAATTAGTGGCAAAGGTTTTAATGAAATCAAACAGATGATAAATAAATTTGCGGGTGCAAAACGCGAGAAATTAAAAAAGCGTGGAAGAATTTTTTCACCGGTACGAATTATAGTTTTGGGTATTCCTAACGTTGGGAAATCAACTTTTATAAATAAATTTGTCGGTAAAAAAATTGCAAAAGCTGCCGATAAACCTGGCGTAACTTTATCAAAACAATGGATAAAAATTTGTAAGGACGTTGAACTTTTAGATACGCCGGGAATTTTGTGGCCAAAGTTTGATAATGAACAAATTGCTTTGAATTTAGCATTTACTGGTGCGATAAAAGATATGAATTTAAATTTGTATGAGATCGCGTTAAAGCTCATAGATAAATTAAATTCGATTGACGAAAATATTTTGAAATGCAGATATGGAATTGAGAAAAAAAATGCCGCCGAAAAATTGGCGGATATTTCAAAAAAACGTGGATTTGTAAAAAAATCTGGTGAATTAGATTTGGATCGTGCGGCAATAATTTTATTGAATGAGTTTCGTAGTGGCAAACTTGGTAAAATTTTTTTGGATGATTTATTTGACAAAAGAAAAAAAATATGTCATCATATTGTAATATAGTTTTGCTAAATAAATTTTTTATTTTAAAAGGAGTGATTTATATGTCACAGACACGTTTTGTAGGATTAATACAAGATCCAGGAATAAATTTAAAAACGCAATTATTTCTTCGTTTTGGTACTGCTTTTATTTGTGGTAAATTGGGAGATTATTGGCCACCGGCTATTGCCCGTATAAATAAAAAATTAATGGAAATGGAAAAGGTTAATGAAAGTGAAAAACAGGATTTAATTAATGAATCTTATGAAACTTTAAAAGAAACTTATGAAGCGTTAAATGGAGCAATAACTCCTGAAAAAGAAGAAGAATTACGTAAAGAATTTAATGATATTTGCAATGGTGATATTAGTAAAGTTGGTATTACATTAAGGGATATTGAAAATCAGACATCTGGTTTGTTGCAGAATGATTTTTTAAGAGGAGGTACTATAACTTTTTTAAAGCCAGAAGAACCTATTGAAGATGAAAATTTGGATCAGATACAAGAAGATTTATTAAATAGATATAAGGATCATTTTGATTTACAAGATTCTTCAAGTATGCTACCTGTTAAAATTCCTTTTGTTCCTCAAAATTTAGAAACGGAATATGAAAATTTAATAAATCAAAAAAATAAAATCGAAGAAATTCTTAGAAATAGTGAATTGCCTGAAGATAATGAAAAATATCGCAAATTGTCCGAAAGCGATAAAAAATATTGTGAACAAGCATTAGGAGATATTTCTTCTTTTTTAGTTTATCTTTCTGCTCAAATGACAACAATTGTTAGTTTAGAGCCGCAAGCAACAATGGAAGAAGTTGAGAATTTGCGAATTAAATTATTTGAAAATTTGGCTCTTAATTCTAATGTACGTGAATTAAATCTTTTTGGTAATTTATTATCTTTACTTGATAAAACAAGTGTTGAGCTTGTACAAAAATTTTTAAATGAAGCTAAAAATCCTAGAGATGCTGCACAAAAAATTTATGATGCACTTTTAGCTTCACAAAAAGAAGTTGAATTAAATTGTCGTTCATTAGATCCTAATATCTCAAACCGTGGAGATATTGATCAAGTTCCAGTTAATATAAATTCTCGATTTAGAGATTTAATTGATATGTATTCACAAATTGATACTTTAGGTATTTCTTTAAGGAACGGTAATGATATTAATACTGGAGCTTATAATTTACCTATTACGAGAATATCTGATCCAAAGATGTTTCCAATTTACAAATTATATAATGAAATTTTAATAGAGAGAAAAAATATAGAATCAGAAATAGCCAAAATAGGACATGCAATATTACCTAAAACAAAAGATGAAAAAAGAAATTTAGAAGAAAAATTGAATTTGTTAAATGAATATGCAGAAAAATTGGACGAAAATATTTTAAATATTAAAGTGTTTTTTCATGAAAATGAAGAAGAAAATCGTCATGATATTAATGAAAAAGTTGCATTTTTGTTTAATAACTTTGAGGGCGATATAAGCAAAAAGTTAGAATTTTGTGATAAAGTTTTAACTTCAAATTATGATTTTATAAACAAAGCTTCAGAAATATTTAAGTCAAGTATTTTTAATAAAGATAAGGTTAAAAGTTATGAAGCTTTGTGTTATATCTTTAAAAATAATATTTCTGTTCAAGAATTTATAAAAGAAGATGGAAAAATTAATATTGAAGCTTTATGTGATTTTTATGATAAAAATAATGAAGTTCAAAAATCAAGTCAGATAAGTATAGTAAAGAGTAAAATTAAAAATGAAAATAAAAATAAGAAAAGTAACATAAAGCAAGAAACAAAATAAATAGTTTAATGATTTATTTAACTAAAGATATTTACCAGTGAAATCGAAAATTTTTTGCCAATATTTTTTTTCATCAACTTTTGCAGAAATTCCATGTCCTGCTTTTGGAACGATTAAAATATCTTTTGGGCACAGTGCGCTTTCATAAAGTTTATAAACCATATTTGTTGGAACAAATCTATCTGCTTCACCATGAATGAATAGAACAGGTGTTTTACATTTTTTCAATTGATTTACTGCAGATGCTTCAGATAATTTATAGCCAGCTTTTGTTTGACAGATTAAATCTGTTAGATTTAACAGTGGGAAATGTGGCAGACCAAAAATTTTATCGTAGTGATATGAAAATTCATCGAGCACAGAAGTATACCCGCAATCTTCAATTATACATTTTATATTGGCCGGTAAAATTTCGCCGGCAGTCATTAAAACTGTTGCGGCACCCATTGATAATCCGTACAAAATAATTTTTGCGTGCGGATTATTTTTTATGATGAAATTAATCCATTTGAGAATATCCAACCTATCGTGCCAACCCATTCCAATATAATCGCCGTCACTTTTTCCATGCCCACGACAATCTGGTAACACAATATTAAAATTAGCGTCATAAAATTTTTTTGCGGTATCAAGCATTTGTAATCCAAATCCATTATATCCATGAACAATTATTATCCAATTTGGTGAGTAATTTTTTTGTTTTATAACAATACCGTAAAGTTTTAAGTTATCAAATGAAGAAATAAAAAATTCCTGATGCGGGACATTTTTTACCCACTCATTTGAATTTTGTGGAGCATTAATTTTTTTCAATAAGTTTTCCTCATATGATAAGTCAATAAGTTTTTCCAAACATTTTTTATCACTACGAGCGACAGCTAATTTATAAAGTTCAGCAGATTTTTTTAATGCTAATATTAATCCAGATAAGAAAATAAATTGTGAGGCTAAAATATATTTTTTATATCGCATTGAAATTCCTCCATACAAAAATAAAAGTGTGTAGCTTTTATAATTATGTACAGATTTATTAGTTTTAATTCAGTTTACTATTGACAATAAAAAAAAGTGAATATAGAATAAAAAAATGCATCCTTAGCTCAGCGGATAGAGCGTTCGGCTCCGGACCGAGAGGTCGCAGGTTCAATTCCTGTAGGATGCATCTTTTTTATGCCATTATAATAAATTTTACGAGTTCAAATAAATTTTTAGTTGCGTCATTCACAAATTCTTTATAATTTTCTACTGCATTATCATTTGCATTATCAGTAATGATTCGAATTGCAATAAATGGGATTTCATTTAGGAAACAAACTTGTGCGATAGCAGCTCCTTCCATTTCAGTACAATATGCCTGAAAATTTTTTTCGATAAATTTTTTATCAATATCTGATGAAACAAATTTATCTCCAGTTGCTATCGTTCCAAAATAAATTTTATCCGTTAAATTTTTTTTCTCCGCAAAAATTTTTATTGTGTCTAATATTTTTTTATCGCAATTGAAAAATTTTTTTTGTAGGCGCGGAATTTCACCAAGTTGTAAATTAAACGCTGTGGCATCAAAATCATGTTGAATTAAATTTTTTGCGGCAACAATGTCACCAATTTTTAATTTATCATTTATTGCACCAGCCGCTCCTATATTTATTACGTAATCGATTTTGTAAATATCAATAAGCATTTGTGTGCAGGCAGCCGCATTGACTTTTCCAATACCTGATAGCGCAAGAACTGTATCCGTTTCAAAAAGTTTACCTTTATAAAAATTTTTATTTTGTGATTCAACTTGCATATATGTTAAAAAATGTTGAAGTTCTTCCGGCATTGCTGCTATTATTCCGACTGTTTTCATTTTATTCCTCCCGGTATAATGCCATACATAAAAAAATAAACTAAAATGGAGGGAGTGTTTATATGAAGAAAAATAATTTTTTTTTAGGGATGCTCGCAGGTATTTTAGCATTTTTTTTAGTCAATAATTTTTTTGCCGTTAATATTAATGTTGCGGGTTTCAAGGTGAACCAAATTTTTTCGATACTCGACAAATATTATATGAATGGCTATAACAAAGATGATGCACAAGATTATATGTATTATGGTTTGTTAAGTTCATTAGGCGATCCATATACATCTTACATGGATAAAAAAACTTTTACATCTTTTATGGAACAAACTGAAGGCGAATACATTGGTATTGGTACGGTAATTTCTGTTGATGAAAATGATGGACGACTCGTAATTGTTTCACCGTATGAGAATTCACCGGCAGCAAAGGCTGGAATTTTACCTGGCGATAAAATTTTATCCGTTGATAATTTAGCGGCGTCAAAAGAAAATTACGAACAAATTGTAAAAAATTTAAAAGGTGCCGCAGGAACTACTGCAAAAATAAAAATTATACGTCCGTCAAAAAGTAATAAAGTTTTAGAATTTAATGTTGTCCGTGAAAAAATTGATATCCCAACTGTTTCGCATAAAGTTTTTGACAACATCGGTTATTTACGCATAACAAATTTCGATAAAAATACTTATGAACAATTTGTCAATGCTTACAATTTAATTTCAAAAAACAATTTAAAAGGTTTGATAATCGATTTGCGAAATAATCCGGGTGGTTTGCTCGATTCCGTAGTTAAAATTGCGGATGAACTCGTACCAAAAGATTGTATTGTTTACACCGAAGATAAAAATGGCAACAAAAAATTTATTTATTCTGATGACAAGTACATTAAACTTCCATTAGTTGTTTTAGTTAACGGTAATAGTGCAAGTGCGTCAGAAGTTTTATCGGGCGCAATAAAAGATTTGAAGCGTGGGATTTTAGTTGGCAGCAAAACTTTTGGCAAAGGTTTAGTACAAAATTTATTTCCATTACGTGATGGGAGCGCGGTGAAAGTTACTGTCGCAAAATATTATACGCCTGCCGGAATTTGTATTAATGGCAAAGGAATTGAACCAGATTATAAAATTGAATTACCTGAGGACACGATGATTTCGGGATTAGAGCCGAAAGATGATTTGCAATTACAAAAAGCGCTAGAGTTACTTGATGTCAAATAATTTTATAGCGCCAACAAATATTTCGGTAATAATCATCGGCGTAATTGATACCGATTCGTGGTAATGATTCATATTTTTTGACGATAAAATTATCGGATTCAAGCCAAATTTTATTTCCGATTAAACTTTCACCATTTAAATTTTTATCAATTTGTAATGCTTTAGTTAATTTTGCAGGGCCGTTAAAATTTTCCGTACTACGAATTAAAATTGCTTGCGGGGAATTTTGCGGCCCACTTACTATATTTAATAGAAAATGTAAGCCGTAAATCATATAGATGTAAGCAATACCGCCGGCCTCATACATTATTTTTGAACGATTTGTTTTACCAAAACGAGCATGGCATGCCGTATCTTCTTCACCTCGATAAATTTCGATTTCCATTATTCGTTGGCGAAAAATTTCTCCATTGATATCTCTACATAAAAGTTTACCTAATAAATTTGGAGCGATTTGTAATGCGTCAGACTGATAAAAATTTTTGTCAAGTTTATTTCTCATTTTTTATCACCTTTTGTGAAAAATGTCGGAAGTTTTGTCCATTTATATTTTTTTATATGACAAAATATTTTTTCATATTATGATTAAAATATTTTACATAGTTTGTCTGGGGGATTTTTAGGCAATGGAAATATATGCCGACATTTTTTTCATCATTAATTTTGTAATGGACTTATTAATATTTTGGGCGGCATCAAAATTTTTACGATATAAGACTAATTTCTACAGAATTATTTTAGGAGCGCTAGTCGTAACAATTTTATATTGCCTCTCAATTTTTTATTTCAATTATAGCATTTGGTTCTCATTTATATTTTTAATAATTGGAGTAATAGTTGCATTTCGGCCCGATAGTTTTCTCGCACTTACTAAATTAATTTTACTCGTACATATTATTGCATTTATTCTTGGCGGTATGACGATAGCATATATGTTTCGTATCGAAAATTTCTCACTAAAAATTTTAGTAATATCGACTTCAATTTTTTTTGTCACTATAAAATTATTTGTCAATTACATAAAAAAACGTATTTTATCCAGACAAGTTATTTGCCGATTAAATATTTTTCTCGGGAATAATCATTCATCTTTTAACGCATTAATTGATACCGGTAATTCATTGTACGATAAAATTACCGGCTTACCAATAATTGTTGCGGAGTTCGATAAAGTTAAAAATATTTTTCCACTACAAATTCAATCTGCTTTACGTGAAAAAGATTTTGAGAAACTTTGCCTCGCAAAAATAAAATTTAATTTTGTACCTTTTAAATCTGTTGGGAATATGAATGGGATTTTAATTTGCTTTCGTCCTGACTTTATAAAAATTTTTTCCGAAACAAAAACAAATATTCTTATCGGCATTTGTAATTTTAGATTATCTGATTCATATCATGGATTAATTAATCCTGATTTATTAAATTAGGGAGGATAAATTATGTTTAAAAAAATTTTACATTGGTTTAAAAATTTATTTATGGAGTCAATTTTTTATATCGGTGGTAATGAAAATTTACCGTCACCATTATCTGAAGATGAAGAAAAAAATTTAATTAATGCACTCGAAAAAAATGATGCTGCTGCAAAATCTAAATTGATTGAACATAATTTACGCCTTGTTGTATATATCGCCAGAAAATTTGAAAATACCGGAATAAATCTCGAAGACTTAATTTCAATTGGAACTATCGGTCTTATTAAATCAGTTAATACTTTCCGCAGCGATAAAAATATTAAATTGGCTACTTATGCTTCACGTTGTATCGAAAATGAAATCTTAATGTATCTGCGCCGTAATACTAAAACTAAAAATGAAATCTCTATTGATGAACCATTAAATGTTGACAGTGAGGGAAATAAATTACTTCTCTCTGATATTTTAGGAACTGATAACGATATGATTTCTTCTGAAATTGAAGACCAAGTTGATAAAAAATTGTTAGTATGCGCGATAAATCATTTGACTAATCGTGAGCGCCAAATTGTTCAATTACGTTATGGATTAATTGGTAGTAATGATGAAGAACGCACTCAAAAAGAAGTCGCTGATATGCTCGGTATCTCTCAATCTTATATATCACGTCTCGAAAAAAGAATTATTACTCGTTTACGTAAAGAAATTGCCGGAATGGCTTAAAAAAATAAAAAAAATTCGGGCTTGACAGATGTATTTTATTATGATATAGTAGAAAAGCTGATGAGAAATGCGGCCCGTTAGTCAAGAGGCTAAGACGCGGCCCTCTCAAGGCTGAGGCAGGAGTTCAATTCTCCTACGGGTCATTGCATTTTCATTTGAGGTGTGTTTATATTGCAAAATAAAACTAATGAAAAATGTCCTTTTTGTGGCTCAGTTAATATTGTTGCTTCTGATGCCAATGGATTAAAAAAGTCGAACGAACCTCTCATTTTATTCTTATTTGCTATAGGTTTCGTTATGGTTTTATTTGCATGCTTCTCAATTGCAAAATTAGGATTTACTACTCTCGCCGTATTTTTATTCACTTTCTTTGTTATTGGTTTCATTGCGCAGTATCTTGTACGTAATTATTTAGATAAAAAAATGATAACTACATTTTTCTGCCAAGATTGCCATAAAAATTGGAGTAAATAATATTTTGCCGATGTGGCTCAATTGGCAGAGCAGCTGACTTGTAATCAGCAGGTTATCGGTTCGAGTCCGATCATCGGCTTTTTTATGACGCGGGGTGGAGCAGTTCGGTAGCTCGTCGGGCTCATAACCCGAAGGTCGTAGGTTCAAATCCTGCCCCCGCAATTTTTTTATGGGCTTTTAGCTCAGTTGGTTAGAGCATCCGGCTCATAACCGGACGGTCCAGGGTTCGAGTCCCTGAGAGCCCATGGATTGTTTAAAAGACCTTACTTTTCTTGAAAGAAAAGTAACAAAAGAACTTTAACAAAAAATTTTTATGCGGGCGCATAAAAATTTTTATAAAGTTTTTTCATGAAGCAGCTTTAAAAAAGCTGCTTATGGTTCTTTTTTTTACAAAAAAAAGAACGGTTTTAAAAAAAATAAAATTAGTACTTGACAAATGAGAAAAAAGGTGCTAGAATAAAAAAGTTGTGCGAAAGAATGAAGATTGAAAACTGAATAATTGTTGAGTAAAGTCTGCGAAGTAATCCATAGAAATTTG
Organism: uncultured Clostridia bacterium; assembly: GCA_947427385.1. Taxonomy (GTDB): domain Bacteria; phylum Bacillota; class Clostridia; order Lachnospirales; family CAMVHY01; genus CANEHT01. Next base: position 41,868 of record CANEHT010000003.1, on the reverse strand, counting down.
GAATAAAGCAATGAAGAAGGATTGAAATGAGAGTTTGATCCTGGCTCAGGATAAACGCTGGCGGCGCGCATAACACATGCAAGTCGAACGAAATAAGTAACTTCGGTTACAAGTTTAGTGGCGGACGGGTGAGTAACACGTAGACAACTTGTCTTGTAGTGGGGGATAGCCGGAAGAAATTTCGATTAATACCGCATAATATATTACTACCGCATGATAGTAATAAGGAAGATGGAAATCGCTATGAGAGAGGTCTGCGGCTGATTAGCTAGTTGGAGTGGTAACGGCACACCAAGGCAACGATCAGTAGCCGGTTTGAGAGAATGAACGGCCACATTGGGACTGAGATACGGCCCAGACTCCTGCGGGAGGCAGCAGTGGGGAATATTGCGCAATGGGGGGAACCCTGACGCAGCGACGCCGTGTAAAGGAAGAAGGTCTTCGGATCGTAAACTTGTATCGATTGTGAAAAGTAAGGATGGTAGCAAAGTAAGAAGCTCCGGCTAACTACGTGCCAGCAGCCGCGGTAAGACGTAGGGGGCGAGCGTTATCCGGAATGATTGGGTGTAAAGGGTGAGTAGGCGGCTAGCCAAGTCATATGTTAAAGGCTGCAGCTTAACTGCAGTAAGGCATAAGAAACTGGATAGCTAGAGTGCAGGAGAGGTAAGCGGAATTTCTAGTGTAGCGGTGAAATGCGTAGATATTAGGAAGAACACCAGTGGCGAAGGCGGGTTACTGGACGACAACTGACGGTGAGGCGCGAAAGCGTGGGGAGCAAACAGGATTAGATACCCTGGTAGTCCACGCTGTAAACGATGATTACCAGGTGTCGGGGGGTAAAGACCCTTCGGTGCCGAAGCAAACGCAATAAGTAATCCACCTGGGGAGTACGTTCGCAAGAATGAAACTCAAAGGAATTGACGGGGACCCGCACAAGCGGTGGAGCATGTGGTTTAATTCGAAGCAACGCGAAGAACCTTACCAAGTCTTGACATCCCGCTGACGGGGAAGTAATGTTCCCTTCTCTTCGGAGCAATGGAGACAGGTGGTGCATGGTTGTCGTCAGCTCGTGTCGTGAGATGTTGGGTTAAGTCCCGCAACGAGCGCAACCCTTACTGCTAGTAGCTAACCAAGTAATTGGAGTACACTAGTGGAACAGCTCTGGATAACAGGGAGGAAGGAAGGGATGACGTCAAATCATCATGCCCTATATGTTTTGGGCGACACACGTGCTACAATGTATGAGACAAAGTGAAGCGAACAAGAGATTGGGAGCGAAGCACAAAAAATCATACTCAGTTCGGATTGTAGTCTGCAACTCGAGTACATGAAGCTGGAATCGCTAGTAATCGCGAATCAGAATGTCGCGGTGAATACGTTCCCGGGTCTTGTACACACCGCCCGTCACACCATGGGAGTCGGAAATGCCCGAAGTCTGTGACCTAACCGCAAGGGAGGAGCAGCCGAAGGCAGGTCGGATGACTGGGGTGAAGTCGTAACAAGGTAGCCGTATCGGAAGGTGCGGCTGGATCACCTCCTTTCTAGGGAGATAAGCGGAAGACAATTATTCAGTTTTGAGTTTTTATGTGAAGATAAAGGAAGAAAATCTGGTGACGATACGCTTATGGGAAACACCTGTAACCATACCGAACACAGAAGTGAAGGCATAAGCGGCCGAAGGTAGTAGATGGGAGACTGTCTGTGAGAATAGGAGGTTGCCAGATTTTTTGATGGGCTCATAGCTCAGCCGGTTAGAGCGCACGCCTGATAAGCGTGAGGTCGGTGGTTCGAGTCCACTTGAGCCCATGTAGGTTTGTGAGGGGATATAGCTCAGCTGGGAGAGCACCTGCCTTGCAAGCAGGGGGTCGCGAGTTCGAATCTCGCTATCTCCATTTTTGTTTAAATCGTTCTTTTTTTATAAAAAAAGAACCAAAAAAATTTTAATAAAAAATCTTTATGCTTTGCATAAAGATTTTTTTTGTTAAAGTTCTTTCATGAAGCGGCTTCGAAGAAGCCGATTATGTTTACTTTTCTTTCAAGAAAAGTAAGGTCTTTATCCTTTTGGTTCATTTATGATCTAAATCTCCTATTGATTTATTTTTTTCCAACGTGTTCTATTCGGAGTATCTTCCAAAATAATTCCCATTGCTAACAATTTATTTCGTATTTCATCAGCGAGTTGCCAATTTTTATTTTTCTTAGCTTCTGTACGTTCATCTATTAAATTTATTATATCAAAATTTTCATGATTTTTGAAATCAAATTCCAAACCAAGAATTTTACAAAGCAAAATAATTTTGTTAGAAACGTAGAGTGCAAATTTTTTTGAAGATTTTTGATTTATATTTGAATTTGCGAAACGTACAAAATCAAAAATTATACCGATAGCTCCGGCGGTATTAAAATCGTCATCCATATTTTTTTCAAAAAGTTCGACATATTTGTCACATTGCTCATACAAATTATTTTGTGGCTCATCACTTAAATTTTCGAGCATAAAATTTATGTTAAACAAACATGTCTTTATACGTTCGAGAGAAGTTTTTGCGGCCTCTAATTGTTCATCAGAAAAATTTATTGGATTACGATAGTGGACGTTTAAAATAAAAAATCGGATTACGTCATACGAAAATTTTTCAGCAATTTGGCGAATAGTGAAAAAATTTCCTTTGGACTTCGACATTTTTTCATTGTCAACATTTATAAATCCGTTATGTAGCCAATAGTTTACAAATTTTTCACCGCTATATGATTCACTTTGTGCAATTTCGTTTTCATGATGTGGGAAAATTAAATCTTCACCGCCAGCATGAATGTCAATTTTTGTTCCCAAATATTTTTTTACAATCGAACAGCATTCAGTATGCCAACCGGGCCGTCCAAATCCCCATGGTGATTCCCATTTTGGTTCGCCAATTTTGTACGGCTTCCACAAAACAAAATCGGTAGAATTTTTTTTATTTTCATCTTGTGAAATTCGATTGCCAGCGATTAAATCGTCAATATTTTTTCGCGAAAGTGCACCGTAATTTTTAAATTTGCTTGTGTCAAAATAAACTGTACCGTTTTTTTCGTACGCATAACCTTTTACAATAAGCGTTGAAATTAATTCAATCATTTCGGGAATTACCGCCGTCGCACGTGGATTTATTGATGGTTCAATATTTAAATTTTTAGCATCGATTAATGCTTCTTCGATAAATTTTTCGGCAATCTCACTCGTAGTTTTGTTCTCAGCTTTTGCACGTGCAATTATTTTGTCATCTATGTCGGTAAAATTTTGCACGTATGTAACTTCAAAACCTTTGTATTCAAAATAGCGACGAATCGTATCAAAAACTACATATGGACGCGCATTGCCGATATGTAAATAATCATAGACGGTCGGCCCGCAAACATACATTGAAATTTTATTGGGAACAATCGGTGTAAAAATTTCTTTTCGGCGCGTTAATGTGTTGTAAACTTTCATTGTCAAATCTCCTTTATAATTTTTGTCAAATAGATTTATATTAAACCGATTTTTCTTTTAACTTTTTGTAATTTTTTATGTGCGATTTCAGAAGCTCTTTGTTTTCCTGTTAAAATTAATTTGTCGATATAATCTTTTTCATTTTGCAACTCGACAAATTTTTTTTGTATTGGCTCTAGCAATTCGATAACTGCTTCGCCGACGCATGTTTTTAATTGTCCATAATTTTTGTCGGCAAAAAATTTTTCCGCTTGTTCTATTGATATTTTTTTTGCGCTACTATATATTTTTAATAAATTTGTAATGCCGGGTTTGTCAGGTGAGCAATAAATTTTGCTATCGGAATCGGTTACAGCTCGTTTGATTTTACTCATAATTAAATTTGGTTCGTCAAATAAAAATATTACGCCGGTGTCATCAGATTTAGACATTTTCTTTTCTGGCTGTTGCAAATTCATTATTTTTGCGCCGCTTTCATTTATTAATGGTTCTGGAACGGTGAATGTATCACCATATATTTGATTGAATCGATTGGCAATATTGCGGCAAATTTCTACATGTTGTTTTTGGTCGGCGCCAGTTGGAACATATTCTGCGTCATATAACAAAATATCTGCGGCCATTAAAACTGGATAGGTAAATAATCCCGCATTTATATTGTCACTATGTTTTTGCGATTTATCTTTGAATTGCGTCATGCGATTTAATTCGCCCATATATGTGTAACAATTTAATATCCATGCAAGTTCACAATGTTCATGTACGTGAGATTGAAAATAAATAATATTTTTTTCGGGGTCAAGCCCAATTGCTAAAAGTAATAGGAACATATCTCGGGAATATTTACGAAGTTGAGATGGTTCACGACGTACTGTTAATGAATGTAAATCGGCTATGCTAAATATGCAATTATATTCATTTTGCATATCAACCCAATTTTTTATCGCACCTAAATAATTTCCTAATGACGGAATACCCGAAGATTGAATTGCACTGTAAACATTTTTTTTCTCCATTTTTTATCATCTCCACTTTTTTGAAATTATATCAGAAAATATGTTGCCAAAAAATTAATGAAAATTTTTGTGATTCTTGTTAAAAAAGTATATAATATATATAAGTTATAAAATTGGTAAAGGTAGGTGAAAAATTACTATGAGCCAAGAAAACACTAGCGAAAAAGAAGAAGCTATTCGAAAAGCTGGCAAAAAAATTACTCGAGAAATTATTCAAGAAGCTACGCAAGAAATTCAACAAGAAGATGCAAGAGAAGTTGTTGCTCAAATTTTTGCTAAAGCAGATTCACTTCAAGGTCTTCAAGAATTAAATGAACAAGAAACGAAAGAGCAAATGGAAACCAGGCATATGATGACAAAATTTATATATAAAGCAGAGTTTTTCGTTGAGGCGGTTTGGTCAGGAACTGCAAAAATGGGTTTGCTAGATGGTGAAGTATTTGAAGAATGTTCTGAAAAAGATAAGGTGTCTAAAAATGTTTCGCCTTATTTGCAAACTTTTGTTGAATTTACTAAATATGTATGCATAAAAAAGTTAACTTTTAATAATTCAAACGAAATGTTTAAAGCTTTTTTTGATTATATGTTTGAAGAATCAAGTGCACAGGATTTAGGGTTTATTGATAAAGCAAAATTAACAAGAAAGTTTAATCAATTTTATGGATACGTAGATGAATTGACATTAGAGGGAAATAAAAATGAATTCAAAAGATTTCAGAGTTCATTAATTTCGTTTTTTATAAAAATATTGAATGAAAAAACTTTTTATCATTTCAAAATGGATTCTTTTCCTGATAATTTTACTATGAGTGGAGGCATAGTATCTTTTCCGCATCATTTTCGTAATGAAACAGGACGAAGAATTGGTATGGTAGGGTTGGCAAAAGAGAAATTTTGTTTACTTGTGCCTGAAGGAGAACAAGAAGCTTTGCTTAATTTAGCTAAGCAAGAAATTCTTGCTCAAAAGCCTTATTATAATAAAACTTCTTTGCAATATCAAAAAGAAACATCGAAAGAATTTGATAGTTTAATACATCCAACAGCAATTGAAATATATGTTTCTAAGCATTTTAAACCTGAATTTTCTATTGATTATATTTTAAATCTTACTGAATCATCGGCTGAAGATAGTGAAGCTGTAAAATATGTAAAGAAAGCTATAAGAGTAATTTGGTTAGGAAGATATCTTGAAAATTTAGCGATAGTTTATATGTTCGATCAATCTTTGATTGGGAAAGATGTAGATGTATATACAATAAATTTTTGGCGTACAGTTTTTGAGAATACACATCTTGAAATATCTGATTACTTACTTATTATTTTAAATAACAATAATAGTTGTTTTAATGAAGTTAAAGATGTTTTTCACAATAAAAATTTCAGGCAATATCTTATTAGAAGTCAAGATTTAATTGAAAATTTAATTATATTAGCTTCATTTGAACCTGACCGATTTTTAGAATTTTCGAGAGAAATAATTAATAGAGATGATATTGAGCATTTTATTATTGATGAAAAATTTGCAGACGATTTTGTTGATGTAAAACAAAAATGTAAATTACTTAATGAAAATGATTTTTCTACAAGAATTAAACAAGGGATTTTGCTTGATAAAGATGTAAATACAATAGATTTTTGGCGTACAGTTTTTGAGAATACACATCTTGAAATATCTGATTACTTACTTATTATTTTAAATAACAATAATAGTTGTTTTAATGAAGTTAAAGATGTTTTTTACAATAAAAATTTCAGGCAATATCTTGTTAAGAATCAAGATTTAATTGAAAATTTAATTATATTAGCTTCATTTGAACCTGATCGATTTTTAGAATTTTCAAGGGAAATAATTAATGTTATCGATATTAAAATTGACAGTGTTGTTAATAGAATTAGAAATGATCTTTTAAGTTGTGATATTAAACAAAAATGTGAGTCGGTTTGTAATGATAATATTGATACTAATAAAAAAATAATAGATTTATTATGTATTTATGATGAGCAAGAACAAAATATTTTTCACACTATTTTTAGTAGTCGAATTTTACAGCCATTTGTTGAAAAATATAAATCTCCTAAAGAATTGCATATTGTTTATTCATTATGGCAAGAAACTAATTTTTTGAATCAGTATTGGTTAATGCCTAAGATTACAGAGGAATGTTTGACTGCACTTGCAGAAATATTAGATGATGATATTAAAATTATTATGATGAAAATAAAATTAATTTATAATTTATGGCCAAGTTTTGCTGAAAAAAATTGGTTTGCAAATAATAAACTTGAACTTGATTTCGTTTTCTGTTTCAAAAATATAAGCACGCGACAAGCTCGTAATATTATGCAAAAATTTAAAAATTGGAATGCTCTGCCAAATGTTAAAGAAATATTTGTAAAAAATTTGAAAGAATTGAAACTACAAGATTTAGAAATAGTTGAAAATTTATTTTTAGAAAATCAAAATTTTGATTTTATTGCAACGATAATGGAGGCAAAGTTAAAATATCCTGAAATTGATATGCAAAAATTTAAGGATGAATCTTTTAAAAATGAAATTTTGCAAGATAAATTTTTTAATTCTGCTGAAGGTATTCGCTTTTTATATGATTTTAAATTTGGTGACAGTGAAGTAGCTAAAGAATTTTTATTAAATTCTCTTGCAGCTATATATGAAAATTTAAAAAGTTATACCACTATTGCTTTAAGTTTGTTTGGATTAGGTGCAGTTTCACCTGTTGCATTGATAACACTGAAATTGTTGTGGGATATGCAAAAAATAAATAATTTAGATCTTGATGAAATTATTGAAAAAAATAATCTTGAGACTGAATGTAGTAGGATGTCGTCGAGTTTAGATTCAGAAAATAATAAAAATGAAACACCTATTTTAGAAGCATTACGTGAGTTTAGAACACAAGAAATGTAAAATGAAAATTAAAAGTCTGCGTTTGCAGATTTTTTTTTATTGCAATTTTTTTCTGTGATAAATATTTTTTCCTGACATAAATATTTTTTTCGCATAAATATTTTCCTCTTGACAAATCCTTATCAACTATTTTACAATATAAATTTGTGATATTCTTGCTTGTAAATTATTTCTGTAGAAAGGGTGATTTTGTGAAGAAGGGTCGGATTCATCCCGTTAATTTGGGTGATAATGTTAGAATTAGCTATTCCTCAAATCATCAATTCTCTCAAATGCCTAACCTTATTGAGGTCCAAAAAAATAGTTTCCAATGGTTTATGGATGAGGGAATCCTTGAAGTCCTTAAAGAAATTTCCCCTATTACCGATTTTAATGGTAATTTAATTCTTGAGTTCCTCGATTACTCTAAAGGTAAACCTAAATATAATATTGCTGAATGTAAAGAATATGATACTTCTTATTCTGTTCCCCTAAAATTACGTACCAGACTTATTAATAAAGAATTAGATGAAATTAAAGAACAAGATGTCTATATGGGTGAATTACCTATTATGACTGATACTGGAACTTTTGTTATAAATGGTGCCGAACGTGTTATCGTTAGCCAACTCGTACGTTCGCCTGGTGTCTACTACGATATTAATTTTGATAAAACGGGTAATGAACTTATTAATTCAACTGTTATTCCTAATCGTGGCTCATGGATTGAGTACGAAACTGATTCCAATAATATATTTAGTATTCGTATTGACCGTACACGAAAATTACCTGTAACAGTTTTTTTACGTGCATTAGGTTTTGAAACAAATGATGAAATTTTAAAATTGTTCGGTGATGAGCCAAAAATATTAAATACTCTCGATAAAGATTCTTCGTCAAATTATCAAGATGCCGTTATCGAAATTTATAAGAAAATTCGGCCAGGTGAGCCACCAACTTTAGAAAATGCTGAAAATTTATTTCATAATATGTTTTTTGATGCGCGTCGCTATGATTTGGCACGCGTTGGTCGCTATAAAATTAATAAAAAGTTGAGTTTTCAATACAGAATTGTTGGCCACGAACTTGCCGAAGATGTTGTTGATATGGAAACCGGTGAGCTTTTAGCAAAAGCTAATACCGTTTTGACGCGCAAACTTGCTAAATCAATTCAAGATGCTGCTATTCCTCATGTCTTTATCAAAGTTGACGATATAAAAGTTAAAGTTTTGAGTAATTTATTTGTCGATGCCACTCCGTATCTAAAAAATTATGGTTTGAATCCAAAAAAACTTGATATTTGGGAAAATGTCTATTTCCCTGTGCTTAAAGAATTGCTGGAAACTGCAAAAGATGCAAATGAACTTGAATCCCTTATAAAAGATAATATGTCGCGTCTTATTCCGCGTTTGCTTATGGTCGAAGATTTTATCGCTACAATTAATTATGTTATCAATTTGGAATACGGAATTGGCAGTAAAGATAACATCGACCATCTTGGTAATCGTCGGATACGTTCTGTCGGCGAACTTTTACAAAATCAATTCCGAATCGGTATGGTTCGTATGGAAAGAATGATTCGCGAACGTATGACGATTCAGGATATGGATATAGTTACTCCGCAGGCGCTTATCAATATTCGACCGATTACGGCGATTTTGAAAGAATTTTTTGGTAGCTCACAGCTTTCACAGTTTATGGATCAAACAAATCCATTGGCAGAACTTACTCATAAGCGAAGATTATCAGCGCTTGGTCCGGGTGGATTATCACGTGACCGCGCTGGATTTGATGTGCGCGATATTAACAGTTCACATTATAGTCGTATGTGTCCGATTGAAACGCCTGAGGGCCCGAACATTGGACTTATAAATTCGTTGGCGACTTATGCGAAAATTAATCAATATGGATTTATTGAGGCGCCGTATAGAATTATTGACAAATCTGGCGAAAAACATTTTGTTACTGACAAGATTATTTATATTGCGGCTGATGATGAAGAAGATTATATTATTGCACAGGCAAATGAACCGCTTGATGAAAACGGTTGCTTTATTAATAAAAAAGTTATTGTGCGCCACAAAGATGATATCTTTGAAATTGATAGTGATTCCGTAGATTTAATGGATGTTTCACCAAAACAAATGGTTTCAGTCGCAACTGCTTTGATTCCGTTTTTGGAAAATGATGACGTAACTCGTGCATTGATGGGTTCAAATATGCAACGTCAAGCTGTTCCACTTATTCAAAGTGAATCACCAATTGTTGGAACAGGTATGGAATTTAAAACCGGTTATGATTCCGGCGTTACAATTATTGCGAAAAATGATGGAGTAGTTGAAAAAGTTTCATCCGATGAAATTATTGTTAAAAATAATCATGGCAAAAAAGATATTTACAAAAATACAACTTATTTGCGTAGCAATCAAAGTACGTGTATAAATCAAAAACCAATCGTTTTTAATGGGCAAAAAATTTCCAAAGGTCAAGTAATTGCTGATGGCCCCTCAACTTCTAACGGTGAACTCGCGCTCGGCAGAAATCCACTTATCGGTTTTATGACATGGGAAGGTTACAATTATGAAGATGCTGTTTTGTTGAGTGAACGTCTTGTGCAAGATGATGTTTACACTTCAGTTCATATTGAAGAATATGAAGCTGAGGCGCGCGATACGAAATTGGGACCGGAGGAAATGACGCGTGATATTCCGAATGTTGGCGAAGATATGCTAAAAAATCTTGACGCTAACGGAATTGTTCGCATTGGTGCGCTTGTACAACCAAATGACATTTTGGTTGGCAAAGTTACACCGAAAGGTGAAACAGAATTGACAGCTGAAGAAAAATTATTGCGCGCTATTTTTGGCGACAAAGCTCGTGAATTTCGCGATACTTCTTTGCGTGTTCCGCATGGTGAAGGTGGAATAGTTGTTGACGTAAAAATTTTTACACGCGAAAATAAAGATGAAATTTCTGTTGGCATAAATAAATTGGTTCGTGTCTATATTGCGCAGAAAAGAAAAATTTCTGTTGGCGACAAAATGGCTGGACGGCATGGAAACAAAGGTGTTGTCTCGAGAGTTTTACCAGTTGAAGATATGCCGTTTTTGCCAAATGGACGACCGCTTGATATCGTTTTAAATCCGTTGGGTGTTCCATCACGTATGAATATCGGGCAGGTTCTTGAAGTGCATCTTGGGCTCGCGGCAAAAGTTTTGAATTGGAAAGTTTCTACGCCAGTTTTTGACGGCGCAAACGAAATAGACATTATGGATACGTTGGAACTCGCAAATGATTATTCAAATATGCAATGGGATGAATTTGAAAAAAAATGGAAAGATGTGCTTGACGATTTCATTTTCCAAAGTTTGAAAGAAAATAAAGGTAAGTCGGATGAATGGGCAGGCGTTCCAATTACGCGTGATGGTAAAATAAAATTGCGTGATGGACGTAGTGGCGAATATTTTGATAATCCGGTAACAGTTGGTTACATGCACTATTTAAAGCTTCATCATCTTGTTGATGATAAAATTCATGCGCGTTCAACCGGACCTTATTCACTCGTTACTCAGCAACCGTTAGGTGGTAAAGCTCAGTTTGGTGGTCAAAGATTTGGTGAAATGGAAGTTTGGGCGCTCGAAGCATATGGTGCGTCGTATACTTTGCAAGAAATTTTGACAGTTAAGTCAGATGATATTGTCGGACGTGTGAAAGCGTACGAAGCAATTGTTAAAGGTGAAAATATTCCTGAGCCAGGTATCCCAGAATCTTTTAAGGTTTTGTTAAAAGAGTTGCAAGCTTTAGCATTGGATATGAAAATTCTTTCGAATGACAATAAAGTTTTGGAAATTAAGGAAAGTGTCGATGATAATGACGAAACTGATGTGCAAGTTACAGAAATCTTACCTGAAAATAATTTTAAATCTGAAACTAATTCCTTTGAAATTGTCGAAGAAAGTGATGATGAGTTTTAGTTAGACGAATTTTAAATAAATTACCGGAAGGAGTTTTATCAATGTCAAATGGTTTTGATAATACGCTTAACTTTGATTCAATTGGAATTGGGTTAGCGTCGCCGGAAAAAATTCGCGAATGGTCTAAAGGTGAAGTTAAAAAACCTGAAACTATTAATTACCGCACACTTAAACCTGAACGCGATGGTTTGTTTTGCGAAAAAATTTTTGGCCCTACAAAAGATTGGGAATGCCATTGCGGTAAATATAAACGCATCCGATATAAAGGCGTTGTTTGTGACCGATGTGGCGTCGAAGTTACTAAAGCAAAAGTTCGTCGTGAACGCATGGGTCATATCGAATTGGCTTGCCCTGTTTCGCATATTTGGTATTTTCGTGGAATACCTAGTCGTATCGGAATAGTTTTGGGAATTTCGCCGCGTGCTCTTGAACGAATTTTATATTTTTCTTCGTATATAGTTCTTGATTCTGGAAATACGCCTCTTATGCAAAAACAAATGCTTAGTGAAAAAGAATACCGTGAAGCGTATGACAATTATGGTAATACTTTTCGTGTTGGTATGGGTGCCGAAGCAATTAAAGAATTGCTACAAAAAATTGATGTTGAAAAAGAAGTTAAGGAATTAAAAGAAGAATTGAAAAATTCTTCAGGGCAAAAATGGTTGCGCATTATAAAAAAATTGGAAGTAATGGAAGCGTTTCTCGTATCCGGCAATAAACCTGAATGGATGATACTCGAAGCACTTCCTGTAATTCCGCCGGAATTACGACCGATGGTTCAACTTGATGGTGGCCGATTCGCTACTTCCGATTTAAATGATTTATATCGTCGCGTTATAAATCGTAATAATCGTTTGAAAAGATTATTGGACTTAAGTGCGCCTGATATTATTGTTAGAAATGAAAAACGAATGCTTCAAGAAGCAGTCGATGCTTTGTTGGATAATACGCGGCGTGGGAAACCTGTAACTGGTGCAAATAATCGTCCGCTTAAATCTTTATCAGATTTATTAAAGGGCAAGCAGGGTCGTTTTAGACAAAATCTTTTGGGAAAACGTGTAGATTATTCTGGACGTTCCGTTATAGTTGTTGGCCCAAATTTAAAAATTTATCAATGCGGTTTGCCGAAAGAAATGGCAATTGAATTATTTAAGCCGTTTGTTATGAAAAAACTTGTGGAAAATAATTTGGCACATAATATAAAATCTGCTAAACGTATGGTTGAAAAATTGCAGGTTGAAGTTTGGGATATGCTCGAAGATGTTATAAAAGAACATCCGGTTATGTTAAATCGTGCGCCAACGTTGCATCGACTTGGTATTCAAGCATTTGAACCGGTTTTGGTTGAGGGGCGTGCGATAAAATTGCATCCACTCGTTTGTGCGGCATATAATGCGGATTTTGACGGTGACCAAATGGCTGTCCATATTCCTTTGTCGGTTGAAGCACAAGCTGAATGTAGATTTTTGTTGTTGGCACCAAATAATTTATTGAAGCCGTCTGATGGTGAACCGGTTACTGTTCCATCACAGGACATGGTGTTAGGTATTTACTATTTGACATTGCAAAAAGAAAATGAACTCGGTGAAAATAAAACTTTCACAGATGCAAACGAAGCAATTTTGGCTTATCAAAATAATTTGATTAGTTTACATGCAAAAATAAATGTGCGTCGTAAAATTAATAATGAAAGTAAAATAGTTGAGACAACGGTTGGTCGAATTATTTTTAATGAAGCGATTCCTCAAGATATTGGATTTGTTGACCGTTCAATTCCAGAGAATATTTTTAAGTACGAAATAGATTTCCTTACCGATAAAAAATTATTGTGTAAAATAATTGAGCGTTGCATTAACAAACATGGCTCAACTCAAACTGCTATTGTTTTGGATAAGATAAAAGAACTTGGCTTCAAATTTTCTACGCGCGGTGCGTTGACTGTTTCCGTTTCAGATATGGAAATTCCATCTGAAAAGCAAAATTATTTGGACGAAGCTGAACAAAATGTTGAAAAGATTACGAAAATGTATCATCGCGGTCTGATGACAGACGAAGAACGCTATATTAAAGTTATTGACGCTTGGAATATTGCCAATGATAAAATTACAAACAAATTATTTGATGGGCTTGGCCAGTATAATAATATTTACATGATGGCAAATTCGGGTGCACGTGGCTCTAAAAATCAGATTAAACAGTTGGCTGGTATGCGTGGACTTATGGCTAGCCCAACTGGAAAAATTATTGAACTTCCAATTAAATCAAATTTTCGTGAAGGTTTGTCTGTTTTGGAATATTTTATTTCTGCGCACGGTGCACGAAAAGGTTTGGCTGATATGGCTTTGCGTACCGCTGACTCGGGTTATTTGACTCGTCGACTTGTTGATGTTTCGCAGGATATTATTGTTCGTGAATGGGATTGTTGTGAAAATCATGAGCATGTCCCATTTATGGAAGTACATGCGTTCAAGGATAATGACGAAATTATTGAGCCACTTTGCGATAGAATTCGTGGACGTTGGTCGGTTGAAGGTATTTATAATCCATCAAATGGTGAATTGATTGTGCCAAAAGATACGATGATTACGCCGGATCAAGCTGATTTGATAGATTCACTTGGAATAGAAAACGTGAAAATTCGTACGATTTTAACTTGCCGCTCAAAAATTGGTATTTGCTCAAAATGTTATGGCGCAAATATGGCGTCAGGACGTATCACAAGAATAGGTGAAGCCGTTGGAATTATTGCGGCGCAATCGATTGGTGAGCCCGGTACTCAGTTGACAATGCGCAATTTCCACGAAGGTGGTATTGCTAGTAGTGAAGACATCACACAAGGTTTACCACGTGTTGAAGAATTATTTGAGGCACGTCGGCCTAAAGGTGTCGCAATTATTTCTGAGATTGCTGGAAAAGTTTCGATTAGCGATGAAAGAAAAAACCACAAAGTTACGATTGTGAATGATACGGAAACAAAAGAATATGTAATTCCGTTTGGAGCAAGATTGAAAGTTTATAGTGGTGACACAATTGAAGCGGGTGACGAAATTACCGAAGGAAATATTTATCCGCAAGATATTTTGCGAATAAAAGGTGTTAGAGGCGTTCAGGATTATTTGTTGCGCGAGGTGCAACGTGTTTATCGTTTGCAGGGCGTTGATATTAATGACAAGCATATTGAAGTTATTGTTCGGCAAATGTTAAAGCGTGTGAAAATTGAGGAAAGCGGCGACACAAATCTTTTGCCGGGAAATTTCATTGATTGGATTGAGTATGAAGATATAAATGAAAAAAATATGGCGCAAAATCTTGTGCCGGTAAAAGGTGAACGATTACTGATGGGAATTACAAAAGCTTCATTGGCAACGGATTCATTTTTATCGGCGGCATCGTTCCAGGAAACTACGAAAGTTTTAACGGAAGCGGCAATACGTGGTAAAACTGATCCACTTATTGGCTTGAAGGAAAATGTTATCATAGGTAAATTGATACCGGCCGGAACAGGTACGAGTTTGTATCAAAAATTACAGATAGAAACTGAAGATGAAAATACTGAGGAAGAAATTGAACAAAATGCTGAGCAAGTTTCAGATGAAAATATAGTTTTACAAGAAAAAATTAAAGTTGAAAACTAAATTTTAATAATAAGAAAGGCAGTGCATAAATTTTTTGCACTGTCTTTTTTTTGATTTCAAAATTTTCTGTTTAAATTATTTTTGAATTGTTGTATAATAAAATTATTATATTAAACTGAAATTGGAGGTTTAATGCCTATGAATGAGAATGTAATTTTTAATAGAACATTCAAAAATATGTTGGCAGTTAAAGATGAAAATGGCGAGGATAAATTATTTCCGGTAGCTGCTGTTACTACTTTATTTCGCATTATGCAATTTTATATGCAATTTGAAGAAGAAAAGCAAGAAGAAGAAGAAGAAGAAGCTCTTTATTTTTCGCTTTTAAATACTTGTCAAACACATAGTGATTTAAATAAATCTTTTTCAAATGAAAATATTTCATTTATAAGTAGCAAAACAAAAATTCCTGAAAAAATTATTACAGATCTTTATAATTATTTGCAACGAGTTGATATTGCGGAATTAATGTATTCAATTTCGCCAGATAAAAATGAACCGATAAGACTGAATTTTGTAGGTTCAGGCGATGATGATTTTATACAAGTAATGAGCACAGGTGATATTTTGTCATTGCTTTTTTCTGGTACAGGTCTTCTTGAACAATTTCCTAAAAATGAATATCTATATGTTTTAATAAACAAAAATGCGCCAAATCTTTCAACAAACATAAAAATCTTTTTTGGCTTAAAAAAAATCGAAAAAGAAGATTTGAATTTTAATTATATTATTCCCACTTATAATGGAATTTTAACAATTTGTGATGCAAAAAATGAAAATGGAAAAGAAATATACAATCTTAACTCTGTTGGACAAGAAATAGCAAATTTTTCATTGAAATTATTAAAAGATGCAGGTGCTACTACTAGTGAAAAATTACTTCAAGATATTAAAGATTTATTAATCAATAGAGATAGAGAAATGATGGGATTAGAATTAAAAAAACAGGAAGATTATAAATATTATATTGAATTATATCTTCTTGAAATGCTTAATGGATTACTGATAGATAATTCACCTAAAACAGCTAATTTACCAGAAGAAGTAAGTGATTTTGATAATTGGGGACATGTTCATTATTTTCAACTTATTATTTATGTGTGTTTATTGCCTTATTTGAAAAAAGGACTTGAAGAGAGAAGAAAAGTTGGCGAAAGAGTATTACAAATTACAAATGATTTTCAAAAAAAATCATTGCCAGAAAAATATTTAAATGATACTCCTGTGCAATTTATAATTACAGAAATTTATGGAGATAATGTTTCGGATAAATTTATAGAACGCGTAATAAATAATATTAGAACTTTTCATAATTGTATGTTTTCAAAAGATGTTATTGTATCTGTAATTGGAAATTATCATGTTACTCAATTTAATTTTTTTCGATTAAAACCCAATAAATACAATGATGGATTTATTAGAGGTGGCAAATTTGTAATTCCTATCGGTATATTATTTAAATACGTTGTAGAAAAAGCAAGAATAGAAATAGGAACAGAAATAGAACCTATTTTACAAGAACTGTTTGAGCTTGGTAATCAACAAATTCCTGATAAAATTGAATTGTTCAAATTTCCATGTATAATTTCTGAATTAGGAGGTCCTGAATTAAATGAATTAGAATCTGAGCAAGTAATTGAGAATATAGATAAATTCAGTAATTTTCAAATAAAAGAGTTTGCAATAAAAAATATTATTAACGTATTTGAATGTGTATGTGCTCTGCAAAAGTATACAGAAGATGTAAAACAAAATGTTTTTTCAAAATTTTTTACACATGTAGATAAATTAATTGTTTGTTTATCCGCTGAACAAATTCTAAATTGGCAAAATTATATTTCTGCTTCAAAACTTGAATATGATGGTTATAAATTACTTAAAGATAAAATGATAAAATTAGCTGGTTATATAAATGAAAATAAATTTTCTCTTAAATATGAAAAAGCATTTTTCTATTCTTTATCCCAAAGAGGGAATGATAAAATAGATATTTATAAAGTCATTTCGCTTAAAAAATTTATAGATAACCAAAATAATTTTTATTTTACTAGTTTGGTTAATTTCGATGGAAATGGACAATTTAAAAGTTTTATTGATGAAGATTTTCAATCAAATCTTTTGCGATATCTTTATGAAAATTTAAGTGATAAGAATGTAAAAAGATTTATTACTGAAGAATATATTTCAGATTTGTTTTTTAAAATTTATGATATTCCGATAAATGAAATTTATAATTTGTTTTACACAGATAATGATGATGATTTTAGATATAAATTTTTCCCTAAAAATAAAGTTGCAGAATTAATAATTTTTATGGAAAAAAATAATATACAAAAAGATATGTCTCAAAAATTAAAAATTTATACATCTCGAAAATATATCTTTAATGAATTTTTAAATTATATTTTTGCAAAAGAAGAAGATGAACAGTTATTAAATAGTGTAGTAAAAAAAATGAAAGAAAACACGTATTTAATTTCATGGTTAAATTGCGAGCAAATTTTGAAATTTGCAAATTTTTATTCAGGTGATATGGAAAAAGAGGAAAGTAATCAGTTTTTCAAATTATGCAAAAAACATTTAGAAAACGATGAATTTTTTCAATATGTTGCAAAAAATATAGCTAATTTTCCTAAAAATTTATTAAATTTTTTTCCAAGATCATTGAATTATTTAAGTTGCAAAGAAATTTGGAATTTGCAAGAAGAATTAGCTAATAATGAAATTTTAACTTTTGCTGAAACTTTTGATAGATTTTATGAATTGACAGATTATGTTTTTAAAAAAGGTAAAGATATAAATCTTTTGAGAGCTATATTGAGGGAAAAAACATCTTTAATAAAACAAATAATATGTTGGCCTAAGTATGTATTTTGTCGACCGGACATACAAATAAGTGAAGATGAACCAATTACTTATTTTTATATGAATAATATAAGTTCAGGAAACAATGCAGGTCTTTCAACAGAAATATTATATACCACCCCAAAAAGAATTAATGAAATATTGCATAAAACTGAATTTTTCTATAAATTAATATTAAATGATGAAGAAAAATTTGATGAAGATTTTATTTCAGTTATTAAACAAGATATTAATGTTTATGATTTAGATTTAATTTTTTTTGCTTTTGAGTATAAATATGGAATTGATAATGTACCTGAAAATTATAAATTGCTTTTGCAGCATTTTGTAGATAATTTAGATTTGGAAAGTTTTCGTGTTAGCAATTTTAAATTAGAGAGTTTTTTACCTTTTACAGAATTTTATTTTAATTTTACTGAAAAAAATGAAAAAAAATTTGTTTCTATATTAGAAGCATTAATTAATAAGAATTTACATGTTCTTAAATATTTTCTTTCAGATGATGAAAATGAGAGATTAAATTTTAAAAATGAAATTTTTCATTATACTAGAGATTTTACAGAGAGCGAAAGTACAAAATTATTTGTTGCATACTGTCAAGAAAAAATAAAAAATGATATAACTATAAATTTATCAATTGAAAAAATATTTACACTATGGGAAATAGGAAAAGTTAATGAACTTAATAAAATGCTTATGAATATTTTTTTGAGTGTTGATGCTAATAATGCATATTTGCATAGTATTTCAGGAAAAAAGGAAGAAATTTTAAAAGATATGTTAAAGTATGACAATAGGTTAGTGAAAAAATTATCAAAAACGAACAATTATGGAATATTAGGACTTTTTACACCTGAACAAATTGTTATAGTAAATGAAGATATCAGCAAGGAAAGTTTTAAAAATTTTAGTAGCGCTAAAATACATAATTTATTTGATTATATTTCAGATAATGATATAGAAATAAAATTTTCATTTTTTGAAAAGATAATTTATAGTATATCAGAAAAATTTGATAGTGATTCTGTTATTTATCGTTTTGAGCGGAAAAAGTTAGAAAAACTTTTTGAAAAAGTTGAGGATGCTTCAAAAGATGAAAAATTTGATTGCTTTATGACTTTGTATAATGGATATTGTTTTTATAATATGAGACCTATGCGGGTACCTGCTTTTTTGCGTAGAAAACATAGTGATGTAGAGTTTATAAATAATTTTTTTGACTCTTCATTTAAATTTGCAGATATTTCTATAAATGATTTTTTTAGTAAAGTTCCGAATGCAAAAGAAAGTTATTTGAAACCTATAAAGAGCGGATGCGATGGATTTAAATTATTTTTATTAATTATGGATGGTTTGTGTTCATTACCGGTTTTGTTTTATTCAGCAATAGCTGTGTATGGATTTGTAATTGGAGTTACTTCATTAGGTACTTTTTTAGGATTCCTTATAGCATCAATTCTGCTTTTATCCGTTTTGGTATATTCTTTAATTATGTTTGCAAAAAATAAAATTAAATTATGGAGAATTAAGCATGCTTCTTCCTATCAAAACCTTAGTCCAGAAAGTCCGACTCAAAGTCAGCAAACAGAAAATAATATTGAAAATCAAGAACAACAACAAAATATAGATCAACCACCAATGGAACAACCGCCACGAGTACCATCAATATAATTATGAAGATAAAAATAAAATTAAAAATGTCTTAGCTTATTAATTTTTCAAGCTAAGACATTTTTTTTGCGGATAAAAATATTTTTTGTTGAAATTCATTTCCAAAAAGCTTATTCTTATAAATTATGTAGGAAATAAATTTTACAGTCTGATTTTATTTTTCTTTGGCTATAATATTTTTTACGGAGTGGATTTCTTATGCCAAGTAATTTAGGAATTGATTTAGGTACCGCTAATTCTTTAGTTTATATGAGTGGGAAAGGTATTATTATTAATGAACCTTCTGTCGTCGCTATGGATATTGATAAAAAAAAAGTTTTGGCTGTTGGAAATAATGCCAAAGAAATGATTGGGCGTACCCCTAGTAATGTTGTTGCACTACGCCCCCTACAATCAGGCGTTATCGCAAATTTTAAAATTACCGAAGCAATGTTAAAACATTTTATTAGTAAAACTCGCTCAAAATTATTTAACTTCTCACGCCCAAAAGTTGTTATTTGTATCCCTTCTGGTATTACTCAAGTTGAAAAACGTGCCGTTATCGAAGCAACTTTTAATGCTGGTGCAAAGGAAAACGGTATATTTTTAATTGAGGAACCAATGGCTGCCGCACTTGGTTGTAATCTTCAAGTTGAAGAACCAATTGGCAATATGATTGTTGATATTGGCGGCGGGACAAGTGAAATGGCGGTTATATCTTTAGGTGAAATTGTAACCAGTAATTCGTTAAAAATTGCGGGCGATACTTTAAATGAATATATATCGAATTACGCCAAAAAAGAATATAATATTTCTATAGGGAATCAAAGTGCGGAAAAAATTAAAATTGAGCTTGCAAATGTTTATGAGCCAGAAGAAAAAAAATTTATGGAAATTTGCGGGCGTGACCTTTTAAGTGGTTTCCCAAAAAAAATTTTTATAACTTCACTTGATGTATATAATGCGATAAAGGAGCCGATTTTTGATATCATTGATGCGATTAAGCTTACACTTGAAAAAACACCACCAGAATTATCTGCCGATATAATTGAAATGGGAATTACATTGACAGGTGGTGGTGCATTAATTGCAGGCTTAGATAAATTAGTTGAAGCTGAAATTGAAATTGAAGTAAAAGTTGCAAATGAGCCACTTAAATCTGTTGTAAATGGGACAGGAATTGTATTAGAGCACATGGGACAATTTTTTAATACGCTTAAAAGTTCTTACTAGAAAGGATAAATGTTTTGAGATTTTTACGCCGTAATAAAAAAAATATATTTTTAATAATTTTGGCCATGTCAGTTACTTTAATTTTTACGAGTACATTTTTTAATTTAAGTTTTTTTTCAGATACTGTCGGATTTATTGTCATACCAATTGAGAAATTTTTTTGTGTCTCATCAAATTGGTTTGGCAAAAAAATAAATTTTTTTATCGATATTTTTAATGCTGAGAATGAAAATATTGCGCTTAAAAGAAAAGTTGAGTTATATGATTTAAATTCGCAGCGTTTTAAAATGTTAGAAAATGAAAATAAAAAATTGACGGCTTTACTTAACATAAAAAGAAATTATGAAAATTATTTATTGACAGCTGCAAATGTCGTTGCAAAAGATAATGGCGGATGGTTCAACGTTTTTGTCATCGATAAAGGTTTAAATGACGGTCTCAAGAATAATATGGTTGTTTTATCAGTAAATGGTTTGGTTGGAAAAATTATTGAGTGCCGCAATAATTTTGCCAAAGTTTCATCCATCATCGACCCAAAAAGTTCAATAAGCATAAAAAATTTTCGTACTGGTGATTTGGGATTCGCTAAGGGCGATTTGAAATTAAAATATGATGGACTTTGCAGCGTTGAATTTTTGGATAGCAACGCCGAAATAATCGAAGGCGATGAAATTGTTACTTCACATTTGAGTGAAATTTTTCCACAAGGACTTTTGCTCGGTTATGTAAAAAAAATTGATGATAGCGCCGATGAAAAGTCAATAATTCTTGAACCGGTTGCCGATTTAAAACATTTGGATTATGTTCTTGTTATTGTTCGTGAGTTGCAAGAGTCAGAAGATTTTTTTATGGAGGAATAAATGTTGCGGGTTTTGATTAATATTTTTTTGTTACTATTTGGATTTATTATTAATTCAAGTTTATTTGAATGTATAAAATTACAGGGCGTCAAGCCTGACTTATTTATCATTTTTATTGTATCAATTTCAGTTTTACGTAGTGATGTTGAAGGAGCAATATTTGGATTTTTTGCCGGATTTATGTGTGATATTTTTTTTGGGCGAACGCTAGGATTTTTTGCACTTATTTATATGTTTGTCGGGTATCTTTCTACGCGGCCGTTTAAATATTTTTATCGTGAAAATTATTTAATACCGATGTTATTATGTTTTTTTGCGACAATTTTTTTTGAAATAGTTACGTTTGTGTTTTCATTTTCAATGACGGGGAATTTTTTTTATGCTATCAATAAAATTATTTTGCCAAAAGCAATTTACAATACAATTTTAATTTTGGGCATATATCCGCTAATTTATTTGCTCAACAAAAAACTTGAACAACGAGAAATTAAAAACAGCAATTTTTTTAATTGAGGCGTTCATTTATGAATAATTTTTGGTATAACATGAAAAAAAAGTTTGACGACAGACTTTTTGTTTTATCGTTTACTATTTGCGTAATTTTTGGTTTATTAGTTATGCGGCTTTTTTTCATGCAAGTTATAAATGGTGAAAAATATCTGGAAAATTTGAGTTTAAATATCGTCAAAAAAATAAATATTGTAGCGCCACGTGGAAATATTTATGACCGATTCGGCCGTATTATCGCCCAAAATAAATCTGTTTATAATATAAAAATTGACCCGAGCATTCATATTGATAATTTAAATGAAAGTCTATATAACTTGATAAAATTACTTAAAAAAAATGCTGAAGATTATCTCGATGATTTGCCTATCACAAAATTTGAGCCTTTTGAGTTTAATTTTTCAAGCAACAGTGAAAAAGAACGTTGGCAAAAAGATATGAATTTAAATAAAAATTTTGATGCTACTCAAACAATTGAATATCTGCGCGAATTTTTTGGTATTCCCGAAAATTTGAATGATATCGAAGCTAGAAAGATTATTTCACTGCGGGCAAAACTTTATAAGCAGCGCTATCGTCAATATAATCCATTGACTTTGGCGGCAAATGTTTCTGACAAAACAATTGTTGCTATTGAGGAAGAAAGTAATAAATATCCGACAATTTATATTGAAGGTGAACCAACTCGTGATTATGTAAATAGTGAATGCTTTTCAAATTTGTTGGGATACGTCGGGAATATCACAGATACCGAGCTTTCGGAAAATGAAAATTATAATGCTTCAGATGTTATCGGTAAGTCTGGGCTCGAAAAATCTTTTGAAAAAAATTTACGTGGTGTCGACGGTGAATTGTTGGTTCAAGTAAATAATATGGGGAAACGTGTTGGAACTGTTAGTAAAAAAGCGGCTAAGTCCGGCAATAATTTGTTTTTAACTGTCGATGCAGATTTACAAAAAAAAATTTATGATATAATCGAAAAAAATCTTACAAAAGTTATTTTGGCAAAGCTAAATAAAGTTGGTTTGCATAATTTGCTTGCTACGATTTTTGACGCAAATATTTTGTCGATACGAAAAATATTTGAGGCGGATGAAAATTCTTATTCGCATCTTTTGAAATCTTTTGTTTTGCAAAATAATCCTGACATAAATTATGAAACTGATACAGTAACTATCCGCCAAATTATTGCGAATGGCGTGAAAAATAAAAATATATCGCCAAAAACAATTTTGTTAGCTATGCACGAACAAAAAATTATTTCCGGCGATGATAGTTATTTCAAAAATTCTTCTGCTTCACAAATTTTTTATGATAAAATTAATAATGGCGAAATTTCGCCAAAAATGTTTAATTTTGATCCATGTACTGGTTCGGCAGTCGTTTTAGATGTTGATAACGGAGAAGTTTTGGCGGCCGTTAGCTATCCTTCGTACGATAATAATAAATTATCAAATGTTTTTTCTAATGATTATTATTGTCAAATTTTATCCGCTAAAAATACGCCAATGGTTAATCGGCCGTTTATGGAACCACGTGCGCCCGGTTCAACTTTTAAAATGATAACGGCAATTGCTGGACTCGAAAAAGGTGTGATTACTCCAACGTCAAAAATTTTTGATGAATCTGTTTTTAAAAAAGCTGGGCGTCCGTACGGAAA
The DNA here is from genome assembly GCA_947427385.1 of uncultured Clostridia bacterium. Classification (GTDB taxonomy): domain Bacteria; phylum Bacillota; class Clostridia; order Lachnospirales; family CAMVHY01; genus CANEHT01. Next base: position 18,091 of record CANEHT010000003.1, on the reverse strand, counting down.
ATGTTGGGCATCACATTCACATGGTTCGTTAGATGTTTCAAGCGCACTTGAAGTTTCGTGCAACTATTTCTTTTTTGAGACAGCTTATCGTTTAGGCAATAGCAAATCCAAAAATTTGCTCAATGGTATACATGATTTGAATTTTTATATGCGTGAGTTTGGTTTGGATGACCGTTGTGGGGTGGAAATAGGTGAGCTTTATGATTTTTCCGGCGATGGTGTTTCAAATATTTCGTCACCGGAATATAAAATGAAAAATGGGCAAACTTCAAAATGGTATGATGGCGATACAATTCGTACCGCAATTGGCCAGTCAAAAAATAATTATACTGCTGCTAACATGGCAAAATATATAAATATTTTGGCAAGCGGCGGTAAAAGATTTAAATTGCATCTCGAAAAAGAAATACGTGATAATAATTTTAATTGTGTCGAAAAAATTTTACCGACTCTCGAAAAAACATTGGAACTTAAGTCAGAAAATCTTGATGCTGTATATAAAGGAATGTTAGCAGTGACGGAAGGAAATCGTGGGACTGGACGTGCTGCTTTTTCAAAATTTCCAATAAGAGTTGCCGGAAAAACTGGTACCGCTCAAGAAAATAATAATCGTCCAGATCATTCATCTTTTGGTGGCTTCGCACCGTTTGAAAATCCAAGAATTGCAGTTTATGTTTTGATACCTTTTGGCGATACAAAATTAACAATAGCGCCTGCTTCACAAATTGCGCGTGAAATTATTAATGAATATTTTAAGTTGAATTTTGTATCTGACGAAAAATTGGCGGTAAATTCTTTTACTAAGTAAGTGGAGGGAATTTCAAATGAATAACATAATTTTTAAAGGCTATAAAGATCGATTAACAGTTTGGTTTGATAACAAACAAAATTTTGAGCAAGTAAAAAATGATTTCTCATCTAAACTCAAAATTTCTCAAAAATTTTTTGAGGGCGCTAAAAAAACTTCAATAGAATTTAAAGGTCGACCATTGACTGATAATCAAAAATTTGATTTGCTAAATATATTTTCAAATGAAACGGGAATAGATATATCATTGGTAAATGATGCGCCGCAAGAAAAAAAATCAAAACAAGAAAAAAATTCAGATATGGAAAGTATTTTTCAAAAAAATTCTTTGCGTAGTGGACAATTTATTCACTATAAAGGTAATGTAATTCTTATTGGCGATGTAAATCCGGGCGCCGAAATTATTGCCGGTGGAAATATTATCGTTATGGGAACAATAAAAGGATTGGTTCATGCAGGATGCTATGGCGATAAAAATTGTATTATTGCAGCGCTTGGAATGCTTCCAGTTCAATTACGTATCGCAAATATTATTACATGTATGCCTGACAATGAAATCATAAATAGACCATCGCATGCTTATATAAAAGACGAAAAGCTTTATATTTCACCATTGCAGTAGAAAAGGAAAATAAAAATGGCAAATAAATTTTTTTATCCAGATGATTATGTCGATTCAATTTTGAATATAAATTATGAACGATTATATGAGTTAGGAATTCGTGGACTTATTTTCGATATTGACAACACAATTGTTCCGTATAATACTTTTGAAATTCCTGATTCAATTTTAAATTTATTTGAAAATTTAATTGCAAAAAAATTTGTGATTTGTTTCCTTTCCAATAATAAAAAAAAACGCGTTATGCATTTTTGTCAGCTATTTAATATTCACGGTTTTCATACTGCGCTTAAGCCGACACCGTTTGGATTTTTTAAAGCGGTAAAATATTTAAATTTGCCGAAGAGTGAATTGGCGATAATTGGCGATCAAATTTTTACAGATGTAATTTGTGGACGCTTGCAAAATATTTATACGGTGCTTGTTGACCCAATTGTTGAGCGTACCGATTTTATTAATAAATTTAAACGTAACCTTGAGCGTATAATTTTAAGTAAAAAAAAGTGAGGAGATTTTACTTTGGCAGAAAATAATTTGAGTGCGACCGGAAATTTTATTCACAATTATATTAATAAAGATTTGGAGGGCATCCTCAATAAAATACATACGCGTTTCCCGCCCGAACCAAACGGTTATTTGCATATTGGTCATGCTAAAAGTATTTGCTTAAATTTTGGATTGGCAGATTTGTACGGTGGAGTTTGTAATCTTCGCTTTGATGACACAAATCCTGCAAAAGAAGATAATGAATATGTTCAATCAATTATTGAAGATATAAAATGGCTGGGATTTGATTGGCAGAACCGTTTGTTTTTTGCGTCAGATTATTTTGATATTTTTTACGATTGTGCGATAAAATTAATAAAAAAAGGTAAAGCTTATGTTTGTGAATTAACGGCTGATGAAATTAAAGAATATCGTGGAACTTTGAATCAGCCCGGAAAAGATAGTCCATATCGTGAACGTTCAATTGAAGAAAATTTAGATTTATTTGAGCGAATGAAAAATGGTGAATTTTCTGATGGAAGTAAAACTTTACGTGCAAAAATTGATATGGCTTCATCGAACATAAATATGCGTGATCCCGTGATTTATCGCATAGCGCGTATTTATCATCACAATACGAAAAATAAATGGTGTATATATCCGATGTATGATTTTGCGCATCCACTTGAAGATGCTATCGAAAAAATTACGCATTCAATTTGTACGATGGAGTTTGAAGACCATCGCCCACTTTATGATTGGTTTATAAATGAGTGTGAGTTTGAGTCAAAGCCACGTCAAATTGAATTTGCAAAATTACAACTTTCTCGTACAATTATGGGGAAAAGATATATGAAAGAATTGGTTGAAAGTGGAGAAGTTGATGGTTGGGATGATCCACGCCTTGCAACTATTTCTGGAATTCGTCGGCGTGGCTATACGCCGCAGGCAATCAGAAATTTTTGTGAAAAAATTGGTGTGTCAAAAGCTAACAGCATTGTTGATATAAATTTGTTAGAACATTGTGTGCGCGATGATTTGAAATTAAAATCGAAAGTTGTTATGGCGGTATTAAATCCACTCAAAGTTGTTATTACAAATTATCCAGAAGATAAAATTGAAAAATTAACACTTGAAAATAATCCAGAAGTTGTTGAGATGGGCAAACATCAAGTTACATTTTCACGTGAAATATTTATTGAGCATGATGATTTTATGGAGAATGCGCCAAAAAAATTCCATCGTTTAACAATGGGACAGGAAGTTCGTTTAAAAGGTGCATATTTTATAAAATGTGAGGAAGTTATAAAAGATGAAGATGGGAATATAATTGAATTGCATTGCACATATGATCCACAAACTAAAAGCGGTAGCGGTTTTAATCAACGAAAAGTTAAGGGAACAATTCATTGGATATCGGCAAAAGATTTTGTTAATGCTAGTATCAGAATTTATGATTATTTGCTTTTAGAAGATGGTGAAAAAAATCCTAATACGCTTAAAGTAATTGATAATTGTAAAATTGAATCGTCAATTCAAAATGTACAGCTTGGTGAAAAATTTCAATTTATGCGTAATGGATATTTTACTTTAGATTCAAAATATACGAGTGAAAATAATTTAGTTTTTAATAAAATTGTTGGGCTTAAAAGTTCATATTCCAAATAAAAAAAAAAATCCGCATAAGCGGATTTTTTTTATCTAAATAATTATCTTTCACGAAAATCAGAATAAATTTCCATTTTTGGTATAGATCTACCAATTATATTTTCAATTAAAAGATTTACATGAGCGCGATAATTATCCATTGAAAGAGTTCCCATCTCAAGAAAGTTACAAAAGTTAAAATATAAATTTGTTTCTTCAGTAGGTAAATGATTTATTGAAATATATTCTCGCAGAAGTTGAGGTATTAAAAGCTTAGCAAAAATATTATATATCGATTTTGTTTTTTCTGTAAAAGTTAAATTTTCATTTCTTATTATATTATTTGCCTCAACTATAATTTTTGGAATAATAGCAAGTAAAAGAGAGGCAGATATAAATGAAATAATAGCATTTATCATGCAACAAAAATACATAATTGTTTTACCTAAAATATCGTTTGAATTATTATTTAATTCCATAAAACTTTTTCTTTGTTCTTCAATATTTGAATTATTTTCGATTAATTCATTAAATGTACTCACTTGTTGAGTTAATTCATTAAATGTTTTTTCAGGCAAAAGGCTTTTCAAAATAGCATTTTCTGAAAATGATTGGAATTGCTCAATATTTTTATTATTTTTCATTTGAAGATCAAAAATTATTTCCCCTGTGTCACCACTTTTATTAATTATTTTTGATGTAGCATCATCAATTTATTTTTCGGTAACGAAAGGAAATCTTTGTTTTAATATTTTTTTTGGAGATTTATTTTGAATTTTAAGATCATCATATATTTTGTATTTGTTTTCTCCATTAACTATTTTATTTGCTGCATCATCAATTTCTTTTTCATCAACCCAAAAGAAATTTTTTCTAAAGTTTTCCTTTATAACATTTATTTTTGGACAACAATAATAATACAATTCATAATCTTCTCGTCTTAAATAAAAATTATTTACCAAAGCAACAAATTCATTATCACTGATTTCAGGAATTATATCAATAACTTGTTGTGGTTTTAATTGCAAAATATGTTTGTGTACATCTTTGGTACTTAATAATTGTTTTAATGCAATATGGCACTTATTTTTTTTATCAGTATTATTTTCTAGATCGAAATAATATTGTACGAATTCATTAAATTTATGATAATCAAAGTACTTGAATACGACCTTAGATATTTCCGGATATTCTATTAATACATCAAATGAGATTTCTTGAATAGCTTTTTCAGCATTCCAAGATAAAAGTGTTTCCCAAAAACTCTTAATAAATTAGTTATGCTCAGGAATTTTTATTTCTTTAGCTATTGAAGTATATTTATTTATTAATTTATATGGTGATTTTACATCGTCTTTTTTGATAAAAATTGCATTAGTAAATTCCCAAAATCGAATAAAATTTTTATCTGATAAGTCAAAACATATTTCTAAAATTCTTTCTTTATCATTTTTTATACTATCGGCAAAATTTTGTAATATTTCTCTCGAAATATCATCTTTATTTTTATCATAATAAGCTAATCCACTCTCCAGCATACTTGTATCAATAATATTTGACAAATTAATTGTATCTCTAAGTTGTATAAACTCATTAAACGAAAAAACACCTGATAAATGTTTGTAATTATAATTTCGATAATAAAATTTCCGAAGAATTTTCAAAAAATCTTCAATAAAATTTTTAGGTAAAGCATTAGGATTTTCTTTGATTTTTTTTATTATACAATCGTAATATTTGCACATGGTATCACGATTTTTGTAGTAATCATTTCCATTTTTGTAGTAATTATTTTCATCGTCAATTTTTATTATAAAAATATCTTTCCCGAATAATTGGTGCAATTCAATAATTAGATCAAATTGTAAAATGGTTTCATTAAAGAGAGTTTTTTGTTTTGGTTTTTTAAAGCAGTTCCATAAATCAATTAATTTGTTTTTGTCTTGTTTAATAATATTAAAGAACATTTTTAATGCTTCGCTACATTTTTCTTTTTCAGGATTATTATTTTCAAGAGAATTATAGTATTGTGTACCTTCTATTAATTTATTAACGTCAAAAAATTTTAATAAATCTTGGTATTGCAATGGAATTATATCTTTATATTGCATTAAACCAGCAAATGAAAAATTTTTATTTAAAATATTAAGCAAATATTCTAAATTGTACTTGTAAGATATAGAATTAGATATTTCATTTATTAGAGATAAAAAAGATTTAAAAAAATCTTTGATAAAATTTTCAGGTAAATTGTTATTTGGTTTATTAAGTTCTTCAGCTAATTCTTTGTATTTATTTTTTGACTTATATTCGAATTTTTCAAAATAATAATAAGAATTTACAAAAATTGTTGGGCCTAAAAGATTATATAAAGCAACAAATTGTTCATTTGGTAAATCATTTGCTGCATCAATAATTTTTTCTTCATCTTTTTTGAATTGCTCGAATAATTTTTTAAAATGAGGGAATTTTCCTGATAAAAGACATTTACAAATAATTAGAGGGAATTCTCTTCGCTCAAGCAAAAGTGAAAGAAAATTAGAAAAATCATTGATAAAATTTGGAGGTAAGTTATCGGTTCTGCTAATTTCATCGATTAATTCGCAACATTTATTTTTTATTGGGTCAAGGTAATCACGATTATAATATGATTGACGTATTTGAGTTTCTAATTGAAAAATATCATTTCCAATAAATTGATAAATTACAATAAAAGATTTAGCGGATAGTTTATAACATATATCATAAATTTTTTCGTAATTAAATGTATCTGGAGGATTTATTTGCTTAAGATTTTGATTAATAAATCGCAGTAATAAATTTTTATATTTCTCTTTTTCATCATTTGACGAATCATTATAATATTGAATAATTTCGTCGAATTGATTTGCACCGAGAAATATAAAAAATTTTTCCATAACTTCAAGTTGCATCAATTTTTTTACAGGAAAGGTGTTGAAAATTTCAATAATACTATACTTAAAATCTGAATTGAGCAAAACTTCAAAAGAATGTAAATAACCATTCATAAAATTTTCAGGTAATTCATCAAATTTTTTGCCTATTTCTGCATATTTATTTTTTAAATAAGATTCTCTTATTTTATCATTATTAATAAACCATATACTGGACTCTATTTCATCAGGATTATTTATAAAAATATCATCTCCAGTAAATTGATAAAACAAAATGAATTCTTCAATTGTTAAATCACTACGATAACATGCATCAAAAAAATGTTCATTATGTTTCTCAAAAGATTTAGCAAATGTTTGTAAAATCACGGAGCATTTTTCTTTTTGTGTTTCATCTTCAGTTTGGTAATAATATTGAAGAAATTTTTTTAGATTTTTAACATCAAAAAAATCAGTGTAACTAAAAAATATATCTTTATGTTCCAAAATTATTTCAGGTGAAAAATGATAACTAACCTCAATGAAATCTTTACTTTTATAAGATTTCAATAAAATTGCAAGAGATTCCCAAAAGTTATTGATAAGTTCAGGAGGTAATGAGTTATTAGATGGCTTACTAATTATTTTAGCTAATTCAGTATATGTACTTTGTACATTGCGACAATTTACTATAATATTATCAGTTTTTTCAAAATCTTCTTTATAATATCTCATATTTTCCAAATCATTTATGTTATATATAAAAATATTTTTGCCAAAAAATTGATAACTATCAATAAATTCATCAATGGATAATTTATAACATACATTATGGCAAATCGTAATTTTATCTTTGTCATTAAAATCTGTACATTTTTGTAATATATTAAAATATAGCGATAATTTATTTTGAGATTTATCATAACGTTCAGTAATTTCTTTTAATTTATTTTCATATTTTTTCACTTCATTTTCATCTAAAGGATTTTCACTTTGCGAATTATTACTTTCAGAATTTCCTTTAAATTTAGTTTCAACTTCTTCCAATTTTTCTTTATCATATTGAATTTTAAATTTATATTTATAATAACGCTGTATAATTGTTTCTAATTGTTCTTCACGAAAAAAATTAGTAAAATCGTTTATAATCTCAAGTTCTATCAGTTTATCTATTGAAAAATAATGAAAAATTTTAACAAAACTAGTTTTCCAATCTGAATTCAATAAAATTGAAAGTGATGCAAAAAATCCTTTAATAAAAGTTTCAGGTAATTCATTTGTTTTTCTATTGATTTTTTTGGCAAGCCCATAATATTTGTTAAATACTATATCTTTATTTGTAGTAGAAATTTCGTTCGAATCATTTATAAAAACTTCAGGGTATTTAGATATAAAAATAAAATTTTCATCTGATAATAAATAAAGTAAAATTTTATTTTCTTTTTTATTTTTAATGCATTCAATAAATTTATCTAATATATTATTATATTTTTCTTTTTTTTCTGCATTATTATTTTCGGGATTAGAAATAAAATCAATAATTTCTTTTAAGTTATTTGTATTAAAAAAGCTTATAAAATCATTTATAACTTCATACTGTATCAATGTATCTATTGAGAAAATACTAAAGGTAATAGTAAAATCTCTTTTAAATGTTGAATTTAATAAAGACAAAAGAGATTTAAAAAATTCTTTAATAAAATTTAGAGATAATTCATTTTCGTTTTCAATTTTTTTAGCAATTTTTTCATATTTTGACTGAATTTTACTTTCATATCCACTATATTTAAGAATTTTTTTATATTCTTCAGGAGCATTTATTAAAATTTCAGGATATTTCAATAAAAAATTAAAATGTTCATTTGGTAGTGAATAAACTACAATTTTATTTGCTGTTTTATTTTTAATGCAATCAATAAATTTATTTAATATATTATTATATTTTATTTTTTCTTTTTCATCATTATTTTCAGGAATAAAAATAAAATCGATAATTTCTTTTAATTTATCTTTGCTTAAAAAAACTGCAAAATCATCTATAACTTCATACTGTATCAATTTATTTATTGAAAAAGTATTAAATGTATAAGCAAAATCATTTTTAAATTCTGGAGCTAATAAAATTTTTAGAGATTTAAAAAATAATCTGATAAAATCTGAAGTTAATTCGTTTGTTGTATTAATTTTTTCAGCAAATTCATTATATTTATCATTTATTATTGCTTTATCAGCAATAGAAAGATTATTATATTCTTGTGGATCATTTATAAAAATTTCAGGATATTTTGATAGAAAAATAAAATTTTCATCTGATAATTCATAAAATACAATTTTATTTGCTTCTTTATTTCTTATGCATTCGATAAATTGCAATAAAATATTATTATATTTTTCTTTTTCTTCATTATTATTGTTTTCAGGATTTCTAAGGAAAGAAATAATTTCTTCCAAGTTTTTTTGAGTAATAAATTTTATTAGATTATGTTGCAAAATTGTTTCTATTGATAAATTAGAAATAATATTAACAAAATCATTACGAAATTCTGAATTAAGTAAAAGTGTAAGCGATTCAAAATAGCCGTTAATAAAATCTTGAGAAAATTTATTATTGTCTTTGCTTATTCCTGCAAATAATTCAAGATATTTATCATTTATTTGCTTTTTGATTTTACTATATTTTGCAATTTTACTATATTTTTGGGCGCTTATAAAAATATCATTTTCAATTTCAGTATTTTCATATAAAAAATAGAAATGTTCAATTGATAAGGCACAAAATATGCGTGTTCTTCCTTCACTTTTTATAAAATTAATGAATTGATTTAACATATCGCTGTATTTTCTTTTTTCGTCACTATCATCCGAATTAAGTAAAAAATTTATAATTTCTTCTATATGCTTTAGAGAAAAAAGTTTTATTAAATAATTAATGAAATTTTCGTATTGCATAATTTCTTTTACAGAAAAATTTTTAATAATTGCGCCAAAATCTTTAACATTTGAAGTTAATAAAATTTGTAGAACTTCAAAATAATCATTTGTAAAATCTTGAGTTACTTTATAATCTTTTTCTTTTATTTTTGTAGCTAATTGAGAAAATAAATTTTTAAATTTTTCTTGGTTATTTTTCGCCAAACTATTATATTTGTTCGCAATAATTGTAAAAATATTTTTACCAACAATTTTATAAAAATCAATAAATTGATTAGCATTTAAATTAATGTATAACTCAATAGCAAACGTTTCTCTTTGATTAAAACTATCAACAAATATCCGTAATAATTCTGCTTTATGTTCGATTATTATTTCTTTTACAGGATTAAATAGATAATTTATGCATTCTTTAGTTTTATCAAAATTCAAATTTTCTATTAGTCCAAATGTATTTGAATAAATCATACTGCTTAATATTACAGAAGCAGAAAGTTGATTTAATTTACTTGAAGTAACTGATTTTTCAAGAATAAAGAACTCTAATTCATCCTGGACTTTCCCTTCGCCATTACTAATATTTTCATTTGTTATTGAATATCCGTCGCCAAAAAGTTCAAATAATTTTGTAAAAGGAATTAAATATTCAGCAGTATTCTTATTTAAAAATCCATCATTAAATATAGTATTTTTTTTATGATACATAAAATATACTTGTGTAACATGTTGGGCAGTTTCTATCGAATTTTTATATAAATTATTTACATATTTTATTAAAACTTCATTATAGTGCTCTTTTAAAATCATTTTTAGTAAAAATTCTAGAAAAAATCCAGTTGTACTATAAATTGGATCTAAACTTTCTTTTTGAAAATCATCTCGAATTTTTAATATATTAATCAAAGTTTGTTTCATAATTTCGATATTTTCATCAGATTTATTAGATTCATACAAAGAATAAGAATAATAAAGGCATGTATAAAAAATACATTGTATGTAATGAATTGGAGCAAAATAATTATATATTTGTTCGTTGTTAGTTAAAAAATTTTGTGGCAACTCAAAGTTCCAAATCTCTCTCGGAATAAATTCTTTGGACTCTTCTTTGAACTCTTTTAACTCTTCAAGCTTAATAATTAATTGTCCTTTTATAGTATCAAGAAAATCTTTTTTTTCATTTATTTTAAAAGCGGTCGTATAAGGTTCTATTAATACGGCTTTTAAATTATCACTTAATAACCAATCTTGAATATCTTTTGATGGAATTTCTGATATTTTTTCTGATAAAATTTTTAATATTTTTTCGCCTAATGTATTAAATCCATTATTTTTATAAATTGTAAGATGATTTTTATCATCTGTTATTTCTGTTATGTTATCAAAAATTTTTATATCTAAAAAATCAAGATTATATTTTTGTGCGAAAAAGTTTTTTGCGTTATATAAAATATATTTTTCTTCAAGAGTATTATGGCGATTTCTCGATGTTGAACCATTGTCTATTAAAACTTTTAAGCTAATTGGATTATTGCGATCAGGAATAGTTGGTGGAATGTTAATTGGAAGATTTTTGTAACGATCTAACATACCGCATATATTACAATATATGTATAAAAAGTCATGTTGCTTGCTAATATCAACATCGTAACCATCATTATCAGCAAAGCCGATAAAATTAAAACACATTACAGTTCTTCCTGATGCTTCAATTATATTCATAGGATGCATGCTAATTAACGCATTTATTAAGTCGTCAAATTTTGTCGAATCAATATTTAAACCAACTTTTATATTTTCAGGTGAATTACTTTCCTGATAAGTTTTCATAACTGTTTTTGTTTCACATGTATTATCACTTGCAGCATGCAATCCGGGTGAAATTCCAATAAATGGCATTAATGGCATACATGGGACAGCTTTATCATTCTTATCTTTAAAAACATAAAAATCTTTTAGCTTTATCTTAAATTGTTTTTGATTAGAATATTCACTCACAATAAATCATCTCACTTGAAAGAAATTATTTACCGTAAAATATTAATTTTATTATAGTAAATTATTATGAAAAATGCAATAAAATTTTATATCCTTAATTTGTTATTTATAAAAAATTTGCATTGAAAAGAAATTTATTGTAATATTATGGAGAGGTTATAATTTAAGAAGGTGTATGGAGTGCGATACGAAAGAAATTTAAAAAAATTTTTTTCCATCGTTTTTAAAATTGTTGGTGGATTTATATTAGTAGCCATATTTTTTTTATTGAGCTATAATTTTTTCACAAAATTTATAAATACAAAAGATATTGACAAAAAAAATACGAATGAAAATCAATCAAGTATTATAGACAAAATTTTTTTACCGCCCAAAAAAACAAAATTTTTAGTATTAGGGTTAGACCAAAATGAATTATTAGCTGACTCAATATTTGTCGGATGTTTTGAGCGCGATACGCATAAAATAAATATTGTTTCGATTCCACGCGATACATATATAAAAATGTCGTCGGAAACTATTAAAGAATTACGTAGTTTAGGGAGATATCCGCCATCAACTGGCGTAATGAAAATAAATGCAGTGCATTCGTATGCTGGAAAAAATTATGGTAATGAATATTCGAAGAAACAAATTGAAGAATTATTGAATATAAAAATTGACTATTATGCCGCAGTAAATATTTCAGCGTTTCGTAAAATAGTTGATGATGTCGGCGGAATTTATATGGATATTCCAAAAGGCGGTTTGCATTACGATGACCCAACTCAAAATTTACATATACATATTCCTGAGGGCCGGCAGCTTTTAGATGGAAAAATGGCAGAGGGAGTTGTACGCTTTCGAAAAAGTTATAAGCGTGCCGATTTACAGCGTATAGAAGTTCAACAACAATTTATGAAAGAATTTTTTACGCAAGTTTTGAATAAAAAAACGATATTAAATAATTTATCGAGTTTTTTAACAACATTTTTAAAGTCAGTTCAAACAGATTTTGGTATTGAAGATTTGCCAAAATATTTGCGTTATGTGAACAAATTTGATTCAGATAGTATAAATTTTTATACATTACCAGGAATGCCAAAAATGATTAATGGCGCTTCGTATTTCTTAAATGATAAAGAAGAAACGACAAAACTAGTTGACGAAATTTTCTATTCGAGTGGTAAAAAAAATTCTAGTATCGATTATAAGATACAAATTTTAAATGGAAGCGACAAAGATGGTTTGGCAAAACAAAAAAAAGAATTGCTGGAGAAAAATAAGTTTAATGTTGTTAACGTCGACGATTATACGGGCAAAAAAATTTATGATACGCGCATTATGGTGAAAGAAAAAGGGATGGGCGAAGATTTAAAAAAATATTTCACTAATCCGGTAATTCAGATTGATGAAAAAATCCCTGACGATTATAATGTAATAATAATTACGGGGCTTGGCGAAAAATTTAATTAAACAAAAAAACGATGAATATTTTTCATCGTTTTTTTTATTTGAGAAATAAATTTATTTTTTGCGGAAAAGAAAATTTTTTATGTCAAGAAACATTGATGGCGGAGGGCAATCTACTTCCAATCCGTTAAATTTTATTTTATACGCATGTAAAAGTTGATAGTGTAAATTAAATTTTTGTTTAAAAAATAAATTTGTTTTAGGCTTACCATATTTTGTATCACCAATTATCGGATGATTAATGCTTTGTAAATGCGCACGAATTTGATGAGATTTTCCAGTAATTAATTTTATTTCGAGTAAAGTAAATTTGTCAGTATATTCAATTGGCTTGTATTGTGTCAAAATTTTTTTACCAATGCCATTTTGATTTATTTCAGATTTATTAGTGAGATTATTTTTTGTTATATAACTTTCGATTTGTCCAGGCTTATTTAATTTTCCTTTAACGATTGTCAAATAATATTTATCGACCAAATTTTGCGCGATGTCGTTATTCATTTTTTGTAATGCCAAAAAATTTTTTGCACAAATAATTAAACCGCTCGTATTTCTATCAAGACGATTACAAATCCAAATATTATCGCCGTACAAATTATATAAACGATTTAAAAGTGTGTCATTGTCAAATTTACTTTGCGGCTGAGAGAGAATGCCGGCCGGTTTTTCACATATCAAAATATTTTGGTTTTCATATAAAATTTTTAAAGGTTTAGTCGATTTTATTTTACAAATTTTTTTTTGAAATTTGTTTATTGTTTCATCGGATAGATATAAAGAAATTTGGTCATTTGGATTTAAGATTTCATTTCCATTGGCGGTTTTGTCATTTAATTTTATATTTTTTTTGCGTAACATTTTATATATGAAAGATTTTGTAGCGGCGTTTAAAAATTTCATAAGGAATTTGTCGAGGCGTTGATTTGAATTTTCTCTTGCGACTATTAATTTTTTCATAAATTAATCTCCTAAGATTTGTGGATAACAGAATAAACTTGGCTTTTAGAGATATTTCGATCACGCGCAACATTTTTTATTGCAGATTTTAAATCATAATCATTTTGCAAATAAAATTTTACATGCTCATTAATAGTCATTTCATCAAAATTTTCATCATTTTTAGCGCCATATATTAAAATTACATATTCACCGCGCGGTGGATTTTCAGTCAAAAATTTTATTGTTTCATCAATTGTTCCATAAAAAAATTTTTCATGTATCTTTGTCAATTCACGCGCTAAAAATAAATTTCTATCTTCAAGTTCATTTGATAAAAATTGTAAAGTTTTCAGTAAGCGATGTGGCGCTTCATAAATAATTGTCGGTCGTTTTTCGTATTTTATTCTGTTTATGAATTCAGCACGTTTTTTTTGTTCAATAAATCCTTCGAAGACAAATTGTTTTGTATTTAAACCTGAAAGTGCAATTGCAGTTGTAAAAGCTGAGGGGCCCGGAATAATTTCAATATCAAAAGAATTTTCACGTGCAAGTGCAACTAAATCTGCACCAGGGTCTGAAATACATGGCATTCCGGCATCACTTACATATGCAACATTTTTTCCGCTATTTAATAATTTTAAAATATTTTCGCCGGCAATTTTTTTGTTATGTTCATGATAGCTTACAAGTTTTTTTTTGATACTATAAAAATTTAACAATTTGAGTGTTTGGCGTGTGTCCTCACAAGCAATTATGTCAACTTCTTTTAAAGTTTCAAGACAACGTATTGTAATATCTTTGATATTACCAATTGGTGTTCCACAAATGAAAAGTTTACTCATTTAATTACCTCGTTTAAATTTCATAAAAAAAACCGCTTACGCGGATTTTTTTATGAAATTTTATTCATTAATTTCAATTTTTTTGTTTTCAGATTTATCAGCATCTTCAACTTTATCTGTTTTATCAGTTTTTGTTTTTAAATAACTATCAATAAAAGTCGATGGAACATAAAGTGTACTGTCTTGTAATTCTGCCGGTTTGTCAAGTTTTTTTGTTGAGTTTCCATTTATTATCAAATCGTAATCCAATTTTGAATCAACTAAAACTTTAATAACGGTTGAATCTTTTGACAAAATTGCTTTTGATGGTTCAGAACCTTTTTTTTGTTCCCAATCAACTTTCCAGCCTAATTTTTCTGCATTAACGCGAAGTGGAACCATTGTAATTTCAATTGATGATGTGTCATCATCTGTTTTCGGTTCTTCTTTTTGTGCTTTTTCAAATTCAGATTTTTCAATTTCAGAATTTGCTTTTATATCAATAAAATATTCAAATGAATCGCTTACAAAATCTTTTTCGATATTAAGTGAAATTTTTGCGTAATCAGCTACACTTTCATCAACTTTAAATTTTAAAATATTTTCGCCGTAATCATCGGAAGATTTTAAATTTAACTGTGAAACAGTTTTGTCAATATCGCTTAAAATTTTATTTGATAATTCTGGCATACTTCCGATAACTGGATATGAACCGATAATTCTATTATTGTTATCAATATAAATTTGAGTAATATAATTTAAATTTTCTGCTGCACTTATTAATACCGGTTTATTTTCTTGTACTTCATTTACTTCTTGAACTTCATTGATTAATTCTTGAGCAGCATCATTTGTTTCTTGAGCTTTACAAATTATCGGTGACATACTTAATGTAATAGCAGTTAAAAATGATAAAAACTTACTTGTATTTCCCATTTATTTTGCCTCCTAAAAAAATAAAAATTATTCGAACAACACTTGCTAATTATTTCATAAGCAAATTTGAAAATCAATGACAATCATATTACAAAATTATTATCGCGCTTATTATTATTTTTATTCCTGCCAAATATTTAGTTGAAAATTTGAAAAAAATTTTTTGGAAATATATACTTTGAAAAAAATATGAGGAGCGAAAATTATGTCTGCTAAATATATTTTTATAACCGGTGGCGTTGTCTCCGGATTAGGTAAGGGAATTACTGCAGCTTCTATCGGTAGATTATTAAAAGCACGCGGATTAAAAGTTACCATACAAAAATTTGATCCGTACATAAATATTGATCCGGGAACAATGAGCCCGTACCAACATGGTGAAGTATTTGTAACGGATGATGGCGGCGAAACAGACTTAGATATTGGTCATTATGAAAGATTTATTGATGAAAACTTGACAAAAAATAATAATGTAACGGCTGGAAAAATATATTGGGAAGTTTTGAATAAAGAACGTAAAGGTGAATTTTTAGGCCAAACGGTACAAGTTATCCCACATATTACAAATGCGATTAAAGAAAAAATTTTTTTTACTGCAAAAGAAACTGAATCTGATGTGATAATAACAGAAATTGGTGGAACAGTTGGCGATATGGAAAGCCAACCATTTTTGGAAGCAATTAGACAAACAGCATTTGAAGTTGGCCGTGAAAATATTTTATACATACATTTGACATTGATACCGTATTTGGAAAAATCGGGCGAGATGAAAACGAAACCAAGTCAACATTCCGTAAAAGAATTATTATCGTTGGGTATTCAGCCGGATATAATTATTTGCCGTACTGAAAAAAATATTTCTGATGATATGCGGGAAAAGTTGGCGCTATTTTGTAATGTTGAAAAAAAATGCGTCATAGAAAATATTGATTGTGATTCGATTTATGAAGTTCCATTGCTGTTAGAGCAAGAAAATTTAGCACAAATTATTTGTGAGAAATTATCATTGCCACAAAAAAATCCACAGCTTACAGATTGGCAAAATTACGTGCAAAAATTAAAATCGCTATCAAATGAAATTAATATTGCAATTGTTGGGAAATATGTGAGATTGCACGACGCATATTTTTCTATTATTGAAGCTTTAAATCATGCCGGCGTTTATAATAATACAAAAGTAAAAATAAAATGGATTGATTCGCAAATTTTGGAATCAGAGCTGCCGGAAAAATTTTTGTCGGATGTAAATGGAATAATTGTTCCCGGTGGATTTGGTAAGCGTGGTGTCAACGGGAAAATTAATGCAATTAAGTTTGCACGCGAAAATAAAATTCCATTCTTGGGAATTTGTTTAGGTATGCAGTGTGCAGCAATTGAATTCGCACAAAATGTTGTAAAAATTCCTGATGTGTATAGTACAGAATTTATTGCTGATTGTACGAATCCCATAATTGATATTATGGCTGACCAAAAAAGTATTGATAATAAAGGTGGAACGATGCGGCTTGGGAAATATCCATGCGCTATTGAAAAAAATACGCTTGCATTTGAAATTTATGGCAAAGAATTAATTTATGAACGTCATCGCCATCGTTTCGAATTCAATAATTTTTATCGTGAGAAATTAATTGAAAATGGTTTGAAATTTTCAGGTTTATCCCCTGATAAAAAACTTGTTGAGATAATAGAATTGGATCGGAATATCCATCCATGGTTTATTGGTGTACAATTCCATCCGGAATTAAAATCGCGACCAAATTTACCGCATCCATTGTTTGTTGAATTAGTTAAGCAAGCGTTGAAAAATTTATAGTGGCGATTATAAAAAAGTTACAAAAAATAAATCTCACTTTGATTTGAAGTGAGATTTTTTTATTAAATCATGAAAAAATTTAAATTAAAAATTATCGTAAAAAGATTAATTGAAGATAGTTTAAAGTTGTAATTTTATTTAATGGAAAATATTACATTATATTTTTACTTGACTTTTTATGTAATAGTTTTGTAAAATAAACTTATTGTTTTAGTGTTGTGTATTATAAATTTTTATTGATTGTTATGAGGAGGGATTATTATGAGTCAAGGTAGTGGAGGAGATAAATTTTCTACAAGAGTAAAATATGAAAGTGGGCAAGAAGGTAATTTTACTGAAAAAACGGCAGCTCGATTAAATGGTGAAATAGAAATAGAAAAGAAAATGACTGAAATTAATACTGAAGGAAATAAAGAGTCTAAAGAAAATAACGGTAAACCGAAAGTAAAGCCAATTAAATCTGCAAAAGTACAATATAACAATAATAGAAAAGACAAATTTACTGAAGAAACAGCAGCTCGATTAAATGGTGAAATAAAAGGAACATTGTCAGATAAAGAAAAGAAACCTTGGGAGCAAGAATATAAAGAATTTGAACCAACTGGAGCCAAAAAAATTACTCCACGGTCTAATGTTGGTAACACAGATAAACTGAATGGAGTAAAAGGTGTTTGGCAGAATGAATATAAACCATTTGAACCAACTGGAGCCAAAAAAATTACTCCACGGTCTAATGTTGGTAACACA
>CANEHT010000002.1 GCA_947427385.1 uncultured Clostridia bacterium | reverse complement strand
TTTATCGGTAAAAAAATTAAAACCATTCTTTTTTTATAAAAAAAGAATGGTTTTAAAAAATTATTTTTTTTTCAACAGCTTTAATAACCAAAGCACATTCTAATCTTTTCTTTTGCAACTCACAAGCATAATCATAAGGTTCAAAAATGTTTTTATTGAAGTTGAAAGCATTTGCAGAGCAACCGCCACTACAAAAAAATTTTGCCCAGCAAGAATTACATTTAATTTTGCTATAAACATTGCAACTGTTGAAATCATTTTTGATTTGTTGATTCAGTTCATTGTCAGCAACATTTCCCATTTTAAAATTTTTAATACCGACAAATTGATGACAAGGATATAAATCGCCATTGGGAGCAACGGCTAAATATTCAGTTGCCGCGCCGCAACCGACCACTCTTTTTGCAAAACATGAACCATTATCCAAATCTAGCATGAAATGGAAAAAATTAAAATTTCTTTTACCATCAAGCATAATTTTTGTCAAACGATCATATTGGTCAAAGATTATTGGCAAATCATTTTCTTGAAGTGCATAATTTTCTGATGGCGCAGCAACAACAGGCTCAACGGAAATTTGATCAAATCCCAAATCATTCAGATGCAAAATATCTTCGACAAAATCTAAATTATAATGTGTAAAAGTTCCGCGAACATAATAATTTTTTTCACCGCGCAGTTTTGCAAATTTTTGAAACTTGGGAATTATGCAGTCATAACTGCTGGAGCCATCAGGTTTTTGACGCATATTATCATTGACAGATTTTCGTCCATCTATGCTCAAAACAACGTTGTACATATTTTCGTTTAGATAATCGATTTTTTCGTCGTCGAGCAAAATTCCGTTCGTAGTCATTGTAAATCTAAAGTTTTTGTCATAAATTTTTTCTTGTGAGCGCGCATAGTCAACAATTTTTTTTACAACATCAAAATTTAATAATGGCTCACCGCCAAAAAAATCTATTTCTAAATTTTTACGATTGCCAGAATTTTTTATAAGGAAATCAATTGCGTGTTTGCCGACGTCAAAACTCATTAACGAATTTTCACCGTGATAGCTTCCTTCTTGCGCAAAACAATATTTACATTTCAAATTACACGCATGAGCAACATGCAGACACATTGCTTTTATAACAGGTTTATAATTTTTTAAATCAGGCGGCGCAAAGTCTTCAGTAAATAGCAAACCATTTTTCTGAAGTTCTTTTATTTCGTTGATACCTTCTTGAATTTCTGATTGCGGAAAAGTTTTTAGGTTTTCAAAAATTTTTTGTTCATTAGGCCAAAAATCTAAAATTTTATATGTAAGCTCATCAAAAATGTGAACAGCGCCACTGTTCACATCTAATACGAGATTAAACCCATTTGATTGAAATTTATGTATCATTTTTACACTTCTTTTTGTTTTTTTTCACAAGATTGATTAGCAACGGTACAGGAAGTTTTGCAGGCGGATTGGCATGAAGTTTGGCACTCACCGCATCGGTTGTTTAACTTAGTATTTTGAAATTTATTTTTGCTGATAGTTATGATATGTTTCATAGAAATCACCTCGAAAATTTTTCATTATTATATCACAAAAATTTTGTCGATGCAAAATTATGATAGTGAAATATTTTGCGATGTTTCAGAAAGATTTGGCGACGTTTGTTTAACTTTTTTTTTTCGCATGAGTAAACTATCTTTTTCCATGATAGTTGAATTTTGTTCGCATTCATTATATTTTTCCATCAATTGTTTTTGACTTTTCGAGACTTGTATAAAATTTTTCATACAAAAAAATCCGATGATTATTCCAGCAAACGTAAAACATATACCAACTACACAAGAAACTATTAGACTATATGCGGAACCGATGACAAAATTTATTACTGCGGCAACCGGTGGACAAAAAATATAAAGTGCAATTAAGGTGATTCCAATTAATGCAACAAAAATTCCTGCTGATAAACCTAAAAGTAAGAAAGTTTTTTTTTTGAATATTGTTTTGCGGCTTTATGTAATCGTGATGTATTTTTTGATACACGATGCCAAGAAACACTTTGTTCACAAAGTTTGTAAGGTAATCGTAGCCAATTTTCGGCAATTTTTTCGTTTTTATTAAGATATTCAAATGCAAAAGCACGATCTTTTTCAGGAATTTTTAACAAATTTGCAAAAGTACGATTTTTTGCAGATAAAAATTTAAAAGCTTTGCATTTATCATTTTCAGGTAAGCTTTCAAAAATTTTCATAATTTGTGCGTCTAAAGCGTCAGGATTATTTTGTAAATCCGCATAAAAAATATAAGCAAATGCTTCGTATTTATCGCAGATTAAGCTTTCAAAAACTTCTTCATTTCGTAATTCATCAGGTAGATATTTATAAGCGCGTGCTTGCGCATAGCCATCGAGATATCGAAAATTTGTAAGAGTTTTTTGATGCTGCAGCAAATCGCGAAATCGGTTAATTTGTTCTAATGTCCCAGTAAATTGTATTTCAATTTCGAAAGAATTTATTTCGCTCATATTATCACCTTTGAGATTTTATGCGCTCAAAGGTAATTTTATTACAGCATATCGTGCATCGAATATAATTGTGGCGGTTTGTTTAAGATAAATTCAGCGGATTTTATTGCACCGAGTGCAAAAATTTCACGTGATTGCGCACAATGTTTTATTTCAATTGTTTCATCGATTCCTGCAAAAATTATAGAGTGTTCGCCGACAATTGTTCCGCCGCGAACGCATGAGATTCCAATTTCATTTTTTTGGCGTAAATTATTTCGTTGAAATTTATAGTCCAAATTGCCGATAGATTTTTTAATTGTATCAGCCAATAACAAAGCGGTTCCGCTAGGTGCATCAATTTTTTGATTATGATGTTTCTCCAAAATTTCGATATCAAAATTTAAATCAAACAAAGTTTTTGAAACTTGTTCCAAAATCAAATTGACAATGTTTATTCCGAGCGACATATTTGCAGATTTAAAGATTGGAATAATTTTTGCGGCGTCGCTAATTTTTTTTTCAGTTTCTGCATCGATTCCAGTTGTACAAATAACGGCGGGAATTTTTCTTTTTACACAGTAATCAATTATTTTGGGGATGGCTGACGCAGTTGAAAAATCAATTAAAACGTCAGCATCTCCTGAAAAATTATTGATGTCGTCAAAAATTGGGAAAGAATCTTTGGCATTGCGAGTAGAAATTCCACAAACAACTTCATGATTTTGCATGGAAAGTTTGGCTAAAATCTGTCCCATTTTTCCTTCACAGCCATTTATGATAATTTTCATTTGTCAAACTCCTTTTGTCTGAGATTTTTAAAAAATTTGCTCATAATTTCTTGGCACTCATTTTCTAATAATCCGGAGATAATTTGGACTTGATGGTTAAATTTTTTTTCATCTAAGATATTTAACACGGAGCCGGCGCAACCAGCTTTTTTATTTTTACAGCCAAAAATAATTTTGGGGATACGGGCTTGTAAGATTGCACCGGCACACATTGCGCAAGGTTCGACGGTAACGTATAGGATACAATTTTCGAGACGCCAGCTATTTAATTTTGAGCAAGCTTCATTTATAGCGATAATTTCGGCGTGAAATAGAACGTTATTTTTACAATTACGTTGATTAAAACCTTCGGCGATGATTTTATTTTCACAGACGATTACGCAGCCGACAGGGATTTCATTGAGTTCAAAAGCTTTTTGTGCATTTTGTAAAGCTTGTCGCATATAAATCATAATTTTCACCAACGAATATTTTAAACGCATTATATCATAGTTGATGGGTATAAAAAAATCTGCCGAAGCAGACTTTTTTATTCAGCGAAAAATTTTTACGCGTTAAATTTATTTTCCTTACGACTTTGCCATTCAAATTTACTCATTAAAATTTGGCGGGGGCGGCTTCCATCTTCAGGGCCAATAATTCCACGATTCTCTAACTCTTCCATAATTCGTGCAGCACGATTATAACCGATACGGAATTGTCGCTGAAGCATTGATGTCGACGCTTTGCCTTTCTTCATTATCAAATCAATTGATGCTTCAAAAAATTCGTCCGTACTTTCATCTTCATCAATAAATTTCGTAGTACATGTGATTTCTTCAACCATTGTTGGATCAACATTGTCAACTTTGTTTTTCTTGACAAACGCCACAATATTTTCAACTTCTTTATCGGAAATAAATGCGCCTTGAATTCGTTGAGGCTTGTTGCTGCCAATTGGATGAAATAACATGTCGCCTTTACCTAACAATTTTTCTGCGCCACTCACATCTAAAATTGTGCGTGAGTCTGTGCCGGAAGTTACGGAAAATGCCAATCGTGATGGAATATTTGCTTTAATCAAACCTGTGATTACGTCGACGGACGGACGTTGAGTTGCAATGATTAAATGTAAACCAGCGGCGCGTGCCATTTGCGCTAATCGACATATAGCAGCTTCAACTTCTTTTGACGCAACCATCATTAAATCTGCCAACTCATCGATAATAATTACAATTTGCGGCAATAAATCTTCACCATTTTTGAGTGCGTTATAGCCTTTCATATCGCGCACATTGTTTTCTGCAAAAAGATTGTAACGCCGTGTCATTTCTTTTACAGCCCAATTTAATGCGCTAGCAGCTTTTT
The DNA here is from genome assembly GCA_947427385.1 of uncultured Clostridia bacterium. Taxonomy (GTDB): domain Bacteria; phylum Bacillota; class Clostridia; order Lachnospirales; family CAMVHY01; genus CANEHT01. Next base: position 121,708 of record CANEHT010000002.1, on the reverse strand, counting down.
GCGGGTCAGTTACGACAGGAATAAGTAAATGTGGAATGCCGTTATAAATTCCGAGCTCAACAACTTTTGGGTCAATCATTAAAAGTTTTACATCTTCAGGTTTTGATTTGTAAAGCAAACTTATAATAAGTGTGTTTATGCAGACACTTTTGCCGGAACCGGTTGAGCCCGCTATCAAAAGATGTGGCATTTTTGAAATATCAGAAACAACTGTTTTGCCCGCAATATCTTTGCCGATACCGAATGCTAATTTTGATGGGAACTGTGAAAATTTTTTGTCTTCAATTATTTCGCGTAAAAATACGATATCAGTTGATTCGTTTGGGACTTCGAGGCCAACGACAGATTTTCCCGGAACGGGTGCTTCAATTCTAATTCCGGTAGCTGCGAGGCTTAAAGCTAAATCGTCGGCAAGACTTGAAATTTTACTGACTTTTACGCCATCGCCGGGTTTTAATTCATATCTTGTAACAGTTGGGCCTTGACTAACGTCGACAATTTCAGCTTCAACGCCAAAACTTTTTAAAGTTGCTTCAAGTTTTTCAGACGTTTTTGCTAATTCTGCTTTAGAAACTTGATTGGTATTGGAATTTTTTTTATTTAGAAGTTGAATTGGTGGGAATTGATATTTATTAAAGTCCAAAGTTTCCTCATTAATTTTTTTTTCATCAGAAATTTTTTCAGAAGAATTTTTTTCATCGAGATTTTTTTCTTCAATTTTCATATCATTTTTTTCGATGGCAAATAGTTTTGGTTTTTTAGATTTTTTTTCATGGAAATTTTTATTATTTTTTTTGCGCTCACTAATTTTTTTATTACAAACAAATTTGAAAAATGATTTATTTGTGAGCAATATAAGTGAAATTAATGTCAATGATGTTAAGCAAATATATGTTCCGATGTAATTTAAAATACCAATTAAGAAATTTCCAATTATTGCGCCTAAAAGTCCACCATTATCTATTTTACCATTGACATAAAAATATGTAACGTAGCCGAAAAAATTTAGATGCTCAATATTTTCCGGTAAATTTTGAATATGTGTAAAAATTATTATGCACAATAATAATATCAATGAGCCGATAATTTTACGTGGCGAAACTTCTTTCTCTTCTGCAAATAAAAAATAAATCCCAAATGCAAAAATAATAATCGGGCAAATATATGCTCCGATTCCTAATAATCCTAGTAAAATATTCTTGATTATATTCCCTAAAAATCCTGCACTCGAAAATAAACTATACGTTATAAAAAAACTTACCGCGATAAAAATTATACTCATTATCTCTAATAAAATATCAGTATCGTCAATTTTTGTTGAAACTTTTTTTTGTGCCATCTGCTTCACCTTTTAGTTATACCCATTCTCAAAATTTATGATACAAATTATTTTGTCATTATAATTTTGTAAAACTTTCTCTAAATCCATTTTTAAATCTTCCATTTGTACTTTCGTATATCCAAATGGTACGACTAAATCAAATATGAAATTTATATAGCTTTTACCGTCAACTAATCGAAAATCATGTGCGTCAAGTTCTTTACTTTTACTCGCTAGATAATTTTTAACAATGGAAGAAAATTTTTGTATACGTGGGTCATTTATCTCAATTGGGTCAGTATGTATTACAAGTTCGATATTAAGGTTATGACTTAATTCTTTCTCAGCGCGCTCAATTATATCATGGCTCGCACTTAATTTCATATCACTAGCAACTTCGGCATGAATTGATGCCATAATTTTATTTGGGCCGTAATTATGAACAATTAAATCGTGGACGCCAAGTATCCCATCATAATTCTTTAATGATTTTTTTATCTCACTTATTAAATTTTTATCAATAGGTTCACCTAAAAGTGAAGAGATAGTTCCACGAAAAATTGTAAATCCGGAGTAAAAAAATAATACCGAAACAAATATTCCGACATAGCCATCAATAATTATATTTGTAAATTTACTACAAAGTAAAGAAAAAATCGTAGTACAAGTAATAATGACATCATTACGGCAATCAATTGATGCCGCAATTAATGTCTTTGATGAAATCGCATTACCTAATTTCTTATTAAAAATACTTAGCCAAAATTTTAGTAGCGCACTAAAAATTAAACTTATTAATGAAATCATATTTAAATTTAATTTATGCGGATAAAAAATATCATGTAGTGATTCCTTAAAAAATGTGTAGCCCAGATACATAATTATTATCGAAATAATTAACGTTGTTAAATATTCTGTTCGCCCATATCCAAATGGATGTTTTTTATCTGCCGGTTGATTCGCTATCTTAAATCCAAGTAAAACTATTATTGATGAACTTACATCTGATAAATTATTAAATGAATCAGTAATGACTGAGATACTTGCAGTAGTATGGCCGATAAAAAATTTTACGGCAAATAAAATAATATTACATATAATCCCAATGATAGATGATAAGGAAGCATATGAATTTCGTACGGCCGCACTTTTTTTATTATTATAGTTAGGAATAAATTTATGGATTAAAAATTTTGTCATAATCTTACTCTCCATAGTATTAAATTATTTATCAACAAAATTAATTTACTTGCATATGAATAATAAATAAAAAGAATGGAGGCAAAAAAAATATGTACCCATATAATTTAGAACAAATAAAAATAATGTCGGAAGAAGATTCTCAAAAAAATAAAATTACTGAAATGTTAATACTAGCACTTGAAGATGAGCTAAAGGATAAAGATTATTATATGCAAATGATGGAGCAAGTTAATGATAAAGAAGTAAAAGAGATATTAAGACAAATGAGTTTAGATGAGCAGAAACATTATAAATATTTATCACAGATTTACAAACAACTTACTGGGAATGAGCCGGTAGTTCAAGTAGGGAAAGTAGAAATAAGTGGGAATATATTAGAGGAGATAGCGAAAGCATTTTTTGGGGAATTAGAAGCGGTTGAGATATATAGGCGCTTAATGTTTTTATTTTTAAATTTACAGATACGAGATATGATATATGAGATAATAACGGATGAGCAAGCGCATGCAGCAAAATTAAATTATATAAATACGAAATACCGTGCAAAAAAAGAAACTGAAGAATAAAATCCTTCAGCAATTATACAAACCGCGCAAAAAAAATTTTTCAAAACAATTAGATAAACTTAAGGAATTAGATAAAGAGATAGATGAACTAATGACGAAAATATTTAACAAGAAGAAAAAATAATTATTGGAGTAAATTTTGGTATAGGGAAAGATATTTTTGAGCAGAGTTATCCCATGAGAAATCACTATTCATTGCATTAGAGATAATTTTGTGCCAGATATTTTTATTTTTAAATAAATCTGTCGCTAATTTTAATGAATTAAATAGTGCATCAGCATCATATTGCTCAAATAAAAATCCATTTGCATTTTCTAAATCAGTTGAGTAATCAATAATTGTATCAATAAGCCCGCCAGTTTTTCGTGCAACAGGAATTGTCCCATATCTCATTGACATAATTTGTGCGAGCCCACATGGTTCAAATTTTGACGGCATTAAAAAAATATCAGCACCTGCATAAATTTTTGCCGCTAGTTCTTCACTAAAAATTATATTTACATGAAGATTTGGGAAATTTTCTTGAGCTTGCGAAAATAAATTTTCAATTGAATGCTCACCCGTTCCAACTATTATCAAATGCAAATCTAATGCCAAAATTTTTTCCAGTGCTTTATAAATAATATCAAAACCTTTTTGCTCAGCAAATCGTGAGACTACGCAAACAATTGGTATTTCACTATTGAAATTAAAATTAAATCTCTCACATAAAGCTTTTTTATTTAAAATTTTTCCAGATAAATCATCTTTATTGAAATTAAATATTCGCGAATCTGTTTGTGGGTCATATTTTTTATAATCTAAACCATTTAAAATTCCAGTGATATTATTTCTTTTTCGGAGTACGCCATCTAATCCGCAGCCATATTCTAAAGTTTTAATTTCATTTGCATAAGTTGGACTTACGGTAGTAATTGCATCAGAATATAGAAGGCCGGCCTTCATAAAATTTAAACATCCATAGAATTCAAGTTTATCGATTGAGAAATATTCATCATTCAGAAGAATTTGACTTAAAATATTTTTATCGAAGAGACCTTGGTATTGCAAATTATGTATAGTAAAGACAGCTTTTATATTTTTATAGAAATCATTACGGCAAAAAAATTCTTTGAGGTACAAGCAACTCAAACCGGTTTGCCAATCATTAAAATTAATAATATCGGGTTGAAAATTTATTTCCAGTAATAAATTTAGTAGAGCTTTAGAGAAAAATGCGAAGCGTTCAAAATCATCACTATATCCATAAACTTTATCACGATTAAAATAGTAATCATTTTTTATGAAGTAAACCGGTACGTCAAAATTTATTTTATAAATATCAGCGTATTGGCAGCGCCAATCATTAAATACACAAAATTTTGTTACATATTCCAAATTATTTTGGGATATATTTTTATATAGAGGGATAACGACACGCGTATCAGTATTTTTATTTTTTAATACGATAGGTAAGGAACCAATGACATCAGCCAAGCCGCCAGTTTTTATAAAAGGGACCATTTCAGATGCGGCAAATAATATTTTTTTAATCATAAGTAACTCCATAAAATTTATTTTGTACTATAATAGCAAGCATAGTGAAAAAAATCAAATAGGTGGTGAGAGAAAAATTGGAGTACTACAAAAAAAATCGTAAGCAAATAGATGAAATTGCTTACGTCTTATTATTTTTAGTAGTAACATGGATATTTTTCAAATATATTTTTTATTACGTCTCACCATTTATTTTTGGTTATATTATTTCATTGGTACTAAATCCATTCGTAATAATTTTAAGTAAGAGATTAAAAATTAGTAAAGCGATAGCGTCATTTTTATGCTGTATCATTTTTATCGTACTTATAATATTTTTTTGTAAAACAATTTTATCACGCGTAATAATGGAAGGAAAATATTTTTTTGCGAATATACCATTTTATACTCAAGAATTTATGATTAAGCTTGAGCAATTCAAATTAAAATATAATCATGTAATCAGTATAATTCCAAAAGATATGAAACAAAATATTTATGAGTGCGTACAAAAAAAATTGACTACATTTTTAAGTCAATCTGGTAACATCGTAAAAATTATTCCTGAATTATTTTTAAATGTCGTAGTAACAATGATAGCTGCATTTTTTTTCGTTAAAGATAAAATTTTGATACGAGAATTTTGTCAACGTATTGTACCAAAAAAAATTTTAGTTACATTTGGGCAATTAAAAAAAGGATGCCTACAAGGATTAACTGCTTACATTAAAGCTGAATTTATAATGATGAGTGTTACGGCTGCTATATGTACGATTGGTTTTTGCATTATAAAATATCCGTACGCATTATTCTTAGGATTAGTAAGTGCGATTGTCGACGCACTTCCAATTTTCGGAACTGGATTTATAATTTGGCCATGGGCCGCTTATTGTTTTTTAAATGAGAATTTTAATCGCGCAATTGTTTTACTCATAACATATTTATCAACGCGAATGATGCGTCATATTCTTTCTCCAAAACTTATTGGAAAACAAATTGGTGTTCATCCATTATTAATGTTAGCTGCAATTTATATCGGCCTGAAAATTTTTGGATTACTTGGTGTAATTTTCGGCCCGATTATGATTATCACCGGAAAAATTATTTTGGAAGATTATTCAAAGAAAAATTAAATTTAAAATAAAAACATAACATATTTGACATAATATGAAAATGATGTTACAATAATAATATTAAATTATGAGGAGATGATTGTTATGGAAAATGAACAAAATTTTAATGAAAATGAGCAGGTTGAGCAAAATGTGGCAAATGCAGAAGTTCAACCAAAAGTGAATGCAGAAGTTCAGCCGAATGAAAATGCAGAAGTTCAACCAGAAGTGAATGCAGATGCTCAAAAAAATGCGGGAGAAGTTTTTAATGAATTAGAAAATAATTTAAATAAAGAGGAACAAAATCTTGATAATAATTTAAATAATGTTACTTCAAGTATTAAGGAACAACAGGACTCAATATCATCATTGCAACAAGAAAATGCTTCCCTTAATGCTAAATTAAATTATTTGATACTGCAAAGTTATCCAATAAAAAGATGGTTCGGAGAAACAAAAATAGCTACTGAGTTTTGTGCAAAAAGAGCTTTTACACATATTTATAATTTTATGAATTATGCATTGAGATTACCATTTGAAAAAGCAGGGCGTTGGTTAATGAGAGGAGGAACGAGGTTTGTGGCTTTTTTGAGAAGGACAGGAAATAAAATAATGAATTACTTTAAACAGAATGGTTTCCTTGGCCTTGGAGGGGCAAAAGGTAGGTTAAATAAACAATTGAGACAAAATAAAAAAGATTATCAAAATGCTTTAAAAGATGCTAAAACTCCTGATGATATAAATAGAGCTAATGAAGCTTTTATTAAAGCTAATGAAAATGCAATGAACATTTATAGTGGAGAAATTAGTAAATTAGAGGGAGATTTAAATAATGCTTTAGAGAAGATAGATAATTTCAGAGAAAACAATTTAGAAAAATTCAAAAAAATAACAGTTAAAGAAGTATGGCATAATGTACATGAGGCAAATCAGACGAGATTGAAAAATTTAAATGATGCTCAAAAAGAAAAATTGGAAAATTTCACTAATGAATTTAATGAAAATTTATTAAATCAAGCTAATGCAACTATAAGTCAAGATCAAGCTAAAGCAACTGCAAGTCAAGATCAAGCTAAAGCAACTGCAAGTCAAGATCAAGCTAAAGCAACTGTAAGTCAAGATCAAGCTAAAGCAACTGTAAGTCAAGATCAAGCTAAAGCAACTGTAAACCAAGAGCAAAATAAAACTACAATTTTCTTTAATCTTGGAGGATTGATTAATTCTACTTTAAGTTACCTTAATAAATTACAAGCGAATCCAAATTTAAATTCTGAACAGAAACAAGCATTAACAAATGCTTTAGACGGTATGAATTTAATGAGTAATCTTTTCTCACAGAATGTTTCAATGAATGAAAAACAAGTAAGTCCTATTCATATGGTAGTAAGCGAAGGAAATAAAGGGAAACTTGCGCAAGCAAAGCAAGCTCTGGAAAATGAAAAAAACGACCAAGAGAAACAAAAAACATCACAGAACAAGCAAGCAACAAAATAATTTTTAAAATCAAATCTTCGGATTTGATTTTTTTGTTGTAAAAATACGGATGATTTTGATAATCTAATAATAAAATTATTTTTTGAGGTTAAGATGAATAAAAAAGGTTTTACATTAATTGAATTAATAATTTCGTTGGCAATTAGTGTGATAATTTTAAGTTTAGGTTCAATTTCTTTTAATGCTGTCGAGCGCCATCGAATTGTTCAATCCGCAAATATTTTGCGTTCAAATTTAAGGTATTGCCAAAAAAATGCTGTCGATGAAAAAAGAAAATATGTTTTGACTTTTGATTCAAATAAAAATTCATATTATGTGCGACGTGCGGATGATAGTGGTTTACTCCGAAAAGTTTCGCAAATTAATTTGCCGTTGGGTATAAATATTTTTACGAATGCCAAAGAAAATTCAGTAGCTTATACTTTACGTGGGACAACCGGAAGTGCGTGTACAATAAATTTGCGTGGTCAAAAATATTTTTTAAAAATGACAGTTAATGTTGGTTGCGGCCGCGTAAAAATTAATCCCATTCAAAAACTTTATTCATAAAAATAATTTTGCGCATTAGTTTTATTTTTGTTAAACTATTATGCGTGAAATTATTTTTTTTGGAGGCAATTATGAGTTTCTTGACAAATTTATTTGGCAGCTATAGTGAAAAAGAAATTAAACGAATTCTTCCACTGGCTAAAAAAATTGAAGACCTTGACGAGCAAATGCAAAAATTATCTGACGATGAATTGAAAAATAAAACACTTGAATTTAAAAATATGTTGGCGAATGGCAAAACACTTGATGATATTTTGCCGGAAGCTTTTGCAGTTGTACGTGAGGTAGCGTTTCGTACGCTCGCAATGAAACATTTTCATGTGCAAATTATTGGCGGTATCGTTTTGCATCAGGGACGTATTGCGGAGATGAAAACCGGTGAAGGTAAAACTTTGGTTGCAACTTTGCCCGCATATCTTAATGCGCTTGAGGGCAAGGGCGTTCATATCGTTACTGTAAATGATTATTTGGCGCAACGTGATGCAAAATGGATGGGACAAATTTTTGAATTTCTTGGCTTAACGGTTGGTGTTGTTTTAAATTCAATGTCGGCGGAAGAGCGTAAGCAGGCTTATAATTGCGATATAACTTATGCGACAAATAATGAGTTGGGTTTCGATTATTTGCGCGATAACATGGTTATTTATAAAGAGCAAATGGTTCAGCGCGGTTTGAATTATGCGATAATAGATGAAGTTGATTCCGTTTTGATTGATGAAGCGCGCACGCCACTTATTATTTCTGGAAGTGGTACAAAATCTACTCAGCTTTATAATATTGCCGATTCATTTGTAAAAACTTTGACACGTGGTCGAATTTTAAATGAGGACGAGGCGTTAAATCCAATTACAAAAACAGAATTGATTGAAGAGGGCGATTTTGTCGTTGACGAAAAAGCTAAGAGTGTTACGTTGACTCAAGAAGGAATTAAAAAAGCGGAAAAATTTTTCCGTATCGAAAATTTATCTGATCCTACAAATCTTGAACTGCAGCATCATATTAATAATGCGCTCAAGGCAAATTATAATATGGCGGCCGACAAAGATTATGTTGTCAAGGAAAATGAAATAATAATTGTTGACGAATTTACTGGACGGCTTATGCCCGGCCGCAGATATTCTGATGGTTTGCATCAAGCTATTGAGGCAAAAGAAGGTGTAAAAGTAAATCGAGAAAGTAAAACTTTAGCGACAATTACTTTCCAAAACTTTTTCAATAAATATGCGAAAAAAGCTGGAATGACAGGAACTGCTGTTACTGAAGAGAATGAGTTTCGGCAAATTTATGGTTTGGATGTTGTTGAGATTAGTCCAAATAAACCTGTCATTCGTATTGATTATCCTGATTCAGTTTATCGAACTGAAGCTGCAAAATTTCGAGCAGTTGTAAAAGAAATTAAGCAATCGTATGAAAAAGGTCAACCGGTTTTGGTCGGCACGATTACTATTGATAAGTCGGAAAAACTTAGTCAAATGTTAAAGCGTGAGGGAATTCCTCATCAAGTTTTGAATGCAAAATATCATGAAAAAGAAGCTGAAATTATTTCTAAAGCCGGAAATAAAAATGCAGTTACGATTGCGACAAATATGGCGGGGCGCGGTACCGATATAAAACTCGGTGATGGTGTAAAAGAATTAGGTGGGCTAAAAATAATTGGAACCGAGCGCCATGAATCGCGGCGTATTGATAATCAATTGCGTGGGCGTTCAGGTCGTCAGGGTGATCCCGGTGAGTCACGATTTTTTATTTCGCTTGAGGACGATTTGATGCGATTGTTTGGCTCGGAAAAAATGATGAAGATTGTTGACGTTTTGGGCTTGCCCGAAGACGAAGCAATTGAACATAAAATTTTATCTAAAGCCATTGAAAATGCGCAGAAAAAAGTTGAGGGCAATAACTTTGCAATACGTAAACATCTTTTGGAATACGATAAAGTTATGAATGAGCAGCGCGAAATTATTTATGCCGAACGCTTGAAAGTTTTACAAGGCGAAAATATCAAAGATAGCATAATGAAAATGTTAAAAGAAGTTATCACGCGCAGTGTTAATTTATATTCAGGTGAGTCAGATTTGCCTGAAGATTGGGATATCAATAATCTCAATGAATTTTTGTTGCCAATTTTCCATGAGGTTGCCGTAGTCCTGAGCGATGATGACAAAGAAGTTTTAAAAAAGTCGGATTTAATTGACCAATTATTTGTGCGTGCACAGAAAATTTATGATGAAAAAGAAAATGAGTTTGGTGCTGAGCATATGCGTGAAATTGAGCGGATTATAACTTTGCGCATGGTTGATCAACATTGGACTGATCATATTGACAATATGGATCAGATGCGTCAGGGAATTTCGTTGCGTGCTTATGCACAACGTGATCCGTTAGTTGAATATAAATTTTTGAGTTACGATATGTTCGAGGAAATGAGCAATAATATTCAACTTGATACAATTCGTGGATTATTTAATGTTCAAATTGAGACGCCGCCGGAACGCGAACAAGTTGTAAAAGAAGTTTCAACAAATGTTGAATCAGCCGAAAAAAAACCGATTCAACGCAAAGAAGCTAAGATTGGCAGAAATGATCCGTGTCCATGCGGTAGTGGTAAAAAATACAAACAATGTTGTGGAAAAAATTAAGAGGTGAAAATTTTGTTCGAACTCGATGAAATCTATGCGCAAATGAATGAGTACAAAAAAAAATTGGACGATATGGGGCGATCTCTTTGACATCGATACGCTTAAATTAAAATTGCAAAGTCTTGAGACTGAATTATGTCAGCCGGAAATTTGGAGCGATATAAAAAAGTCGCAAGCGCTTACAAAACAAAAAAAACAGCTCGAAATTAAAATATTAAATTTTGAATCACTTTATAATCAATGTCAAGATATTTTTGCATTTATTGAATTGGCCGAACAGGAAAATGATTTAAGTCTTTTGTCCGAAATTAAATCCGCTAAAAATAAATTTGTCAGCGAATTTGAATCTTTTCGTATATCAAATTTATTGAGCGGTGAATATGATTTTAATAATGCAATTGTTTCTTTACATTCTGGTGCGGGTGGAACCGAAGCATGTGATTGGGTCGATATGCTCTTTCGAATGTATGGCAAGTGGTGCGATAAAAATAATTTTTCATTTAAAGTTATGGATTATTTGCCGGGCGAGGAAGCCGGTATTAAATCAGTTACGTTTGAAGTTAAAGGCGACAATGCGTACGGATATTTGAAAAGTGAGCGCGGTGTGCATCGACTTATCCGAATTTCACCATTTGATGCGTCGGGGCGCCGTCATACATCTTTTGCTTCATGCGAAGTTATGCCGGAAATAAATGATGAAATTGAAATAAAAATTGCGGAGGACGAGATACGCGTTGATACTTATCGTTCGAGTGGTGCGGGCGGCCAACATGTAAATACAACTGATTCCGCAATTCGTATTACACATTTGCCGACAGGAATTGTTGTTCAGTGTCAAAATGAGCGCTCGCAAATACAAAATCGTGAGTTCGCAATGAATATGCTTAGGGCAAAATTATTGTCAATGAAAATTGATGAGCAGCGCGCAAAATTGGAAGGTATACGTGGCCAACAAAAAGAAATTGCGTGGGGCAGTCAAATTCGTACTTATGTATTTCATCCGTATAATTTAGTCAAAGACCATCGTACAAATGTTGAAACGGGTAACGTTCGAGCAGTTATGGATGGCGATATCAATTTGTTTATAAATGCTTATTTAACTTTATTTGCTTAAAATAAAAAAGAAAAACCGTTCTTTTTTTTGAAAAAAAAAGAACCAAAAAAAACTTTAATATAAAAATCTTTACGCATTCGCGTAAAGATTTTTTGTTAAAGTTCTTTTGTTACTTTTCTTACAAGAAAAGTAAGATTTTAAACTTATTTTCAGCAAAGTTTTATAATTGAAACGCCGAGCGGTGGAATTTTTAATCCAATACTATTCTGTCGCCAATTCCATTCTATTTTCTCACTTTGAATGATGTTTGAGTTAACTATTCCGCTACCGCCGTATTTTAAATCATCACTGTTTAAAATTTCTTTATATATGCCGGGGAATGGAACACCGATTCGATGAGTTAAAAGTGGAACGGGTGTGAAATTGCAAACGAAAATTATTATATCGTTTGGATTTTTGCCTTTGCGCATAAAAGATATGACACTACGGTCGGAATCATTACAGTCAATCCATTCAAATCCATTGTTAGTAAAATCGTCGTACGATAAAGTTTTTTCATTGCAATAAATTTCGTTCAAATCTTTTATATATGTTTGAAATTTTTCATGGCTCTCAAAATTTAATAGATGCCAATCCAAACTCTTATTCTCATTCCATTCATCAAATTGCGCGAATTCATTTCCCATAAATGATAATTTTTTACCTGGATGCCCTATCATAAATCCAAAAGCAACGCGTAAGTTCGCAAATTTTTGCCATAAATCTCCCGGCATTTTACTTATAAGTGAACCTTTGCCGTGCACAACTTCATCGTGTGAAAGTACCAAAATAAAATTTTCAGTATAGGCGTAAATCATACTGAATGTCAAATTGTTATGATGAAATTTTCTGTGAATCGGATCTTTTTGCATATATGTAAGAAAGTCGTTCATCCACCCCATATTCCATTTTAAATTAAAGCCTAAACCATTTTGCTCGACAGGTCGTGAAACACCAGGCCAAGCCGTTGATTCTTCCGCAATCATTAAAATTTCAGGATATTTTCCACAGATAACTGAATTCATATGTTTCATAAATTCGATTGCATCGAGATTTTCATTTCCGCCAAATTTATTTGGCAACCATTGACCTTCTTTTTTACTGTAATCCAAATAAATCATGGAAGCGACAGCGTCAACGCGTAAGCCATCAATATGAAATTTTTCAATCCAAAAAAGTGCATTTGCAATCAAAAAGTTTTTTACTTCACAGCGTCCGTAATTAAAAATTAATGTACCCCAATCGGGATGTTCACCCATACGTGGGTCAGCATGTTCATACAATGCGGTGCCATCAAAGTGTGCTAAACCGTGTTCATCTTTTGGGAAATGTGCGGGAACCCAATCGAGAATGACACCAATATTATTTTGATGGCATTTGTCAACTAAATACATAAAATTTTCTGGCGTTCCATATCGACTTGTAACGGCATAATAACCTGTAACTTGGTAGCCCCATGAGCCATCGAATGGATGTTCAGCGATTGGCATTAATTCGATATGAGTGTAGTTCATTTTTTTTATGTACGGTACGATTTCATCGGCAAATTCTCTGTACGTCAAGAAACGATTATCTTCCTCAACGATTCTTTTCCACGAACCCAAATGAACTTCGTAGATATTTATTGGGCCGGAAGTTGGCGGATTTTTTGTACGCAAACTACGCCACGCAGCGTCATTCCATTTATATTTATTGATGTCAAATATCACTGACGCATTATCGGGACGAAGTTGTGCAAAATTTCCGTATGGGTCAGATTTTTTCAAAATATAATTTTCCTGTGTTTTGATTTCAAATTTATATTTATCGAAATTTTTCAGGCCGGGAATAAATAATTCCCAAACGCCAGAGTTTTTACGTGCACGCATTGGATTTTGGCGACCATCCCAATTATTAAAATCGCCGATGACACTGACACGTTTTGCATTAGGCGCCCACACTGCAAAATTTACGCCGCTCACATTTTTTATTTGTAATGGATGTGCGCCAAGTTTGTCAAAAATTTTGTAATGATTACCCTCGCCGAATAAAAATAAATCGAAATCAGAAATTACTGGTTCAAATGAATATGGGTCAAAAATTTTTTGCGTATTGCCATCATAATCAGTAACTTCAAGTTGGTAGTCAAAAATTTTTTTATTACCGATATTAACTTGAAAAACGCCGGCGTCATCTATTTTTTCCATTGGATATTTTTTTAAATTTGTATCAATGACGGAAACTTTTTGCGCACGCGGTAAAAAACATCTTACGATTACCACTGGTTTTGAGTTCAAAATTTCTTGATGTATTCCTAAAAAATTATGTGGATTATGATGTTCAGAGTCCACTATTTTTTTGAGTTCATTTTCTTCCACATCAAACACCTCTATATTTTTTAATTGAATTATAACAAAAGTTTTCTACCGAAATAAAACTTTTTTTGCAAAATTAATTGTAAAATTTTTTTCACGTATTTTTTAATCAGCATTAATTTTTTTATTGACATAAAAAATTTTGTTGACTATTTCTTTTTTTAAGTGTATAATTGCTCAGTAAAATTTATGAGTATTTTTTAAGGTGGGATTATTATGAAACTTCTTGACAAAGTTTATAATTACATTCGTGGTGAGGAATTTGATGAGGATGACGAAATGACGGAAACTGTTGACGAGGCACCAAAAGAATTTGGTAATATCGCAACTTTCCGTCCTAAACGTAATAATGCAAAAGTTGTCAGCATTAATACAAATATCCAAATGCAAGTCGTAATAACTTATCCAACTGATGTCGATGATGCAGCTTCCGCTTGCGACTATATCAAACAAAATAAAACTTGTATCATTAATCTTGAAGGTGTTGACCGTGCTAATGCTCAACGTATTGCAGATTTTCTTGGTGGCGCAGCTTATGCAATTGACGGCGATATCCAACGTGTCTCTACTGATATTTTTATTGTTGCACCTGCAAATGTAAATATAACTGGCGAGTTTAAGGAAGAATTAAAGGCTAACGGTTTAATTTTGCCATGGGTTTCATCATCTTTTAAGTAAAGGTGTTTTGTAATGGCATTTACTCTTTTACGTTCAATATTATTTTTCTTAAGGCTACTCGAATTTTTAATATTTATTCGAGTTATAATGTCACGGCTTTTAGTCCTTGGAAGTACAAATTCTTTTTCAAATATTATCTATGAGCTAACGGAATTTTTACTCGCTCCTGCTCGTAATCTATTAGATAAAACATTTCTTGGTAAAACTTTTATTGATTTCTCTCCTATCTTAGTTTGTTTTGTAATAGAAATTTTAAAAAATGTCGTGGTAAAACTTTTTTTAAAATTTTTGTAATGCAAGGAGGATTTCTTTATGAATAATTTTAAAATATTGGCTGACAGTTGCTGTGATATCCCTAACGATTTGTTAAAACAAATTGATGTCGATATCATTCCTTTCTATACTTGTCTCGATGGTAAAAATCATTTACGTGAACGTATCGATATTTCAGTTGATGATTTCTACGATCGACTTATTGCCGATAAAAATTTATTCCCTAAAACTTCATTCCCTACTATGATTGAGTTTGAGAACTTTTTCCGTAGCTATCTCGAAAAAAATTTGGATATCATTTATATTGCAATGACGGCAAAATTTAGTGGCGTCTTCGCAATGGTTAGCAATTTAGTTGAAGACTTAAAAAAAGATTTTCCCAATTCTAATATCATTCTTATCGATTCAATGCAGGCAACAATGGGTGAGGGACTTTTGATATTAGAAGCATATAAGATGAAAGAAGCCGGCTACTCAATTTTTGAAATAGCCGACTTCCTTAATAGTACTAAATCAGATTCAAAATTATTTTGCACTGTAAACTCACTTGAATATCTACAAAAAGGTGGACGTATTGGAAAAGTTTCATCAATTCTTGGTGGCCTTCTAAATATTAAACCGGTAATTGAATTAAAAGATGGTGAACTTTATCCGCATTCAAAAGTTCGTGGTCGTAAAAAAGCTGTCGAGGAAATTACTAGATTAATTGCCGAGCAAACTCAAAAAGATGAGTATGAATATGTTGTTGTGCATTCATGTGCGTATGATGAAGCAGTTGAAATAATAAATAATTTGCAAAATAATTTTGGCATAAAAATAAATTTACCGCCAATAAAAATTGGAGTTATTATTGGTTCGCATATTGGTCCGACAGTTTTAGCAGTAGCAGCGGTAAAAAAATTTAAAGCGAATTAACGACGTCATTCATTACGTCGGAAGTTTTGTTTAATAATTTACTACTTTTATTTTCGAAGTTAGCGCGACTTTTTTTATCACTTAGCATTAACATTAAACCGGTCGCGCTTAAAATTGTACCCATCATTAAACCGGTAGAAAATTTACTCATAATTAACACCTCACTTTTTCTATATTATTAGCCGTATCTATTTTTTTTATACGTTTAAGTTGGAGCTGAAGAATAGTGGACGGAATAGTTATATCTTCATTAATTAATGAGTTAAGGGGAAAGATTCTTGGCAGCGCGATAAATAAAATTCATCAGCCGGAAAGTTACGAAATTATTTTGAGTATCGGCAAAAATAAATTGTTGCTATCGGCAAATCCATCATGTCCACGAGTAAATTTAACAATGCGAAACAAAATTAGTGCGCAAAATCCACAAAGATTTTGTATGGTTTTACGCAAACATATTCAAAATGCACGGATAATAAATATAATTCAGCCGAATTTTGACCGAATAATTATTTTTGAAATCAAAGCGGTGAACGGAATTGGCGACACTGCTTTTTATAAGTTGATTGCTGAGATAATGGGCAAGCATAGCAATATAATTTTGGTTGACGATAAAAATTTAATTGTCGACGCGATAAAACATATACCACCGGAAAAAAGTTCTGTACGCCAAATTTTACCGAATTTTCAATATGAAATGCCGCCGAATAAAAATAAATTTGACCCGACAAAAATTTCTGCCGAACAATTTTTTAATTGTGGTGAGCCATTATATAAATTTTTGAACGGAATAAGTCCAGTTGTCAGTGAAGAAATTGCGGCCGACAAAAATATTTTTTTTGAAATTCGCCGCGATATTGCAAATAAAAATTATGTGAACGAAATTATTTTTGATGAAAAAAATACGCCGATTATTTTGTCGGCAATTGATTTAAAAAAATATGACAAAAAAGT
The DNA here is from genome assembly GCA_947427385.1 of uncultured Clostridia bacterium. Taxonomy (GTDB): domain Bacteria; phylum Bacillota; class Clostridia; order Lachnospirales; family CAMVHY01; genus CANEHT01. Next base: position 105,047 of record CANEHT010000002.1, on the reverse strand, counting down.
AAAATATGCGAGCATATCGCAAGCGATTGCAGATTTTTACGCCGATAGAAATAAAATTCAAACCGGAGATTTGCAGAAAATTATCTTAAATAATATTGTGCGCTGTGAGAAAAAAATTAAGCTTCAGTCACAAACACTTGACCAAACAAAAAATAAAGATATGTTAAAACTTTGTGGCGAATTGTTAATGGCAAATGCTTATCAAATTCCCAAAGGCTGTGATTCTTTCATCGCAGAAAATTATTATGACAACAATTCAAAAATGGAAATAAAACTTGATAAAAATTTGACGGCGGTTGAAAATGCGCAAGTTTATTTCAAAAAATATAATCGTCAAAAACGAACACAAGTTGCTGTGATTGAACAGCTTGACAAAAATAATGCACAATTGAAATATCTTGAAACCGTTTTGCAAAATTTACGTCTCTGTCAAAATAAGGCTGACCTCGCTGAAATACGTTTGGAATTGTATCAGCAAAAAATTTTGCATAAGCCAAAAAAGTCAAAGCAAATTCAAAAATCTTTACCGCTACATTTTGTTTCGTCTGACGGATTTGATATTTATGTCGGCAAAAATAATATTCAAAATGATTTTTTGACGTTTAAATTTGCGCGGCCAAATGATTTTTGGCTACATGTTAAAAATATTCCTGGTTCGCATGTCATAATTAAATGTGAAAAAAATGATGTGAGTGAAAAAACTTTGAGTGAGGCCGCAAATATTTGTGCGTTTTACAGCAAAGCATTTGAGTCAAGCAATGTTGCAGTTGATTATACGAAAAAAAAATTTGTCAAAAAAACTTCTGGTGCAAAACCCGGAATGGTTATTTATGAGAATTATAAAACGATTTTTGCGTCACCAAATCAAAAATTGATTGAAGAATTGAAAAAGGATGACTAAATTTGAACCAATTTATTCGAACCGAGCTGTTAATTGGCAAAAAAAATATGGAGCTGCTGAAAAACAGCTCCATTATTATATTTGGAATTGGCGGCGTCGGTTCATATGTTGCCGAAGCACTTGCGCGCTGTCAAATCTCCAACCTTACATTCGTAGACAATGACAAAATTGATGTGAGCAACATAAATCGTCATATTTGTGCAAATGTAAATACTATTGGGCAATTTAAAATTGATGTGATGAAACGGCGTGTGCTGGAAATAAATTTTGACGCAAAAGTTACAGTTATAAATAAATTTGTCAATGCCCAAAATATTTTTGAGATATTTGATAAAAATTTTACTTATGCCGTTGATGCGGTAGATACTGTTTCGTCAAAAATTCAAATCATTCTCGCGGCAAAAAAATTAAAAATCCCCATAATAAGTTGTATGGGGACGGGGAATAAAATTAATCCGTTGTCGCTAAAACTTGATGATATTTATAAAACTAAATATTGTCCGCTTGCGAAAATTATGCGGCGTGAACTAAAAAAATATGGTGTGAAAAGTTTACAAGTTTGCTATTCAACTGAGCAACCTAAAAAAATTTTAACTTCAGAAAAAAAATTAATTTCTAGCATATCTTTTGTTCCATCTGTTGCCGGACTCTTTATCGCTTCGGCAATTGTAAATCAAATAATTGATTATGAAACATAAATTCTTTCTTCTCTTGAAAGAAAAGAAACATAAGCGGCTTCTTTGAAGCCGTTTCATGAAAGAACTTTAACAAAAGAATTTTGCGTACCCCGTTTTTTATAAAATTTTTTGGGTTCTTTTTTTATAAAAAAAGAACGGTTTTAAAGTTATTTAACTATGAAATATTTTTTTTGATATTGAGCAATGCGTTTTTTTCTAATCGTGAAATTTGTGCTTGACTTATCCCAATTTCTTCTGCAACTTCTGTTTGTGTCTTGCCTTCAAAAAATCTTAGATGTAAAATCAATTTCTCACGCAATCCTAATTTTTTTATCCCTTCATTTAATGAAAGATTATCGAGCCAATTCTCATCAGAATTTTTCATATCACTCAATTGGTCCATGACAAAAATTGTGTCGCCGCCATCTTTATAAACTGGCTCAAAAAGTGAGAGTGGTTCTTGTATCGCTTCAATCGCATGAATTATTTCATCTTTTGGGAGATTACACTCTTTTGCAATTTCATTTATTGTTGGTTCTTTTGAATCTTTTTTTGTCAACATTTCTTTTGCCTGTAGCGCTTTATATGCAATATCTTTGAGGGAACGACTAACACGAATTGAATTATTATCACGGAGATGGCGGCGAATTTCACCGATAATCATTGGGACTGCATAAGTTGAGAATTGTACACCAAGATTAATATCGAAATTATCGATAGCTTTTATCAAACCGACGCAACCTATTTGGAAGATATCGTCGAGAGTTTCACGACGATTAGTAAAACGTTGGATAACGCTTAGGACTAATCGGAGGTTACAGTAGATAAATTTTTCACGAGCTAATTTATCACCGGCTAAAATTTTTTGCAGAAGTACATTTTTTTCATGAGCGGAAAGGATAGGGATATCAGCGGTATTTAAGCCGCATATCTCAACTTTATAATTGAACAAAATAAATTTCCTCCGTTTCAATCTATTTAGTAAAATTTTTTCCGCTCATTCTTTTAATTATTCATCTTAAATTTTTATTAATAAAATCGTAATTAAAAAAAATGGATAAGTATAAAAGTAATGGAAAATGAATAAAAAAAATGTTTGCACAAATAATATTTACTGAAAGTCGAAAAAAAAGTTATATATGACTTTTATTTTTTTTCTTACCGCTTTACGGCAAATATTACAATTTATTAAATTTCTTACTTCTATTCTGATTTAATATTTTTTTACTAAAAATAGTGCTTAACCTTGCTTAATTCTTTTATTACATTAGTATTAAATCGTTTTTTGCATATTGACTATTGATTTTTCCTACTGCTATAATAATTTTCGTTGCTGAGGAAAATCCTAATCAACATACTGCATAAATTTTTTAGGATAATCCTCAAATTTTTAAAAATTATTTCTTTAAGGAGGAAATATTTAATGAAGAAAAAAATTGCTTTTCTCATGGCATCTATTATGACTGTTTCGACAGTTACGATGTCAAAAGTTAATTCCTTTGCTTCTTCTGAAAACAAGTTAAGCAATGGGAATATAACTGTTTCTGAAAAAACTTTGTTCTATGAGCCAGGCGCTGAAATTACAGTTGCTGACTTGAAAGAACAAAGTGATGTTAAGTATCTTGCTGAAGCTAATTATTTAAATATTAGCCCAGAAGAACCAATAGAAGCTGAGGTTGAATTTGGTATCGAGCTTGAAAATGCAAAATTTGCTTTTAGTAATTTCGCTAACTATTTAAAAGAAGGTAAATCACCAATAAAAACTGGAACTGTTGCAGAAAATGTTTATACAAGAGAAGGAAGCGCAGAAGAAGGTAAACTTAAGGAAATAGGTTATACTTTAACAGAAAATGATGAAAATTATGCTACTGTAAAATTAACTGCTGCTGCTGGAATTGGTGATAATATAAGAATTCCATTAATAGTTAGAATGGATGAAACTTTAACATCAGGAACTGCAAAAGTTAGCGTTAGAGCTGGTAATAGCGGTTTATCAAGTACTTCACTTGTTTTCGCTACAATCTATAAAGGCTCTACTACTACTTCAGTAAACGATGTTCAAACTGGTAAAAATAAAATTGGAATTCAAAAAATCGTTATCAAAGAAAATGTAGCTGGTTCAATGCGCGTTGAAAGTGGTAATGGTTTCTATTTAGAATTGCCAAGTGGTTACTATTTTAGTAAAAAACCTGAATTTAAAGATTTCACTTTTGTAAATGTAAAAGTTGAAGAAGAAAAAGAAGATCAAGGAAAAACCTTACAAGGTGTTGAAACTGAACTTACAAGTGGTGGAAGAATATTAAATGTAAGATTTAATAATTTCACATCTTCTGCAAATGGTTTAATTGGTCAAATTTTAATTAAAAATTTAGAAATACTTGCAAATTCTTCAAATGAGTTAAACGGTAGCGAAGATATTAAAATAACTATCGATAACTTAGGTAGTTCAGAAATGGTAACTTCTCAAGAATTTTTAGCAGGAACTCGTGTAGATTACGGTTTGACTTTCAAAACTGATGGAACAGTTCCTACTGTTTTAAGTGGTTACTATGATTCTGCAAATTTAACTAATGACAAAACAAAATCAGTTAAAGTAACAGTTTCTGAAGAAACAGCTGGTTCTTTAATTAATGGTGGAAATTTAATCTTTACTATATCTGATAGTGCAAAAATTAATGCTGTAAAAATTGAAGATAAAGAAAATATTACTCAAGGTAATAAAACTTATCTGTTAGAAGATGATAAAGATACAAATGTTGAAGTAAAAGCAAACAAAGTAACTTTAAGAAATATCAGATCAACTACTTCAACTACTTCAAGCGATAAATCTAAATTTTCAATTTCTTTCTATTTAAGTGTTGAACCTGGATTTACTGGCGATGTAAGTGTATCAGTATCTGGTGACGCTATTAGAAATAATACTACTATGGACCCAGTAGTTATTGCAAAAGCTGTTAATCCTTTAGCAGTAACTGTTGCTACAAATTATATTAAACCTGGTCAAACAATTGAATTATCTGATATAGTTTTAACAGAACAGTTAAATAGTAAAGGTTACTCAGCATTAGAAGCAGGAAAAGTTGTAAATATTGGATTTGCAAATGATAATCACTATTTATCATTTGTTGGAACTCCAACAATTAAAACTGAAAATGGTTTAACAGTAAAAGATGTAAAAGTAACTCATACTACAAATGGTTCTATGCTTACATTTGTAATTGATGACGCATCTTCTAAGAACAAAGTTTCTCAGATAACAATTTCTGGACTTAAAGTTGCTGCAAGTTCAAGTACTCCACAAGGAAATTATGCATTAGTAGCAGGTGGAACTGCAGTAGCAGGTAATAGTATTTCAGTAGAATCAGGTACTAACAAAGCAACATTTGCAACTGATGGTATGTTAATTGCTAAATTGCAATTTGGTGGAAAAGTTGCAATGAAGATTACAATTGGTGACAAAGTTGCAGTTATAAATGGTCAAGAAATTGAAATGAAAATGGCTCCATTTATTGATGCAGCAACTGGAACAACTTACATGCAAGCAAGTGATATCGTTAAAGCTACAGGAAAAACTTGCACATTCTTTGATAACAGAATTCAAAACGTTGAAGGAATTGCTAAAACATTATTTGTAACATTTGGCGATAGAACATTTGAAAAAGGCAAATCAATTGTTAAAATTGCTTCTCAAACTCTTCCAGAAACTATGACAAATGAACAAGGAACTGCAGTTAGCATGATTATTAAAGATGACTATACTTGTTTACCATTAAGATACTTTGTAGAAAAAGTATTAGGACAAAAAATTGACTGGAATGGTACTGACAGCACAGTAACAGTTAATTAATTTTTAAAACAAAAAGCTCCTCAAAAGGGAGCTTTTTTAATAGCTTAAAGGAGGAAAATTTTATGCATAAAAAATCATTTATTTCGGGATTTCTTATCGCTTCAGTTATATTTGGTTCACAACAAATTTTTGCAGTTGGCGGAAAAGTTCAAGCTTATTTATGCGATAATTATAATATTGAAGTTGATGAAGTTAAACTTAATTTGCCAGACGGTATGCGAATTTTAAATTTTGGTGACCGAACTTATACTCCAGCACGTTTAATTGCAGAAGCTATGGGTGGCACAGTTAAGTGGGATGATTCAACTAAAACTGTAAAAATAACTAAGCCTGACCCTAAAGTCGTTGAAAAAATTGTTGAGAAGATAGTTGAAGTCCCTGTTGAATCTGAAACTTTTTATCAAAATGTTCCGCTTAAAATTGTAAAAAATAATTTTATCTTAAAAGTAAATGGAATCAGTTCGCGCGATAATTTGACATATATTTATTTGGATGCTGAAAATAAATCTGGTGAGGCCGCCGAAGTTGATTACAGTAATGCGAAAATAAAATCAGGTCAAGATGTTTACTCAGCAAATATTATGTCAGTTACTGACTGGGGCAACAGCATGGATGTCAATGAAAAACGTGAGGGCAAAGTTATGGTATTCGAAAAAATTTCCGGTGATAAAATTACTTTGACAATTCCCGTTAAATCTTTGAATACAAACAGTTTTTCTGAAATGTTTGAATTTAATCTGAAAGTAAACTAAATTTGCTGAGAAAAATTCGCTTTTGCGAATTTTTTTATATTAAGGAAGTGATTTTTTGTTAAAAATTTTATTTGTTTGTACTGGCAATACTTGTCGTAGTCCGATGGCTGAATATCTTGCAAAAAATATTTTTGCTAAAAATAATTTATCTGTACAAGTAACTTCAGCTGGAATTGCAGCAAATATTTCTTCATCAGCATCTGAAAATGCGATAGCAGCAATGAAAAATTTTGGCATTGATATTTCAAATCATAAATCGCAGCTAATTTCGCAAAAACTTATTGACGAAAATGATTTTATTTTTACAATGACGAATGGCCATAAAAATTTTTTATTAGCGAATTTTCCTAATGCTGCCGATAAAATTTTTACTCTTGCTTCTTTTTCTGATAATCCAAATTATGATATAATCGATCCATTTGGTGGCGATATTGAAATTTACAAAAAATGTGCTACGGAAATCTCCGCGCTCATCGAAATTATTGCGGCTAAAATAAAATCCGGAGGGATTGTAAAATGATTGCGATTGGCTGTGATCATGCCGGTTTCGATTTGAAAAAATCTATTACACATTATTTCGCACAAAATAATATAATCTATAAAGATTTTGGTACATACTCACATGATTCTTGCGACTATCCTGTCTTCGCAAAACGTGTCGCTCGTTCGATATTAAGTAGCGAATGCGAAAAAGGTATTCTCATTTGCGCAACCGGTATTGGCATTTCAATTTGTGCAAATAAATTTAAAGGTATCCGTGCTGCGCTTTGCTCCGATACTTTTTCAGCGCATGCAACGCGTGAACATAATGATGCAAATATTTTGGCGCTTGGTGCGCGCGTTATTGGCAGCGGTCTTGCGCTTGATATCGTAAAAATTTTTTTAGAAACGCCATTCTCAAATGAGTCAAAACATATTGCTAGAATTAATCAAATTGAAAATTAGGGAGGAAATTTTATGGGCAAACTTATTATTATTGACCATCCGTTGATAAAAAACAAAATTTCTTTACTCCGCAATATTAATACGGGTGATAAGGAATTTCGTGAGCTTGTCGAAGAAGTCGCAACTTTGATTTGCTATGAGGCAACTCGTGATGTACCGCTTATTAATGTAGAGATTGAGACGCCGCTATGTAAAACGAATTGCTCTATCATCGAAAAAAAATTCGGCGTTGTTCCGATATTACGTGCGGGAATTGGTATGACTAACGGAATTTTACGGCTTATTCCAAATGCAAAAGTTGGACACATTGGTTTATATCGTGACCCTGAAACTTTGAAACCGGTTGAATATTACTGCAAATTGCCGGTTGATAGTGCGGACCGTGAAATTCTTTTGACAGACCCAATGCTTGCAACAGGTGGAACTGCTTCAGCCGCAATAAAATTTTTGAAAGAACGCAATGTAAAACATATCAAGTTGCTTTGTCTCATAAGTACTCCCGAAGGCGTAAAAAAAATTAATGATGAACATCCCGATGTTGACATTTATACCGCCGCGCATGACGAAGGTTTAAATGACCACGGATATATTTTGCCGGGCTTAGGCGATGCCGGTGACAGATTATTTGGCACAAAGTAAGGTGATTTTTTTGGGATTCTTCAATAAAATATTAAGTGGGCTTTCAAAAACTCGTGAAAATTTTTGCAACAAACTCGACGATTTATTTGCCAGCTTTCGTAAAATTGATGACGAACTTTTTGATGAGCTTGAAGAAATTTTAATTACTTCAGATATTGGCATCGAAACGTCTGAAAATATTGTCAATGCGGTCAAAAAAATTGCTGCGAAACAAAAATGTAATGATGCGTCACAGCTTAAACAAATTTTTATCGACGAAATCAAAAATATTTTAGAGGAAAACAATTCTGAGTTCGTTTTGAATTCTCCAGCTGTTATCTTGGTTGTCGGCGTTAATGGCAGTGGAAAAACTACTTCCATCGCTAAAATGGCAAACTTATTTAAAAAACAAGGTAAAAAAGTTATGTTAGCTGCTGCCGATACTTTTCGTGCTGCTGCAATCGATCAATTAGAAGTTTGGGCAAAAAAAATTGACGTGCCAATCATTAAACATCAAGAAAATGCTGACCCCGGCGCTGTTATTTTTGACGCGATACAATCGGCCAAGTCAAAGAAAATTGATGTTTTAATTTGTGATACGGCTGGTCGTCTCCACAATAAAGTTAATTTGATGAATGAATTGAAAAAAATATTTAAAATTATCAATGAAGAATATCCGAGTGCGCAGCTCGAAGTTTTTATTTCAATTGATGCAACTACTGGACAAAATGCACTTCAACAAGTAAAATTATTTAATGAGGCTGCAACGCTCACCGGAATAATTTTGACGAAGCTTGAAAGCAGTGCGAAAGGTGGAATCGTTATTCCTATCCAAAATAAATTGCAAATCCCGATAAGATTTGTTGGTATCGGTGAAAAGTTGGATGATATTCAGGAATTTAATGCGCAAGATTTTGCTACCGCTTTATTTGAAAATCAGGTGCCGCAATGAAAACCGTCACAATTTTTACCGATGGAGCTTGTTCCGGAAATCCTGGACCCGGTGGTTTTGGCGCCGTAATTATTTACGGTGAAACGCGGCGCGAAATCTCGGACGGTTTTAAACTCACAACTAACAATCGTATGGAAATTTTAGCTGTTATCGAAGCATTGAAAATTTTACGTCAACCATGTAATGTTAATTTGTATTCTGATTCAAAATATGTTGTCGATGCAATTAAAAAAGGTTGGCTCCAAAAATGGCAGAAAAATAATTGGCTACGTAATAAATCTCAGCCCGTTTCTAATATCGATTTATGGCAGAATTTATTACCGTTATTACAATTCCATAACGTAAATTTTATTTGGGTTAAAGGTCATAATGATAATCAGGAAAATGAACGTTGTGACTATCTCGCACGTTCCGCTATTAACTCTCCTACTCTTAATATCGATTTTAATTATTCTCATTGATTCTAAAATTTGTTATTTACTTTTTTTTTTAATGCGTTTATAATGTAATTAGGAATATCTTTGTGGAGGTGGACAAAATGAGAATAGAAAAAATTAGCGATAGAAAATTAAAAATTTTGTTGACCAATGATGATTTGAAAAAACGCGATATCAAAATGACTGAACTCGCTTTCGGTACCGATAAAACTCGTGAGCTATTTAAAGAAATGATGAATATCGCAACAGATGAATATGATTTCGATGCTGAGGATTCTCAGCTTATGATAGAAGCTATCCCTATCTCTTTAGAAGCTATTATGATTTTAGTAACTAAAATGGATGACGAACAAAAAGAAAACTTTACTAAAAAAATTAAGTCTAAAAATTTGAAAAAAGATGACTCCCATCTCTCTATCTACGAATTTAATACGATAGATGATGCATCGCTTGTCGCTAGAGCTCTATTCGGCAGATTTACCGGTGAAAATTTTTTGATGAAAATGAAAGGTAAATATTATTTGCTACTACAAAATGATAATGAACTCGATGAAATCTCTGATGACGATTTGGATATTATAATTGGTGAATATGGTAAAAAACGCGCCGTTAATTCTTTATCTCGGGCCTACTTCTTTGAACACGGTGAAATGATTATCAATAATCCCGCTATTGATATCTTAAGTGAATATTTATAATAAATTTATTAAATAAAACCTTACTTTTCTTGAAAGAAAAGTAATCATAATCGGCTTTTTCAAAGCCGCTTCATGAAAGAACTTTAACAAAAAATCTTTGCGTGCAATACGCAAAGATTTTTTTATAAAGTTTCTTATTTTGTTTTACTTTTTTCTTTTCAAAGAAAAAAGTAAAGGTTTTAAATTATAGGGGAAAGATTTTTTAGCATTAAATTGCATTATGAGTAAAGCTTGCAATTTTACATATCGGAATTTCTGTTACCGCGCCCAACCAATTATTACAATTATAATTTCCAGAACAATTATTATTCCAAAATCCAAATGGGTTATATCGAAATCTACATGTATTCCCTATTGGACATGATGGAGCCGCACCAATTCGTGTGATTAATTTGATATTATTATCACAAACTCCGGCTAAAACTCCAGTAAATCCTGAGCCTGATACTCCGCCACTAGTTGTAAATATCGTAACAGTTTGACCGATATACCTTAGTAAATTATCCAAGACAAAACCTTCTGACATTTCTATCCCTCCTTTCATATTTTTTTTTAAGTAATTCATTTTGAATTACTAGTACATTTTATGGAATTTTATTTTAATTGTTACAAGCTATAGCTCGTAACAAAAATCACCTGCTTGTCATAAATTATTTTTGGGGCCCCTAAAAATTTTTTATGGGAGGTGATTAATAATGCCTGCATTAACTGAAAATATGTATCGCTATATCGGACAGACCGTTACGATTTTTACTACAAGTGGTGGATTATCCGGCAGAGGTTTTACTGGTGTCCTATTATCTGTCGATAATAACAATGTTAGATTATTATGTAACGTTGGCGCATCACCATCTTGTCCACTTGGTAGTGCATGTACAAATCGTATGAATTCTTACGGTACGATACAAAATAATTTTTTCTTCGGTAATAATAATTTTAATGGGAACCCACTTGGTTCCGTCGCTATTATTCCTATTTGTTCAATTGCATGCTTTACTCATAATGCAATATAGAAAGAAAAAAATCCGTACATACGGATTTTTTTTTTATGCCATAAAAAAAATTTTTTCTCTTACTTACTTATATGTTATAATATGTTAAATTTTATTTATGTAAAGGGGGAATTTTTTTTGCCGAATATTAAAAATGATTTTGGGAATATCTTTATTGATAAAGATGTTATCGCTCGTATTGCTGGCTTTGCCGCTATGGAATGTTACGGTATCGTCGGTATGGCTTCTAAAAATATGAAAGATGGTTTCGTTCAATTACTTAAAAAAGAAAATCTTACTAAAGGTATTAAATTATATTCCGTTGATAATTTAATTAACCTCGATATGCATATTATTGTTGAGTTCGGTACCAATATCTCGGCTATTATTGATACTTTAATTTCTACTGTAAAGTATAAATTAGAGGAAAATTTGGGCTTTATTGTTGATAAAATAAATGTCTTCGTTGAGGGTGTACGCGTTGACTAAGGAGGTTGTTCTATGACTATCTTAAATGGTTTTTTACTCTCTAAAATGATTACGGCTGCGGCTAACGAACTCGATATTAATAAAGATTATGTTGACTCATTAAATGTGTTTCCCGTACCTGATGGCGATACCGGTACGAATATGTCCTTAACTGTTTTATCAGCCGCCCATGAAATTGAAAATTTAAATTCCAACGATATTAGCTATGTCGCAAAAGTTGCAGCTACCGGTGCATTAAAAGGTGCACGTGGAAATTCAGGCGTAATCCTATCACAATTATTTCGTGGCTTCGCAAAAGGTTTAGAAAATATTACCGTTGCATCAAATGAAGATATCGCATTAGCACTTATGAAAGCAGCCCAGATGGCGTATAAAGCAGTTATGAAACCAAAAGAAGGTACAATTTTAACTTTAGCACGTGAAATCGCAGAAAAATTTTCTGAGGAAATTTTGAATTACGATGATTTTGAACAAGCTTTAATGTCAACAATTATATACGGCAAAAAAGTTTTGAACGATACAATTGATATGCTTCCACAATTAAAACAAGCCGGTGTTGTTGATTCCGGCGCACGTGGTTTATTATTTTTATTTGAGGGTGCATTAAAATCTTTAAATAATGAAGTTGTTTTTGAAATTGATAATGATGAACGAGTTTTACCTAAACAATCTCCACTAGACCCTATTGATTTTAATTACGAAGTCTTGATAGATGTTAGTGAACCGGATGAGAATGACTTGGAAGATTTTAAAAAGTTTCTTTCAGAAGTTGGCGACTCTTTAGTTGTTACAAATGGCGATGAATTCACACGAATTCATGCACATACAAATGTTCCTGATAAAGTCGTAGAAAAAGCGCTGGAATTTTGGACAGTTTTTAATGTCAGATTTGAAAATTTAAAATCACAGCACGATGAAATTGTAAAAAATTCAGAGCCACGAAAAAGTTTGGGATTTATTGCAGTTTCATCCGGTAAAGGTTTTAACGAATTATTTAAAAATTTGGGTGCCGATGAAATTGTCGAAGGTACGCCAAGTATTGAAGATTTTTTGAATGCAATCGCGAAAATAAATGCCGACAAAATTATTATTTTGCCTAATAATAAAAATGTTATTCTTGCCGCCGAACAGGTTGGTGAACTTGTTGAGGATAAAGAAATTGTAGTTTTGCCGACGCAAACTCTTCCACAAGGAATTTCGGCGTTGTTGAATTGTGTTCCCGATAGTGATAATATTGAACAAATGCGAGATGCTATTAATCTTGTCAAAACTGGTCAAGTTACTTATGCAGTTCGTGATTCTGAATATGACGGCAATAAAATTGAACAAGGCGATATTTTGGGAATTATTGAAGATGATATTGTGGTGGCGCAAAAAGATTTAGACACTGCCACAAAACAATTGATTGATTTATTGGCGGAAAAAGATGGCGAAGTTTTGACAATTTATTATGGTAAAGATGTAGATTTTGATGCGGCGCAAAGTATTTTTGACTATGCCAAACAAAAATATCCACAGTTAGAAATTGAAATTTATGATGGCGAACAGCCACTTTATTACTATATAATTTCGATTGAATAGGTAAAAAAATTTTGCGGAGGAGGATTTGCGATGGAAAATATAGATAATTTGACGGTCAATACAATCCGAATTTTAGCGGCCGAAATGATTCAAAAAGCTAATTCCGGACATCCGGGTTTACCGTTGGGAGCGGCGCCAGCTGCTTTTACACTTTGGTCGAAGCATATGAAATTTAATCCGCAAAATCCAAATTGGGTTGATAGAGATAGATTTATTTTGTCGGCTGGACATGGTTCAGCATTGTTGTATTCATTATTATTTTTATTTGGCTTCGGATTGACGCTTGATGATTTGAAAAATTTCCGTCAATGGGCAAGTTTGACGCCGGGACATCCCGAATATAACTTGACGCCTGGCGTTGAAGTTACAACAGGTGCATTGGGTCAAGGCTTTGCTAATGCGATTGGAATGGCGTTGGCCGAAAGTCATTTAGCGGCAAAATTTAATGAATCGGATTTTAATATTGTTGACCATTTCACTTATGTTTTATGTGGAGATGGTTGCTTGATGGAAGGAATTTCGGCTGAAGCAGCATCTTTGGCTGGAACGCTGAAACTTGGCAAAATTATTGTTTTGTATGATTCAAATGATATAACGATTGAGGGTAGTACAGATTTAAGTTTCAATGAAGATGTGTTAAAAAGATTTGATGCATACGGTTGGCAGACGATAAAAGTTTTGGACGGAAATAATTTAAACGATATCAATATTGCGATTAAGACTGCAAAAAATGATTTGACACGGCCTTCGATTATTCAAATAAAAACGCAGATAGGTTATGGTGCACCAAACAAACAAGGTAAAGCTTGTGCGCATGGTGAGCCGCTAGGTGAAGATGAAATTAATGCGATGAAAAAATTTTTTCATTGGCAATATGAAGATTTATTTTTTGTACCTGATGAAGTTTTAAAATATATGAGTGACATCAAAAATATTTGTCAAAATAATGAAGATGAATGGAATAAATTATTTGAAGAATATGCACAAAAATATCCGCAAAAAGCTGATGAGTGGAAAAATTGGCATGATTCCAAAATTGAATTTGATGATGATTTTTGGCAATATGATGGTGATTTGCCAACGCGTGTTTCTTCGCAAATTGTGCTCAACAAATTAAGCAAGGTTGTGCCAAATTTAATTGGTGGTTCGGCTGATTTGGCTCCATCAACAAAAACTGTAATGGAAGATCGTGATTTTTATTCGCCGACAAATCCCGCTGGTTCAAATTTGCATTTTGGAATACGTGAACATGCAATGGCAGCGATTGCAAATGGTTTAGCAGCACACGGCGGTTTACGACCATATGTTGCAGGTTTTTTGGTATTTAGTGATTATATGAAGCCGGCAATGCGTTTATCAGCGTTGATGGACTTGCCTGTTATAAACGTTTTGACACATGATAGTATAGGTGTTGGTGAAGATGGTGCGACACATCAACCAATTGAACAATTGGCAATGCTTCGTAGCATTCCAAATTTTACGGTATTTCGGCCTTGTGATACGAATGAGACTGTTGCAGCTTGGCATTACGCTTTGACAAATTTATCGGGGCCGACTGCAATAGTTTTGTCGCGACAAAAATTACCGCTACTGCGTGAAACGGGTAAGAATGCTTTAAAAGGAGCATATATTTTGTGCGACAGCGATAATCCACAAATTATTATGATGGCCTCTGGTTCAGAAGTTTCATTAATTTACAAGGCATATGATGAGTTAAATAAGTTAGGCATAAGTTCGCGCGTTATCAGTATGGTTTCGTTTGAAGTCTTTGACAAACAATCACATGAATATAAAGAAAGTTTGTTGCCGAAAAATATTCGTGCAAGGCTTGCAGTTGAAGCAGCAACAGATTTTGGCTGGCATAAATATGTAGGGCTAGATGGAAAAATTATTTTGATGAATAGATTTGGGGCTTCGGCGCCAGCTGATATTTTATTTGACAAATTTGGATTTACCGTTGAAAATATTGTTAAGTGTGCCAAAGAAATTTTAAGTTATTGATTGGAATGGTGATGCTTCATGAAAAATTCTAATTGGGAAAACTTGCTTGGTGAGGCTAACACAAAAAAAATTAAAGATGCCGGGTTAGATAAACTTGTCGATGTTTCTGAATTGACGCCAGAAAATTTGGAATATGCGCAAGATTTCTTTGACAATTTTGATGTTAAAAATGTGTCGGATTATCTTGGCGATGAATTTACTTTTTTAGATGTTGTAAAAAAATTTTATGATTGCCAATTGCCATTGGATGTGGTTTCATATGGGATGCAGCGTAAAATAATTTTGGATCGCCGTTTCTCATTTGATGTGAAAAAAAAAATTGTTGACGTGTTAAATTCGTTGGATGAAGTTAATTATGTTGAAAAGTTTTGGAAATTGTTAGATTTACTAAAAACTGATGACGAATTTTTGAACGCAGAATTTTATTTTAAAGAAATTGTTGCATCGGATAAGTTATATGAAGAAGTTTTAAATGACAAAAAAAAATTACCGTCTGCGGTCAATATTGTCAAATATAATATGCACAATTTTAAAAATGAGTTGAGTTTCGACAATCTCGTTTGGATTGTTGATGTCTTAATGATTTTACCTGTTGAATCGCAAAATATCGTACGTATTTGGATTAATCGTGTTAAATCAGATGATGAATGTAAAAAGTTACAGTCATTGCTAGTTTCAATTATAGATTGTCAAAAGTTGACGGATGATGTTTCCTATAAAAAATGTTCAGTTTCTGAGGCCATAGAAATTTATAATGATATAAAGTCAAAAGTTCATAACAAAAATTTATCGTCAAAAAATTTAAATAGCGCTTTTAGTTTGATTTTGACTTTGAGTGAAGATAAAAATTTTGATGAAAAAAGATTAGACACTGTTGTCAAATTAATTTCACTGATTCGTGATAATTATGAATTTGAGCAGTCAAAAATTTTTATAAGTTTGGTTTCTGTTTTCGATACATTGCCAGATATTTTGATTAAAAATAATTTTACATTAATTGAAGTTTTACCCGTAATGCTTAAAATTTATTTTATGGACGCCGGAAGTATTTTGAAAAAAGATTTTAGTTTTGATAATGTCCGTGAAATTGTCAAAATCCTTGAGCGATGTAACAAAGATGATAGCAAAATAAACAATGTTTTGGCTCTCGTTACAAAAATTCAATCAAATGAAGAATTTAATTACTGTAAAGATTCTTTGTTTAAATTGGCTAAAAATAAAAAAATGATGCGTGAAATTCAAAATAACAAAATTTCTTTACATGACCAAGTTAAAAAAATGTATATGGAATACTTTCGAGTTTCTTCGGCAAGTTCCTACACGGTTGAAATTATAAAGTTGCATAAATTTAGTTTCAAAATTATTAAACAAATGGACAGGTTTATATCTGAGCGCCCAGCAGCTTTACGTAGAATTGTTACAAATTTAATTTTGAAGCTAAGCAATGATAATGAATTTAGATTCGCAAAAAAATTTTTATCTACGAATGATTCACTTGAGTCATACGAGCAATCAAATGATATTTTGTCGGATATAATTGATTATTATAAATCTTTGTTGCATATATCATTTGACGATAAAAATAAATTAAATATTGTTCGTAACACTAATTTAAGTTTTGAAAATTTAGCTGATGCAATAAATTTAATATCGAATGAAAAACAAGATGATAAGGCAAGTAAACTTTCCATTTTAGTGTCAATGATTTCTGATGATAATGAATATAAAATTTTACAGCCGTTCTTTTATAAGTTAATTGATATTGACAAGATTTTTGAACAAAAATCTAAAATTTTGTCTATATTCTTTGATGTACTTTATGATTTGGCGGGAAAATTAAATGTCAGAAAAATTTTTAATAACAGATTTTTAAGCTTACGTTGTAAGTCAAAAGCTTTGGATTTTTTGAAAGAAATTGATGACAATGAACAGCGTGACCGTATCGCAAATTTGATTTGTATTATCAAAAGTGATGAGGATTACGACAAAATTGCACCGTATTTCAATAAATTAATGTTGGCTGAAAATCTTTCGTCTGTAATTTTTAATAGTTCAATAAATGTAAATCAAATTATAAAAATTTGTAATTTGGGTGTCGATAAAATTTGGCTTAAAAATGTTATAAGTTTTGACAGATTGAAAAAATTAGCAACTTATCTCGTTAAATTAGATCAAGAAATGTCAAATTTACTTATCGATTTTATTTATATGCTTGAAAGTAATAAAGAATTTGACAATATTTTCCCGCATATTGATGATTTATTGAATGACAAAAGAATTTTGCAGGCCGTTAAAAATGTTGAAATTTCAATAAATGAAATCGTTAATTTATATAGTTTGGGCGCCGGAAAAATTTTTACTAACAAAAAAATTAATTTTGTTACGATTAGTCAATTAGAAAAAATTTTAAGCAAAATCTCTGAAAAAGAAAAATTTGATTTTGTTATGAACATTGCAACAAATTTGACTTCTGATAAAGAATTTGCCTATATGAAAGAATTTTTGATATCTGGCAATGTTGAACCGGAAAATAAATCTTACTTGGAACTTGCACGTGATTTTTATGTGAAAAAATTAGGTGCGCGTTATGCCAAGAAAAATAAAGAAATTTTCTTGCAAATATTAAAATTGGCTGGAAGTTACAAATTTTCATATGATACTCTTGACCAAATGTCAAAAGCTTTAAGCGATAATAAAAATGAAAAATCACGTGTGGCTTTATTTGAAAAATTTTTGCAGCTTAAAGATGATGATGATTTCGCAAAAAATTCTTCTCAACTTGATGACTTTCAAGTCGAAAATAATGAAGTTGTCAAAGAAAGTTTTAGTATGCGCATGAAAAAAGCTGAAAAAAATGCTGAAAGCTTTAACAATGACCTTGATTCAGGTTCAGGTGGTAATAACAGTTCGTCATTAGTCTTTGACGATGGTAATTTAGTTGTGAATGTTATTGATGTCAATGCAATTTTGCAATTTAAGGATAAAAAAATTGTTATCATGACGAGTGAAAAAGATACAACTTTGGATAAAACTACGCGTGGGAAATTTACGGCGCTTTCGATTAAAATAAACGAAGAAATTGACAAGAATCTTAATCTTTTTGAAGATCCACAAGATTATTTCGATGAATTTATGGATTATTTAAATGAGCATGGGGATTCAGCTTCACTTGAAGATGACCAAGATGATGGCGAAACTTATTGTTGTTTGATAACGTCAAAAAGTTTGGATGAAATTATTACTGAGCATGAAAATTTTATTGCCGAAA
Organism: uncultured Clostridia bacterium; assembly: GCA_947427385.1. Taxonomy (GTDB): domain Bacteria; phylum Bacillota; class Clostridia; order Lachnospirales; family CAMVHY01; genus CANEHT01. The sequence goes on along the minus strand of CANEHT010000002.1, from coordinate 86,889 downwards.
TTTCTTCCTAATAAAAAAGAACTTTATCAAAAAAATTGCGAGTGCAGTTTTTTTAGTTAAAGTTCTTTTTACGTTTATGTAAAATTTATTTATCGTGTTACATTTTTTATCCAGTTATCATTTCGCAACCGAAGTATACAAAAAAATGTCCTTACGATTATATCCATACGCAAAGCGATGAAAATTATTAAAGTTGGCAAGTGGCAAAAAAGCGCTAAAATTCCTGCCGGTAATGATACGAGCCACACGGATAAAATGTCAATGTACATTGCAAATTTTGTATCGCCGCCGCCACGTAAAATTCCTACGATGGTTATAATGCCGATTGAATCAATGAAAATTAAAATTGATGTGACATCTATGAATTGTAATGTCAAAAGTTTTGTTGCTTGTTCAATATTATAAAAATTTACGATTGGTACACGCGACAAAAATAATGCTAAGCCCAAAATAAATCCGAAAATTATCGCGATAATAAACAATGTTCGCGCGCATTGTTTCGCGTATTTTTCATCGCCATGTCCAATTTCATTTCCAATTATTATACATGTTGCGTGGGCGATTGGAAAAATTATTATCGAAAAAAATTGTTCAAGTGTTGAAGTTATGTTCGCTGCAACAATTGTTTGCGTCCCCAATTTTGTCAAAACTATTGAATAAATTACGACGCCGATTGCCCAAATTGATTCATTTATAAAAACTGGGAAGCCGCAATTTAAAAAATCTTTGAGCAAAATTTTATCTGGATTGAGTGTGAGTTTTATTTTGATTCGTTTGTCACAATGATTTGCGTAAAAAATAATTGCGGCAGTTTCAAAAATTCTTGCTATCAATGTTGCTATCGCCGCACCTTCTACTCGAAGTTGTGGCAGATTTAAATTCCCAAAAATAAGTCCCCAATCTAAAATTATATTTATAAAAAATGCGATTGTATTTATTAGCAATGTAAACTTTATTATACGAAGATTCCGCAATATCAAAACTAATGTGCTATTTATTCCGTACAATAAATATGTCCAACCAATTATTTTTAAATACCTCACGCCATTTGCTATTATCTCACTATCATCTATGAAAATCCGCATTATATATTCTGGAAACGCCAGGATTATATACGTCCATATTAACGTGAAAATTAATGCGAGTGTTACTGTGATAGAAATAATTTTGTTGATTGCAGTAAAATTATTTTTACCATAATATTGTGCTATTAAAACTGCACTACCACTAACCAATCCAAAAATCATTATTGAAAATAAAAAAAATGGCTGATTCGCCAGATTTACTGCTGATAATTCAATTTCTGAAAGCATTCCTATCATTATATTATCCGCAAGATTAAGCCCATGCTTTAATAAATCTTGAAAAATCATTGGAATAACGAGCCAAAATAGCGCAATATAAAATTTCTTTTTTTTTATCATCTTATACACCTTTATCATTTAAATGGAGGCTGCGTAAATGAAAAATCATGGCTTTTCTTACATAGAAATTATTTTGTCAATGACATTGATAAGTATCTTTAGCATTTGTCTGGTAAATAGATTTGACTTGAAAAATTATAAATTTGCTCGCGAAAATTATTTTGCCGATATCGCCGTAGAAAATTTATTAAATATCGCTGAAGCTGAGTTCGCCACAAAAAATTCCGTAAGTGATATCGAGTTCGATAAATTTAATTTTACCGTGCGTGTCAATGAAATTGAAAAAAATTTTTCTGTGAGTCAAAATATTTTTACAAGTTGTGGCAATGAAAATTTTTTGCCAATAAATACTGAAATTTATGCCGATACTGAAAATTTGTTTGATATCTCAAAAAGTTATTTACTGACGGTTGATTTGTTTGACAAAAATCATAAATTTTTAAAGCGTTTAACTAAAATTATAACAAATTCATAAAAATTTGTTTATAATTTTCGGTGTCATTGAATATGTATAAAAATTTTGTTTTAATAAAATAAAAATGTGGGGGAATAAAAATGGAAACCATTCAGGAAGATAATTTTGAAAAAATTTTTGAAGGGAAAAAATTCTTATTAATTTTATTACCTAAAAAATTATTAAATGATGAAAATAAAATTTTTTTAAATTCGCCTAAGAGAAATGTTGAATTGTCAAATGATAAGAAAAACAAATTTAAGTATTATGAAAGTGAGGAAGAAGATGAAAATGGCGAAAGTGTTATAACTTTTAATGAATATAGTGTATTTTATTTCTCAATTTCCCAAAATTCTAAATTAAAATTAAGATTTAATTCACACGAAAAAATTTTTGATATTGATTTAAATGATTTTGAAAATCATAACTTTTTTGAACTAAAAATTAAAAATGAAGATTTTTTAAATGGTAATAGTGAACAAAAATTTAAAATATGTGAAGATGAATCTTTAATACAATCTGCCAAAAATTATATTTTATATTTAAAAAATAAGCGCGATATGGATTTTATACAAAATGGAATGTTGAAATTTATACAAAGTCGTTTAAAAAATTTATTAGGTAATGATAATAATGATGATTTTCTGCAACTATTAGAAAATCCAATTATACAAGCATTAAATTCTACTAAATTTTTAAATATGCAAATTCAAATATTAGATGCGTTCAAAAGTCATAAAAATGAAACTGCAGTAAAAATTGCAAATGAAATTTTTGAAGAATTTTTAAAAGCACTAATCGTTATATTGAAAGAGTTTCAAAATATGCAAGCTCGAACTCGAACGGCAGAACAGATGTGGCAGGAAGAAGTACGCCGAAAAATATCAGAGTTAAGCGAAGAAACAGCCAAACGGATGGCAGATGCGATGCGTAATGGCAATCAGAAAGAGGCAGAAAAAATTTTTGATGATGCATTTGATCAAATGATATCTTTTTTAATTCCTCCACACTTAAAAAAAATTGCTTCCAAAGAAATTTCTGAAGAAATGGAAAAATACAATAAATGGTTAAAACTGGCTATATTTGCTACAGTTTTAAACTTTTTGCTTGCATTAATGTGGGGTATATTAACTTTTGCTTTAAGTTGTATACCTATATTAATAGGAGGAATTTCATTTGGATTTTTTGCTCTTGGGATAATTTGTGGCTGTACAGCAATTATTTGTATTAAAATATTAATGAATTGGAATAAAAAATCCAGTAAATATTTAGAAGAAAAATCTTTAATTCCAGAAGATAATGGATCTTATGTGCGTAATTATGTTGAACAAAAGGATGTTCCTTATAGTCAAAGAACTTTACCATATATGGAAGTAGACAATTAATTTTTTGATTTAATCCAGATAAAATTTAAACATTCGATATAAAAATTGAATGTTTTTTAGTTAGAATTAAATATTCAACTAAAATTATAACGAATTCATAAAAATTGATTTACAATTTCAAGATAATTTAAAACATAATTTTTTGACAAATTTATCTCATACTGGAAATCTTCATAAGCAATTGATTTTCTACCGTGTATAGATCTTTCCCATGCTTGTTTTAAATCTTGAAACGGTAAATAAAAATATTTGTCGTTAAATAAAAAATGTACAAGTAAAAATGAAATTCCTTTCTGCCGCTCAAATTTCTCCATGAATTCAATTTGATGTTCATGAATATTTTTGAGCGGTAAATTTTTTTGTGCAGTCTCTTTCGCGTCAAAACATATTGCTATCCCTTGCGCTACTCCTATATAATCTACCGTACTTTTTTTCTCAAAATATGCTAATGATATCGTATGATTGCTGTTATTTAGCTCGATAGGTTTTATTGGCGTCGGTATCTTCTCTATTAATGCTAAATTATTTTTTTCATAAATCTCATTCGTATAATTAATTAATTGCTCGAATGAATTCCCTCGTAAACCTCTACCTTTCCAATATCCCATTTCTTTCCTCACTTTATAATTTAATTGTAATTTTATTATAAAACAACAGATTTATTTTTTGATTCATATTCAACAATTTCTTACATGATTGACTATAAATAAAAATTTTGTTATAATAAAATAAAAATGCTAAGGAGTGATATAAATGGAAACATTTTTAGCAGCAAGAAGTTTTTTATTGATTTCAGTATCAAAAAATTTATTGGATAATGAAAATAAAATTACGGCAAGTTTTATTACAAACTACCAACAGAATCAATTTGAGTTATCAAATAACGAAAAAAGTTTATATAAATTTAGATACAATGAAGAGAATAATGAGAATCTTGTGTTTATTTTTGAACTTAATGCAAATTATAAACTTAAATTAGCTTTTAATTCAAAAGAAAAAGAATTTAATATTAACGTTAATGATTTTAAAAGTAATGATTTTTGGGAAATGAAAATTGAGAATGAAGATTTCTTCGATGAAAATTCAAAGCGGTCATTTAAAGCATGTGAAGATACTGGATTAACAGAAGGAGCTAAAAAATGTTTGTCAAACCCAGAACAAATGCGACAAACTATTCAAACTAGCCAAGTTGCGGGATCTGAATTGCAAAAGAGAGTTTTAGCTTTACAATCCCAATTGGCACAAGCAGCACAGAGACAAGATCTAGCTGAAATAGATCGGATTAATGCGGAAATAATTAAAATATCAAATGAGAATAATTCCATTTCAAATAGTCAAAGCGGACAAAAAACGGGAATACCAATGCTGAATTCGTCTGGATATCAAGTTATGCCACCTAAAATAGCAGATACGAATAATTTTTATGTTGAAGAACCTAAGAAATGCAACAGAAAATTGTTGGGATTTGGAATTGCTACTGTTGTTGCTTTTTTAGTAACATTGTTTTTTGGAATAGCAACTTTTGGTTTTGGTTTATTTTCTATGTTGCTAGGTGGAATTTTATTTGGAGTTAGTGCTGGTGCAACAATTGGTTTTGGTGTTCCTTTTACAATTTTTATAAAAAATGAAAGGGAAAATAAAAAAACAAGTAAACTTGGACAAGAATCTTTAATTCCAGGTGACGATGATTCAAATATTCCAGGTAATGCGCCTAGAAGTAAAAGTAAAATTCCAAAAAGAACGACTGGTTGGAAAAGACAAGAACAAACCTTTAATTAATTTCGAATAAAATTTTGAATTTCAGTTGAAATATAAAAAGCATTTGATTTAACATCGAATGCTTTTTTTATGGGAATTTATTTTACGTTCAAAATGAAAATTCAGATAATGAATTATTAAATTTTAATTTCATTGTACTTTTTTAATAATCTTGTAATTATTTTTGAAACGTTATACGGTAAAATATAAACAAAGGTAGGTGTAGGCAATGAAAAAATTTATCGGCATGATATTTTTATTATTTATGATAATAAAAATTCCGGTATTGGCACAAAAATATTCAAATTATAATTTCGATTTTATAACGCTGCAAGAAATTAATACTCGTATTGAAAATGTGAAAGTAACCGGTTCATTGCCGCATATTGATAAATTTAAAAGTAAAACATTTGAAAATCAATTGAATCAAAAAATAAATTTAATATATGAAAAAAAAATTGCCGAAGCAATTTCAAAAAATGTTAAGTCATTAAAAATAAATTACAAAATTAAGGCTGAAAAAAATATCATTTCAATTTTACTCAATTTCTTAGGCAATAAGAATGATCTTGAGACAATAAATTTTAATCTAAGAACTTGCTCATTTGTTTCTATTTCCGATATTATTGGGCCAAATGGAACGCAAATTGTAAACAAAATTATACATGATGAAACAATAAAAACGCCTGAAAAATACAATTTGAATTTCAGTGGTATTGATAATGACCACAATTTTTTTGTTGACGGCGATAATTTAGTTATACCATTTAATGAATATGAATTATCGTCCGCGATAAAAGGTATTCAGACGTTTACAATAAAAATCAGTGGCGTAAAAAATAAAATTATTAACGCAAAAAATTATTATACGACTAAACCATATGATTTAAAAATGATACCATTACGAAATGTTTGTGAAGCATTTGATTTCGAAGTTGTTTGGCATGAGCCATCAGCTTCCGTAAAAATTTTTAATGATAAATTAACGGCGACAGCTTTAGTGAACAGAAATAATTATGTGAAAAATAATGAAGCACCGCAAACTTTAGAAAGTGCGCCGCAAATTAAAAATAATCAAACGTATGTGCCAATTTCTTTTTTCGTTAAATATGCTAATTTGTTTTACTCAATTTCTGACGATAATAACTTGATTTTTTCCCAATACTAAACAAAAAAAATAGGCAGGTGATTTTTTCACCTGTCTACCTAATTGTTTTTTAATAACCTGAAACATCAAAAGTTGTTGTGTCGTTTTTGTAAAACGTAATTGACTCGATCGAACTTAAATTTCCAACTGATGTTTCTATTGCATTTGCTGTTAAAATATTTTTCGCTGCTGTATTGATACGTGTAACATTTTCTTCAACGTCAGCCTTAAAGTCAAATGCATTTGGTATTGTTAAACTAAATAGTTCGTTCTCAGTAGTTCTATAAGCAATTTTGAAATAAGGATTCATATGTTAACCTCCTTTTAATTTATAAATTCATACTTGACAGACTTAATAATTTCTGAAGCTGCAGAAACTTGATATGTTTGCATCATTTCTGCAAAATGATATATTGTTTCATCTGTCGCCGCATTATTTATATTACTATTTGAATAAGTTTGGTCTTTATATTTTAATGTAAGCTTCGTATCTACTAAATTTAATTCAACCATTATTTAACCTCCTTTAATTTATAGTGACATCAATAATTTGAGGCTCGATATATTTGACATATTTTTTTGCAATAGGTTTAGCACCTGAAGATGTTAAAATTATATTAGAAGTAATAATAAAATCCATATCTTCAGCAAATTGGTCAATATCATAGTAAGCTTTTGCATTTGGGATTTTTACACTAAGATTTCTCCCAAGGTCATTCATAAAAACAAATTCATAGTAATTTTTATTCATAACTAATCCTCCTTTTATACATTAGTTAATTGTGAGTCAACTATTTTATAAATTTTTTCAGCGCCATATCTTTGAACGGAAATAAAAGCTTGAGCCGTAGCTAAAATATTATCGTCAGTAATACCGCTATTTTTCAAGTTAGAGAAAGTATAAGTTCCATTCTTATCAGTATATTTTATTTGAAATTTTGTAGCTTTAATAGTACTAGAAACAGCCATAAAGATTCCTCCTTAAAAAATTATTTACATCCCGGAATGTTATTTTTATAATACATGATAAATTTTGATACTTATATATAAATTTTTAAAAAAATTTTTCATAAAATAGGTGATTATAATGAAAACGACAGCTATTATAGCTGCCGGTGGAATTGGTAAACGATTTAATTCAACTCTCCCTAAACAATTTATATTACTCGCCGGTAAACCAATTATTGTACATACTCTCGAAGTCTTTGAAAATTCCTCAGTAATTGATGAAATAATTGTCGTTTGTATCAAGGATTATTTGAATTATTGCCATGAACTCGTAAAAAAATTTGGACTACAAAAAGTAAAAAAAATAATTGTTGGCGCTAATGAACGTCAATCCTCTATCTATAACGCTATTAAAAATATTTATGATGCCGATTTTATTTGCGTGCATGATGCCGCACGCCCATTTGTAAAAAATAATTTAATCACTGAAACAATTATTCAGTGCAAAAATAATGACGGATGTATTTGCGCGTTAAACGCTCGCGACACAATTAAAGTTTGTAATGATTACGTCGAGAAAACTTTACCACGTGAAAAAATTTTTTTGGCACAAACTCCTCAAACTTTTAAAGCTGAAATTTTGAAAATGGTTTATGAAAAAGCAATGATGGAAAATTTTTTTGGCACTGATGATTCAAGTTTGTTAGAACATTATGGATATAAAATAAAAGTAATAGCGGGGAATGCTGAAAATTTTAAAATAACCGAACCATTTGATTTATTGCTCGCAGAAAGTTTGCTAACAAAATGTTCGATAAAAGGAGATAAAAATGAAAAATGAAATTCCGTTGGCAACTAGATTTCGCCCCGATACTTTAGACAAATTTGTTGGACAAGAACATATTCTTGCGCCGGATAAAATTTTATACAAAGCAATTCAAAAAGATAAATTAATGAATATGATTTTGTACGGGCCGCCTGGTACTGGTAAAACAACTTTGGCAATGATTATCGCTAAAAGTACGAAAAGTAATTTCGTAAAGCTAAATGCAACTTTCGCTGGCATAAAAGAAATTCGTGCAGTCGTTGAGAATGTGATGGGCCGCACGATTTTGTTTATCGATGAGATTCATCGTTTCAATAAAAGTCAGCAAGATGCGCTTTTGCCTTATACCGAAGATGGTACGTTGGTTTTTATTGGTGCGACAACGGAAAATCCTTTTTTTGAAGTCAATAATGCTTTAATTTCGCGCTCAGTCATTTTTGAATTAAAACCGCTCTCGAAGACAAATATTATTACATTGCAGAAAAATGTTTTGAGCGATTGTGAGAATGGTTTAGGCAAATATGATTTGAATGTTGATGATGCAACAATAGAATTTTTGGCGGAAATTAGTAATGGTGATGCGCGAATTGCGTTAAATTATCTTGAACTTTGTGTGATTGCCGCACCTATTGAACAAGATGGAAAGTTGAAAATAAATTCAGATGTTATCGAAAAAACTTTACAACGTAAAAATATTAGCTATGATAAATCAGGCGATAACCATTACGATGTTATTTCGGCATTTATAAAAAGTATGCGAGGTTCTGACCCTGATGCGGCCGTTCATTATTTGGCGAGAATGATAGAAGCGGGCGAGGACCCGATTTTTATCGCGCGACGTATTGTAATTTGTGCGGCGGAAGATGTCGGGAATGCTGACCCGCACGCTTTACAAATTGCAATGGCGGCGGCAAATGCTGTAAAGTTTATTGGATTTCCTGAAGCGCGTATAATTTTAGCGCAGGCCGTAATTTATATTTCTTGCGCGCCAAAAAGCAATGCTTCATATCTTGCGATTGATAAAGCATTGCATGATGTGCGAGTAAAAAATATTGGACACGTTCCAAATCATTTGCAAGACAATCATTACAAAGGTGCGGAAAAATTGTCAAGAGGATTGGATTACAAATATGCGCACGATTTTGAAAATCATTATGTGAAGCAACAATATTTGCCAAATGAATTGGTCGGGACGATTTATTACGAACCGACTGAAAACGGCGTGGAAAATAAAATTAAACAGCGTTTAGAAAATTTGCGTACGGATTAATTTTTTGCAAACATATTGTAGAGCGTAAGAAATTGTTGACGTTTTTGTGGCGAAACTTTTTTTAGCAGTGCATTTATCATGGCAGTTTTTTGTTCGTTACTGATATTTATTTTTTTATTGTAATCCATCATGATATTTATGGCGTCCATTGGCGATTTTTGATCGATATCGCGCATAAAATTTTCGATTAAATTTTTATCTTTATCGTTTAAATTGCTGAAAGCGGGGTCATTAAAAATATTCTGCATATCGGTGTCATTCCCTTCATTTTTTTTGCTGACAATATTTATTGCTTGGTTAATCGTGTCAAAAATTTCGTCATTCATATAAATCTTCATGACATTTATGATTGCACTTTCGATATCAAATTTATTTGGCGCATTCTTTTTTTTTGCATAAAGTTCGTTTAACATTTGAATTTCAAAAATCTTTAACATGATGGCAATTTTTTTTTGATATTTGGAATCGATGTAAGGCACGATAGCTTTGATAGTTTTAAGCGCGGGCGTATTTATTTCGTCGTCGAAATATTTAACATTTTTATCGTTCATGATGTGAATTATTTTTTCCATAAAAAAACCTCTCACATTTTATATAAATAAAATATGAGAGAGTTTTCAGTTTGATTCATGAAAGTCAAAAATTTTTTGTTGAAAGTTTTGAGGCGGATAATTTTTTGTCAATATTTTATTACACATACGCCGAAATTTTTTAGGATTATCACTCGTATAAAAAATTATGTTTGGATTATTTTTGTGGCGAAAAATTTTGTGGCTCGTCAAATATTTTTGGACTTTAATTGCAGTAAATTTTGCCGGGTCAATTATTTTTACCGTCGGCAAAATTTTTTTTATGTTATCTATAAACAATGGATAATGTGTGCAGGAAAGAATCAATGTGTCAATTTGCGTTTTTTTAAATTCACGGAGATAAATTTTTGTGACTTCATACGAAATTTTGTTATCAATCCAACCTTCTTCGGCAAGTGGTACAAACAACGGACACGCTTTGGTAAAAATTTTGACATTATTATTTTTTTTTGCGATAAATTTTTCGCAAACATGATTTTGTAATGTCGCTTCCGTTCCGATTATGCCGATAAATTTATTTTTGGTAGCTTCAATTCCGGCGTTAAGTCCATTAGTCAAAACTTCAATGATTGGTGTATCAAATTCTTTTTGCAATTCATGAAAACAATTTGAACTGACAGTGTTGCATGCGATTACAATTAACTTTACATTTTGTGCAATAAGAAATTTTACAATTTGGCGGCTGAGATTTAAAAGTTTTTGTTTGGATTTATTTCCGTATGGCGTGTTTGCGGTGTCGGCGCAATAAATTATGTTTTCGTTTGGCGAAATTTTTATTATTTCTTTCAAAACTGTGAGACCGCCAATTCCCGAATCAAATATTCCTATTGCTCTATCTTCCATATTTTTTGTTCACGTCCTACACCTTTTTTCATGCCTAAATCAATTAATTTGTCAAGCAAAACTTCCATGCCAATGCCTTCGTTTTCCCACAGTTTTGGATACATACTTATCGAAGTGAAGCCGGGCATCGTATTTATTTCGCTGAAGTAAACAGTTTTGTCATCAACTAAGAAATCTACGCGTGCTAATCCGCTTCCATCAACTGCTTTAAAAATTCTTGCGGAGTAATCACGAATTTGTTCGACAACTTCTTTTGGCAAATCAGCAGGAATTATAGTGTAAGAAGAATTGTCAACATATTTTGCATCGTAAGTATAAAACTCTTGTTCAAATTTTAATTCACCGACGCCAGAAACATTTATTTCGCCATCGATAGCATTGCCTAAAACTGCGCACTCAAATTCGCGGCCAACAATAGTTTTTTCAACGATAACTTTTTTATCGTAGTGGAAAGCGAGTTCGATTCCATTTAGTAATTCATTTTTTTTGGTGGCTTTTGACATACCGATTGATGAGCCGCCGTTACATGGTTTTATGAAACAATTATATCCGATTTTTTTGCGAATATTTTTCAAAATTTCTTCGCTGTTATTTTTAAATTCATATTCACTGAAAGCAATGTAATCTGTTTGATTAAGGCCGGCAGATGCGGCTATGATACGCATAAAACTTTTGTCCATGCTTACAGCGGAACTAAGGACACCGCAGCCGACATAAGGTATTCCGGAAATTTCAAATAAGCCTTGAATTTTTCCATCTTCACCATATGGGCCATGAAGGACAGGGAAAATTATATCGATACAAATTAATTTAGCCTTATCTTTTACGAGGCGGAACAAACCTTTTTGGGAATGATTTACGCTTAAGGAGACATTTGCACCGATTTTTTCCCATTTCCAATCATTTAAATCGCTCGTATAATTATCATACATAATCCACGAGCCTTCTTTATTGATATAGATAGGGATGATATTATATTTTTCGGTAGATAATTTACTGATAATATTATTAGCGGAAGTTCGTGATATCATATGTTCAGGGGAATCGCCGCCATAAATTACGGCTACATTTAATTTTTTCATTGATAGCTACCTCCACAAATTTTGCTCTCAGTATAGCATTATGCAAAATATGAATTCAAGATTACATCCACAAAAAAAATCTTGCAGAAAATATTTCATTCGTGATATAATTTTATTTGTGTGCAAAAAAAAATTGTGTGTGAAAAAAATTAGGAGGATTATAATGCAAGCAATAATAAAACAAATTGAGAGTGAGCAGTTAAAACCAAATATCAAAACTTTTAACGTTGGTGATACTGTAAAAGTTCACGCAAAAATTATTGAGGGGACGAAAGAACGTATCCAAGTTTTTGAGGGAACCGTTATCCGTTTCCAAAATGGTGGCTTGAACGAAGTCTTTACCGTTCGTAAAATCTCTTCAGGTATTGGCGTTGAAAAAACTTGGCCGCTTCATTCTCCTAAAATTGTTAAAATTGATGTCGTACGTCGTGGAATAGTTCGTCGTGCAAAACTTTTTTACTTACGTAATCGTGTTGGTAAAGCTGCAAAAGTTAAAGAAGCTATCAATAAAAAATAACTTGTAAAACCTTTACTTTTTTCTTTGAAAAGAAAAAAGTAAAATAAAAAAGAAATTTTATAAAAAAATCTTTGCGTATTGTACGCAAAGATTTTTTTTGTTAAAGTTCTTTTGTTACTTTTCTTTCAAGAAAAGTAAGGTTTTAACACATTATTTTAACTTAATATATGAACTTTTACTTGACGGCGTCCAAATTTTTTTGCATCGTACAAATTTTCATAAAATAAATCAATTTTATTTCCTTTAATTGCGCCACCAGTATCGAGCGCTGTCGCATAACCATAACCTTCGATAAATAATTTACTGCCGAGCGGAATAACTTTTGGGTCAACGGCAACAACACCACGCCGAGCTTTTGCTCCGGTCGCTGTTATGCCGTAACCTTTATCGCCGGGTCTTTTGCCTGTGCTTTCAAAACCGGCGGTATATGCACTTGCGTTCATTATCAAAACATTTTTACAAATTCCTCTAGTAATTATTTTTTCGATTGGTTTTTTAATTATTATTTCGTTTTTGGTACGTGAAATTTCATCGTTACCACTAAAAATTATTTCTTCGGTAATTAATTTTTCACCGTTGATACCATTTTGTACAACTTGTTCAACATTTTCAAATAATTTATCGGAATAAATAATTTTAGTTTCGAACGGAATTATTTCGGTTTTTTCAACTAATTCGGTATGCTGTGAATAAAATTTTAATTCGTGGCAATTTCGTAATTTAAAATCATTATCTTGTGCGCATGTAAATTCCTTATCAAATTCTTTTTGCAAAACTTTTAGGAAATCGTTTACGGTATCATTGAACTTGACATTAAAAATTTTTTCTTTATCGTCAACGAAAACTTTTAAGATGAAAGGGCGTTCGATTTCGATATTCATTCCATTGAAAATTTGTTCATTCATTTTTTTATTTACGAAATCATTTTTAGAGATAAAAATATTATTTTGAGTAAAGAATTCTTTAACGGTTTCGGAATCAGTTGAAAAATTTGTAATAATTCCGTTATCGATGACGGAAATATTTTTATAGTTTAAAGCTTCGGCTTTACTGCTAAATAAGAAAATGAGAAATAATAAGCCAAACAGCAAGAAAATTTTTTTAAACATAAATTACACTCCTTAGCATTTTTTACTTATATTATATTAACATTTACTTAATAATTATGCAATATATTTATAAAATGTTACGCAATTGTTTTTTTTATTTTATGTGAAAAATATTTTACAACGATAAATTTAAGGAGGACATACATGAAAATTCTATTAACAATTTCTTACGATGGAACAAATTATTTTGGATGGCAGCGCCAAAAAAATGTAATAACTGTGCAACAAATTGTCGAAGAAAAAATTTCATTGCTACTAAAAAAAAATATAAAAATAATCGGTGCCAGTCGCACCGATTCAAAAGTTCACGCACTTGCTCAAAAAGCAATATTCAATATCGATTATTGCAGTATACCGCCGGAAAAATTTCCGTTCGTAATAAATAATTTTTTGCCAAACGATATTGTCATAACAGATGCAAAAATTGTTGATGAAAATTTTCATGCGCGTTACGATGTGTCAAAAAAAACTTACCAATATAAAATTTTAAACGCACAATTCCCGATTCCGCAATATAGAAATTATTGCTGGTATGTGAAAAATAAATTGGACAAACAAAATATGATTGACGCAACAAAAATTTTTATTGGCACTCAAGATTTTGCAAGTTTTTGTGCCAGTGGTTCATCTGTAAAATCTACAATAAGAACTATTTACGATTTTTCTGTTACGTTCGATGAAAATTTTATTACGTTTGAAATTACTGCTGATGGATTTTTGTACAATATGGTACGAATAATTGTTGCAACAATTGTCGATGTTGGAATCGGTAAAATAAATTTGGCAGACATTAAAAAAATAATTGCTGACAAAAAAAGAAATTCTAAATGCAAAACGGCGCCGCCTCAAGGTTTGACATTGATGAATATAATTTATAAAGGAGAAATCAAATGAATAAATTTAAAATGTTAGCTCGAATATGTATGGCAATTGCTATTATTTTATCTGACGTAATGTGCGCAGTAGTTAGTTATAATTATTGCGTACTAAAATTATGTGTGGAATGCAGTGCTCCGCCGACAATTGCATTTTTATATGCAATTCCATTTTTATTTAGAATAATAATTTTTTTTATTTTGTCACGGATATTTTATAGAAAATCAAATTAAAATTTGTACAAAAAAAACGATGGAACAAAGTTCCACCGAAAATATATTTTAGGAGAAAATGAAACAACAACACGTACGCGAAAGGATTCGAACCCTCGACCTTCTGATCCGTAGTCAGACGCTCTATCCAGCTGAGCTACGCGTACAAAATAAAAAAAAGTGGGTGTAATAGGGCTCGAACCTATGACCCTCTGCTTGTAAGGCAGATGCTCTCCCAGCTGAGCTATACACCCTAATGGCGACTCAAAAGGGACTTGAACCCTCGACCTCTGGCGTGACAGGCCAGCGCTCTAACCAACTGAGCTATTGAGCCAACCTTTTCATTTTAGCACGTAAAAAAAAATCTGTCAAGTACAAATCAAAAATTTATTTAACGGTAAATAATTTTTCAGCAATTAAATCGAGTGAGAGGTTATTACAATTCAAGATGTAGTCACAGCAATTCAAATAAATTTGATAACGTTTTTGGTACAAGATATTTATATCTGACAAATTTTTTTTAACTAATGGACGTGCGTAGTCTAAATTTTTATAGATTTGATTTGGCCGGCAAAATAAATATACGACGCGGCCAAGATTTTTTATCAGTAGCAAATTTTTTTTGAAAGTAATACAACCGCCGCCCAATGCAATTATAAATTTTTGATTGGCGGCAATTTTTTTAATAACATTGTGCTCGCATTGTCGAAAATATTTTTCCCCGCATTCATTAAAAATAGCGGGGATATTTTTGTTGGTGGCCTTTTCAATTTCGTCATCAGTATCAATTAAATTGTAGGAAAATTTTTGAGCGAAAATTTTTGCAACAGATGATTTACCACTACCGGGCATACCGATTAGTAAAATGTTTTTCACCGCTATCACCTTTTTTATTTGACAAATTATCTATTTAAGCTTAAAATTTTTTCAAAAAAAATTTTTGGAGAATAAATATGAATATATTGATAGATGCAAATGAAGTTTCAGATTTTAAGTACGAAAAAATAATTTACAACGTTATAGATACGGCGCTGAAGATTGAAAATGTTTCTGCGGAACCACAAGTAAGTGTTTTAATTGTGCATGACGAAAAGATGCGACAGTTGAATAAAAAATTTCGTGGTATCGATAAAACTACGGACGTATTATCTTTTCCTATCATTGATTTTAACACGTGCGATAAAAATATTTTGACGCAGGAAAATATTTTGCTCGGTGATATTGTTATTTGTATTGACAAAGTTTTTTCACAAGCTGCTGAATATATGCACAGCGCGGAACGTGAGATTGGATTTTTAACGGCGCACGGAATTTTACATTTACTTGGTTACGACCATATTTCACCAGAGGACGAAAAAATTATGTTTGCAAAGCAAGATTTAATTTTGGAAAAGGTTGGACTTGAAAGATGAAAAATAAAAATTTTGCTGAGAGTTTGAAAAACATGTTTGACGGCTTCATTTATATTTTAAAATGCGAACGAAATTTGAAAATCCATTTTGCAATTGGCATATTCGTTTTCGCACTTAGTTTATTTTTAAATTTACCGCCAATAAAATTTTGTGTGGTTACTTTCGCAATATTTTTTGTCATCTGTGCCGAACTTTTTAATACGGCAATTGAGCAAACCGTCGATTTATGCTGCGGTAAAAAAAATACATCCTGTCGCAAAAATTGCTAAGGATGTCGCTTCACTTTCAGTATTTTTCGCAGCAGTTTGTGCTTTGATAATTGGCTGTATTATTTTTTTGCCATATTTTTTTTAGCACAAAATTATAGAATGATACAAATCAATCCGCCGCTTCCTTCGTTAATTATTTTTTGTAAAGTTTCTTGTAATTTTTGTTGTGCGTCTTCGGGAATATTATAAAGTTTACTTTGTAAACCATCTTTGATTAAATCATACATTGATTTGCCAAACATATTTAACTCCCAAATTTTATTTGGGTCGTTTGCCATTTCATTGTTTAAATTTGCTATCAATTCTTCACTTTGTTGCTGACTGCCAACGATTGGTGCAATTTCAGTTTCTATATCCGCACGAATTAAATGAATGCTCGGGGCTTTGGCTTTAAATTTCACACCGAACTTTGAGCCATGCTTTATTATCACAGGATTTTCGAGCGTCATTTCATCTAATGCAGGCGTAACAATTCCGTAGCCTTTATGTTTTACTTCTTCAAGTGCATATTTTATTTTGTCGTATTCTTTTTTCGCTTCCGACAAAATTTTTATAGTTGAAATTAATTCATGTTCACCGTGAATTTCCATCGCGGTTGTCTCACTCAAAATTTTAAAATACAAATCATTATCGACAGTAATTTCGATTGTAACGGAACCTTCACCCAACATTATATTTTCAATAAAACTTTTTTTAACGAGTTCATTTTCCTCAATTTTTTCTATACAATTTTTTATTTCGCGTAGCTTTGATATTTTCTCAAACGTATTTTTTATGAGCATAATCATATTTTGTTTGAGCCAATGATTTGTTTCAAGTGTCTCAAGCCATTTTGGAAATTTTATTTTTATTTCTTTGAGTGGGAATTCGTACAAAAGTTTCTCAATTATATTGTTAATATCTTCAGTTTTTAATTGTGCACAATTCACACAAATGACTGGTATATTATATTGCGTCGATAATTCTTGACGTAAGTTTTCAGTTTCAGGCGCATATGGTTTTGTCGTATTTAATAGCATTACAAATGGTTTATTGATATTTTTTAATTCCTTAACGATTCGAGCTTCAGCATCAATATAATTTTCACGTGAAATATCAGTGATACTACCGTCAGTTGTGATAACAATTCCAATTGTAGAATGTTCAGTTATAACTTTTCGCGTACCGATTTGAGCCGCATCAATGAATGGAATTTTTTCATCGGACCATGGCGTATTTATCATACGTGGATTATCGCCATCCATATGACCGGATACGCCAGGAATTAGATAGCCGACGCAATCAATCATACGCATTTTGAAATGGATATTTTCATTAAGATTAATTTCGATAGCCTCATTAGGAATAAATTTAGGCTCAGTAGTCATAATAGTTTTACCGGCAGCACTTTGCGGTAATTCATCTTTAGTTCGTTCTTTTATATAATCATTATCAATATTTGGGATAACAAGTAAGTCCATAAAACGTTTAATAAAAGTTGATTTACCAGTACGGACGGGGCCGACCACACCGATATAGATATCACCCTGAGTCCGTTCACTTATATCTTTATAAATATTGTCCATAAAAAAATAATCCTCCCATTGTTTTTAAACAATATATGAGGATTATTTTTTGATTAGTACAAATTATTTTCCTACGAATTATTTTTTATCAAGAATATTTTTAGTACGCATTAATTTTTTTTACACAAAAAATATTTTTTGTAGAAATTTATTTATGTGTGGCAATAAATTCGATATATTTTCCTGTGCCAATTGCTACACATGAAACTGCATTCTCCGCAATTGTTGTTTCAATTCCCGTCCGATTCGTAATTAATTTATCGAGTCCGTAAAGTAAACTTCCACCACCCGTCATAACTATTCCACGGTCAGAAATATCTGATGATAATTCGGGCGGCGTTTTTTCTAAAACATAATGAACTGCTTCCACAACGCTTGAAACAGATTCACTTAATGCAAATAACATTTCTTCCGACGTAACAGTAATTGTTTTTGGTAAGCCCGTAATAAGATTGCGACCTCTTACATCCATTGAAGTTACTTCCGGTCGTTCAAATGCTGTACCAATATTTATTTTTAAACTTTCAGCAGTGCGTTCACCAACTAATAAATTATGTTGTTTTCTCATGTAACGTGTGATGGCTTCGTCAAAATTATCGCCCGCAACTTTAATCGATGTGCTTACGACGGCGCCGCCTAAAGAAATAACAGCGATATCGGTTGTACCGCCGCCGATATCAACAATCATGCTTCCACAAGCGCGTGAAATATCAATGCCGGCACCGATAGCGGCAGCTATTGGTTCTTCAATTATATAAACTTGACGTGCGCCAGCTTGACGAGTTGCATCTTCGACAGCTCGTCTCTCAACTTCGGTAACACTGCTTGGGACGCAAACAGATATTCGTGGTTTGATAAATAAATTTTTACCGACAGCTTTTTTTATAAAATATTTAAGCATTTTTTCGGTAACATCATAATCTGAGATTACGCCTTCACGTAATGGACGGACAGCAGTAATATTACCGGGAGTACGACCGAGCATTAATTTAGCTTCCTCACCGACAGCCATAACATTTTTGGAACTATTATCGATAGCGACGACAGAAGGTTCTTGTAAGATAATACCTTGACCTTTGACGTAGACTAAAACGCTAGCAGTTCCAAGATCAATTCCGATATCAGTACTGAACATAAAAAAATCACCTTTTTTATTTTTGATAATCATATCACAAAATTTTTCGTAAAACAAAAATGTATAATTTTGCATTGAAATAATATATAATTTCAGTAAAAAATGAAAAGGAATTTTGGATATGAAAATATTTTTTGCTAGTGGTAATGCTGATAAATTACGTGAAGTACGTGAAATATTATCTGAGCACGAAATTTTTGCGATGGACCCACAAATCGTAGAAGATGGTCAAACTTTCGCACAAAATGCATTAAAAAAAGCTACCGCTGTTATGCAAAAGACTGGTTGTATTACATTGGCTGATGACTCTGGCCTCGAAATAAATTTTTTAAATGGCGCACCCGGTATTTTTTCGGCAAGATTTTTACAAAATGCATCGTACACTGAAAAATGTAATGAAATTTTAAAAATGATGAATGATGCACGCGACCGTACTGCTAGATTCGTTAGTGCTATCGCTTTAGTTTTTCCTGATTCACGTAAATTTATTGAACATGGTTACTTAAATGGTTTTATTGCGGATAAAATTTGTGGTGATGGCGGATTTGGATACGACCCAATTTTTTATGTGCCTGAATATAAAATGACAATCGGTGAGATGTCAGCGCCACTAAAAAATAAAATAAGTCATCGTCGATGTGCATTGAATTTAATAAAAAAATATTTATAGGGCGTGATTAAAATTAATAATCAAATTAAAATTATCGGTGTGACCGGAAATATTGGTAGTGGAAAATCTACTGTCTGTGAAATTTTAAAATCGTTCGGTGGATATTTAATATCGGCTGATAAAATCTCTCATGAAATTATTATGTCGCTCTCGCCCGTATATACAGAATTGATAAAAAATTTTGGCGTGGATATTTTGCAAGATAATAGCTTTGAAATTGATAGAAAAAAATTAGCCGAAAAAGTTTTTAACGACTCGACACAATTGCAAAAATTAAATGAGATAACTCATCCACATATCATAAAAGCAATTATAAATGAGATAAAAGCATTTTATTTTGAACAGGAAAATTATAAATATATCGTGATTGAAGCGCCGCTATTAATTGAAACGCAGCTAAATAAAATATGTGATGAAACATGGCTAATTTTTGCGGATGACAATGTAAAAATAAAAAGATTGATGCAGCGTGATAATCTCTCACAAAAAGATATTGAAAATCGATTGAAATATCAATTATCGTTTGAGGACGCTAAGCATCACGCTGATAAAATTATTGTTAATAATGGTGGGCGAGAAGAATTACAAAACGAAGTAGAAAAAATATTGGCATGTTTTGTGTAATAAATTTGAGATGGTGCAAAAGATTTTTTCGAATTTTATTCCTGTTTGCATTTTTATGGGGCGCGATAAATTTATTTTTCCCACGTGAACATTTGGCGATAATTAAAAAATATTCGGCGCAATATAATGTAGAGACGACACTGATTCTTGCGATTATTCATGCTGAAAGCAAATTTAAAGCGACAGCAATTTCAAATAAAGGTGCACGCGGTTTAATGCAGCTAAGTAAATCGACAGCTGATTGGGCGGCAAAAGAAATTGGTTTGCAAAATTATAGTTATGAGCAAATTTTTGACCCGCAAATAAATATACAAATTGGTTGTTGGTATATCGAAAAGCTTTTCAAACAATTTGACAGTTTTACGCTCGCAGTTTGTGCGTATAATGCGGGGAGTGGAAACGTTACAAAATGGCTGCAAAAATATTCGCTGGACGGAAAAAAATTATCATATATCCCGTTTAAAGAAACACGTGATTATTTGAAAAAAGTTGTACGTTACAAAAAAATATATGATTTTTTGTTTAGTGTTTTTGACAAAAGGTGAACATAATGTTCAAGAAAATTTTACTTTTTTCTTTGATTTTTATTTTGTGCGGTTGTAAAAATGAAATGGCAAATCAAATTGATGAACAGTCAACACAAATTAATAATGAATCAGTAAATGATACTTTAATTTTATCAATGGCGATTCCAAAAACGTTTAATCCTTTACAAAATAATGATGAAAGTGTCGACAAAATTTTACGATTAGCATTTGAACCGTTAATAAAATTTGACGAAGCACGTTGCCCTGTGAATAATCTTGTTGAGCAAATAACTTTTGACGAAAATTATAATGCAACGGTAAAACTTCGTGAAGATATTTTTTGGAGTGATGGAACAAATTTAAATGCGGACGACGTTATATTTTCAATTGAGCAAATAAAATCGTTTGAATCGCTTTATAAACTTGACGACGTAATTTCGTATAAAAAAAAATTGCCGCATGAATTGGACATTAAATTCAAAGACAGCGGTTATGTTTCCGTTTATAATTTAAATTTTCCAGTGATACCGAAAAAAAATTTTGAAAACGAAATCAGCAATCCTGCGCAAATTATTACAGATGGTCCGTATAAATTTTCATCGTATAGTCGTATGAAAGATTTGACGCTCGAAAAAAATGAAAAATATTTTGGCATCGCACCAGAATTTAAAAACATAAATGTGTTAATAATTCCGGACAAAGAAACAAATATGAGTGCGTTCAATCAAAAAATAATTGACATAATATTTACGGATAGCAATGAAATACGGAAATTTCGTAATGATTCAGATAAAATTTTTTACAAGACAAATGATTTGGAATTTATTTTTTTTAATCCAACGAACAATTTGTTTAACATTAAGCCATTACATAATATGATTTTGAATATTTTGCCGCTGGATAAAATAAAAACAGAAATTTATGGCTGTATGCTTGCTAATTCAATTTTTAAAACAGAGATTGAAAAAGTTGATCTCGAGCAAGCAAAAGAAATTATATCTGAATATGTTGGCTCGGTGAATTTAAAAATTTTGGTAAACGCTGAAAATTCTCAGCGAGTAAAAACGGCAGAATTAATTAAAAAAACTTTGACAGATTACGGAATTAATTCAGTTGTTGATAAAAAAAATTTTGATGAATATAAGATTGCGATACAAAATAAAAATTTTGATTTGCTTATTGGTGGCTTCCATCCAGAAAAATTATTTGATTATGAAATTTTGTTCAATCTTTTGGACTATCATTTGAAAAATTTTTCACAGTTAAAATTTGCGATTGATGAACAGGAATTTGATTCAGAAATAAAAAATTTAAATACTCAAATGAGTCAAGATGCAAAAATAATTATTTTGGGACAAAAAAAAGAGATTCTCTTAACGAATAAAAAAATTCGTTTTGAAGAATCACTTCATAATCTTTTGTGCAATTAGGAATTTTTTCGTTGCATGTCTTCACTTTCAAATTCTTGTGGTGGTATTTCTCCTGACGCAAAAGTTTTTACAAATGTTTTTTCTTCCATTGGTGGAACAGGTTCAAAAGTTTTTGAACGTAAACCTTCAAATTTTTGCTGTAATGATGTTCTTTCTTGATTTGCTAACATTAACATTCTTTCATTGAGCGTAATCATTGAATTAACTAAAATGCAAAATGATTTCTTTAAATTGGTAACACTATCAGAATTACGAAATCTTTCAGTTTCTGATATAAGTTTTAAACTTTTCTCTACAATATCTCGGTAATCATTTTCTGTTAAAATTATATCATTATTTCTTAAGTGTTTATTAAATTTTTTTATAAGCTTAAAACCTTTTTTTAATAATTTTTTAAAATGAGGATTGGCAATTAAATTTAAAATTGATTTTAATGTACCCATAGCTGTTTCTAAATTTTTTATTAATTTTTGAATTTGTTCAGGAGTTGCTGGAATACCACCCTGCATTTCTTTTATTTTTTGCATCATGTAAAGAATTATAGTTTCTTTTTTTATGCGTTGTTTTTGTTTTTCTGCTTCCATTGAATCTTCTAAATATTTTTCTTCCAAATAACGTTCATAATTTTTTTGATATGCTTCCTTTAATACATAATCCATTCTTTTTTTCGTATAGTAATTAATTTTTTGCGTATAATTATCAAGTTCTTCATTAGTATAAATTTTTGGTGAAAAATCTTGATAGTTATCAGAAAGTATAGGAACTTCATGTATTGGGATATCAATTTTTTCATTATGTTCGTCAGAAATATTAATTTTTTCTGTTTGTATATCAAATTTTTCAATATGTGCGTCAAATTTTTCAGAATGTGTATCAAATCTTTCAGAATGTGTATCAAATCTTTCAGAATGTGCATCAAATTTCTCGGTATGATTATCAAATTTTTCAGTATTATTTTCGGTGTTACTTTGTTGTTCTGTTAAATCATCAAGTGGCATAAAATACACCTCCTGTGCGTAAAAAAACTGAAATATGACAGAAATTTTCTTTTATTTATTTATTATACTATAATTACAAAGCGGTTGCAAGACAAAATTTAATAAAAATGTAAAAAAAGGTGATAAAATGTCGATATTAATTTGTGGCGGTGCCGGTTACATCGGTAGTCATGTGGTTTTAGAGCTTATCAAAAAGAATTATGATATCGTTGTCATTGACAATCTTTCTAATGGACACAAAGAATTTTTACAAAAAGACGCACGATTTTACGAAGGTGATATTCGTGACGAAAAGCTTGTGGAAAAAATTATTCATGACGAAAAAATTGATTCCGTCGTACATTTTGCTGCGTTCTCATTAGTTGGCGAAAGTATGATTAATCCGGCAAAATATTATGACAACAATGTGCTTGCAACTTTTTCACTTCTCAATTCATTGCGAAAAAATAATGTCAAGAAAATAATTTTTTCATCGACGGCAGCAGTTTATGGTGAGCCACAATCAATTCCGATTACGGAAGACAATCCTGTTAATCCAATTAATCCATATGGCGAAACAAAAATTACAATTGAAAAAATGTTGCATTGGTTTGACAAAGCTTACGGCATAAAATATGTTGCGCTCAGATATTTTAATGTTGCTGGTGCGGACGAAAGTGGTCAGATTGGTGAAGCACATAATCCTGAAACGCATTTGATTCCGATTATTTTAAAAGCCGTGCGCGATAATAAAACGATAAAAATTTTTGGCAATGATTATCCGACACCAGATGGAACTTGCATACGAGATTACATACACGTCACGGATCTTGCGGCTGCTCACATTTTGGCGCTCGAAAAATTATCCGACCAAAGCAAAATTTATAATCTTGGTAATAATAAAGGTTTGAGTGTCATGGAAATAGTAAAGGCGGCAGAAATTGTAACGGGTAAAAAAATAAATTATGAGATTGCGCCACGACGTGTAGGTGATCCCGCAATTTTAATTGCGTCGTCAGAAAAAATTAAAAATGAACTTGGTTGGCAGCCAAAATTTTGTACGCCCGAAAAAATTATTTCGAGTGCATGGAATTGGCATAAAAATCATTAAATTTATTTTGTGCAACAATTTTTTTAAAATACTGCTACAAAAAATAAAAATTCGCATAAGCGAATTTTTTTTTGTACATTTATCTATTCAGAAATTTTTTATGGCGCTAGAAACACTTGACTTTTTTTAGAGTAAAAAACATTTTTGGAATACATTGATTTTTTTTTGGAATGATGTAATAATAAATTCGTAAACGGATATGGCGGAATTGGTAGACGCGTTAGATTCAGGTTCTAATGGATATAAAAATCCGTGCAGGTTCAAGTCCTGTTATCCGTATATTTTTTTAGGATGTTTTTACTTATGAAAAAATATTTTGCTTTAGCCATTATTTGTTTTGCTTCATTAGTTACTTTATTTTTACCCATATTTTGTATCGATGAATTAATTGTAACCGGAAATAATTTTGTTACTGAAAAACAAGTTTCCGATTTAATTAACTTTAATACGGGTGAAAATATTTTCCTTTTTAATAAATTTGCCGCTCAAAAAAAATTGCGCACTAACTATTTCATTAACACGGCAAAAATAAATTATTTGCTGCCAAATAAAATTTCTGTTAATATTGTCGAAAGAGTCCCTATTTGCTACGTGAAATATTTAAATGATTCATATATACTTATTGACAATGAAGCAAGAATTATTGAAATTTCAAAAGCCTGTGATAAAAATTTCCCAATTGTTTTAGGATTAAATTTTGATTCTTTTACACTTGGTCAAATTTTAAATATTGATGATAAATTTTTAATTGATTCCGCTTTGCAATTGTCAAAATTTATTTTAGAAAATGATTTTCCGCAAAATAATTTAGTCATTGATTTTTCCGACCGTAATAATATTTGTTTGTATGTAAAAGATATTGATATCCATTTTGGCAATATGGATGATGCGCCACAAAAAATTGCACTTGTTAAATCTATTTTGGAAAGCGGTTCCGATTATTTAAATAAACCCGGTATCTTGTATTTAAATAATAAAAATCTTGCTCCGGTTTTTAAATTTATTACATAAAAATTTTTGCTTTTTTATTGTTTTTTTGTGTTATAATAAATTTGTTATATGAGGAGGTTTTTATTTTGTGCGCAAAAGAGCCCAAAGAATTCGTAGATAATGGAAATGCAAAAATTGTAGTTATTGGCGTTGGCGGTGGCGGTAATAATGCTGTCAATCGAATGATTGCCGATAATGTTAAATCAATTGAATTCATTAGCGTTAATACTGACAATCAAGCTTTGAATTCTTCCAAAGCACCTGTAAAAATTCAACTTGGCAATAAACTTACGCGTGGACTTGGAGCTGGCGGTAAACCTGAAATCGGCAGGAAAGCTGCTGAAGAAAGTTCAGAAGAAGTTACAAATGCTATTACCGGTGCTGATATGTTATTTATTACGGCAGGAATGGGTGGCGGAACTGGAACTGGAGCTGCTCCTGTGATTGCTGCATTGGCGCGTGAGCAAGGCATATTAACTGTTGGCGTTGTTACTAAACCTTTTAACTTTGAAGGTAAAAAACGTATGCGCAATGCAGTTGAGGGAATTGAAGAATTAAAGAAAAATGTTGATACGCTCGTTGTTATTCCAAATCAAAGATTGTTAGAAGTTATTGATAAAGATACTTCACTTGTTGACTCTTTCAAAAAAGCTGACGAAGTTTTAAGACAAGGAGTGCAAGGTATAAGTGATTTAATTTCTAAGCCGGGTATGATTAATCTTGATTTTGCTGATGTTCGGACAATTATGAGCAACAAAGGTATTGCGCATATGGGTGTTGGACGTGCATCAGGAAAAAACAAAACAGAAACTGCGGCTGAAATGGCTATTAGAAGTCCACTTTTGGAGACTTCTATTAATGGTGCAAAGAGCGTGTTGATAAGTATTGCTGGGGATTTAAATCTTGGATTGTTCGATACAGATGTTGCGGCAAATATTATTGCTGATGCAATTGACCCGGATGCCGAAATTATTTTTGGTACAACAATTAATGAAGATTTGAAGGATGAAGTAATTGTAACAGTAATAGCAACAGGACTTGAAAATGATTCAATTTCATCTTCGCCAATTACTTTTTCTAAAGCTGAAACGTCAAAATTTATTGATAATACAAATTTTAAATCAGATTTTAATGATGGAGAAATGTCCTTTGATATTCCAATTTTTCTGCAAAAAAAACGTAACCAATAAAAGAGTGATTTTATGAAAATAAGAAAAGATATTCGAAATGTCGCTATTGTTGCACATGTTGACCACGGTAAAACAACTTTGGTTGATCAATTGCTTAAGCAAAGCGGCGCTTTTCGTGATAATCAATATGTTCCCGAAAGAATTATGGATTCAAACGATTTGGAACGTGAGCGCGGTATAACTATTTTGTCAAAAAATACCGCTATAAATTACAATGGTATTAAAATAAATATTGTGGATACGCCCGGTCATGCCGATTTCGGTGGTGAAGTTGAACGCGTTTTAAAAATGGTTAATGGCGTGGTTTTGCTGGTAGACGCTTTTGAAGGCGTTATGCCGCAGACACGTTTCGTTTTACAAAATGCGTTGCAATTAAATTTACCGGTTATTGTTTGTATAAATAAAGTGGACAGGCCAGATCAGCGCGCAAAAGATGTTATAGATGAAATTTTGGAATTGTTTATGGAGCTTGGGGCATCGGATGAACAATTAGATTTTCCGGTTGTTTATGCTTCTGCAAAAAATGGATTTGCTTACATTGACGAAGTTAAAGATGATATGACAGATTTGTTTGAAACAATTGTAAATTTTATTCCTGCGCCTACTTCGGAGCAGGATTGTTTGCGTTTATTGATTTCAGCTTTGGATTATAATGATTATGTTGGGCGAATTGGGATTGGTAAAATTGAGAGCGGTGCAATAAAAATTAACGATGAAGTTGTAATTGTCAATATGCATTCGCTTGACGCGCCAAAGTCGGCAAAAATTACTAGTCTTTATACTTTCAATGGTCTTGAGAAAAAAAATATTGAACACGCGGAATTTGGCGATATTGTTGCTGTCTCAGGCATTACGAATATAAAAATTGGTGATACAATTTGTTCGCCGGATGATGTTGCACCACTCGAATTTAGTAAAATTTCTGAGCCGACAATTTCTGTAAATTTTTCTGTGAATGATAGTCCGTTTGCGGGGCAGGAAGGGAAATTTGTTACGAGTCGGCATTTGTATAATAGATTAAAAAAAGAATTGAATACGAATGTAAGTTTACGCGTTGATGAAACTGATTCGACAGATGTTTTTAAAGTTTCCGGGCGCGGCGAATTGCATTTATCAGTTTTGATTGAAACGATGCGGCGTGAAGGTTATGAGTTTCAGATTTCCAAGCCGCAAGTTTTGTTTCGCAACATTGATGGCAAATTAAATGAGCCGATGGAAATTGTTACAATTGATGTGCCTGAAGAGTTTTCTGGTTCGGTAATTTCTAAGCTTGGAATTCGCAAAGGCGAGATGATTTCATTTGACCATTTACGTGAAAATTTTGTGCGCTTGAAATTTTCTGTACCTGCTCGTGGATTGATTGGTTATCGCAGTGAATTTATAAAAGACACGCACGGCAATGGTGTATTGAATAATTTTTTTGATAATTTTCAGCCGTTCAAAGGTGAAATTATCAGTCGTAGTTATGGCTCATTGGTTGCTTTTGAAACAGGTGTAGCTGTTGCTTATGGATTGTTTAATGCACAAGAACGTGGCGAATTGTTTGTTAAACCGGGTGATAAAGTTTATCGCGGAATGGTTGTTGGAAAAAATAATCGGCTTGGTGATATCGATGTAAATGTTTGTAAGAAAAAGCAATTGACAAATATGCGGGCGTCTGGTTCGGATGAATCATTAATTTTGACGCCACCTATCGAATTTACGCTTGAACAAGCTTTAGATTTTATCAATGATGATGAATTAATAGAGGTAACGCCGAAAAATTTGCGTTTGCGGAAAAAAATTTTAGATCCCAAAATTCGCATGCGTCAAAAATAGGAGCGTTTATTATGGCTGAAAAAAATTCTTTCGTACGGCAAGCTGCTATATTAGCTATATCCAGCTTGCTCGTTCGTTTTATCGGTTTTTTGTATCGCTTACCGCTTACGAAATTAATTGGCGATGAGGGCAACGGAATTTATAGCGCTGGTTATTATCTCTATACTTTTTTTTTGATAATGTCGTCCGCAGGATTGCCGGCGGCAATTTCTAAAATGGTTTCTGAGCGAATAGCCAAGCATGAGTATAAAAATGCACATTTGGTTTTTAAAGTTTCACTCATAATTGCGGCAACAGTTGGATTTTTTGCGTCATTATTAATTGGTTTCGGTGCGCGCCAATTTTCAAATATGATTGGTAGCCCAAAAAGTTTTTATGCAATTGTTACACTATCGCCAACTGTTTTTATTGTTGCAATTGCCGCCGTGTTTCGAGGATACTTTCAAGGTTTAAAAAATACGGTACCGACTGCAATTTCACAAGTCATTGAACAAATTTTTAATGCGTTCTTTAGCGTATTGATGGCTTTTATTTTAGTGAAAAAAAGTGTGGAATTAGGAGCAGCGGGTGGAACAGTTGGAACGGGAATTGGTGCGTTTGTTGGTTTAATTGTCATTGTTTTGATTTATTATTTACAGCGTCAAAATATTTTGATGGATTGTCAAAGTGATTTATCAAATGGCGATGAAAGTGTCAAAAAAATTTCGTTTGAGCTTATAAAAACGGCAGTACCTATTATTATTGGCACTGCTATTTTTAGCGTAACAAACTTGATAGATATGAAGATGGTTATGACTTGTTTGACAGCTAATGGAAATTTTACGGAGCATGAAGCTGATATTTTGTATGGTCAGCTTACCGGCAAATATGTTGTTTTGACGACATTGCCTGTTTCAATTGCGACTTCGGTTGCGACGGCTATTGTTCCAAATATTGCGGAGTCATTTGTGTTAAAAAATATGGACGCGGTAAAAAATAAAATTGATACGGCATTGCGATTGACAATGATTTTGTCAATACCAGCGGCGGTTGGAATTGGTGTTTTAGGTCATCAGATTTTGCTTTTGCTTTTCCCATCATATCCCGGTGGCGGTAATTTATTGATTGTTGGCTCAATTAGTATAATTTTTCTCGCGTTAGCACAAGTTTCAACCGGAATATTGCAGGGAATTGGGCGCGTTAAAACTCCAGCGATAGCGGCATTTTTCGGTGCGCTTGCAAAAATTCCGCTTAATTACGTTTTGATTTCGAATCCACGAATAAATGTTTTAGGTGCGGTTATAAGTACGATTGCTTGTTATTTTGTTGCGTCGCTGATAGATTTAGCGATGCTGACTCATGCAATAAAAACTTTACCGGATATTATTGGTGCGCTCGTTAAACCGTTGGCGGCTTCAATGATTATGGGATTAAGTTGCTATTTTGGTTACAATTTAATTTATTCATTGACACACAGTAATACTTTTGCGTTACTGTTTGTAATGTTTGTCGGCATAATTATTTATTTTTTTGTGCTTTATTTTATGAAAGGAATAAGGCAAGAAGATTTAAAATTGATGCCGATGGGTAAAAAAATAATTTCGATTTTGTCAAAATGATTGGTCTAAAAAAATTTTTTTGTGCATAATCTTATACAAAAATAAAAGCGTGGCGTATGTTTTTGTATAAGATTTTTTTTGCAATGATTTTGTCCGTTTTTTTCATTCCGTGCACAATTAATTTTTGTTGTGGCTCGAAAAAACCAATTGTTAATGAAACTGTAATTAATGATATAGAATTCGAACAAACGTCAAATATTCTTGAAGATTATATAAAATGTGTAGTTGCGGCAGAAATGCCAATAAGTTTTGAATTGGAAGCATTAAAGGCGCAAGCTGTTGCCGCACGAACTTATGCTATAAGAAATTATGACGGTGTGGATTATAAAAATTTGTATCAAGCTTACATTTCTGTTGATGATATGAAAAAAAAATGGGGCGCAGATTTTGAAAAAAATTATAAAAAAATTTGTGATGCCGTCGACTCAACCAAAGGTCAAACTATCAAATATAATGGCGAAATTATAGAAGCTGTTTTCCATTCCACAAGCGCTGGCCTTACGGAAAATTCCGAAAATGTTTGGCAGCGTTCATACCCATATCTGAAAAGTGTTGATAGTCATGATGATGAAAATGCGCCAAACTTTCAAGTCGAAAAAAAAATTCCATTAAAAAATGTAATCAAATTGATAAATAATCGTTACAAAACGAATCTTACGGCGGAAAAATTTTTTGACAAATTTATTATTGCGCAAAGGTCAAAAGCTGGTTACATAAAAAATATAAATATATGCGACAAAAATATAAATGCGATGGAAATTCGAATGCTATTAGGTTTGCGCTCAACGAATTTTACTTTCAAAAAAGATGGTGCAAATATCATTTTTGTTACAAAAGGTTATGGGCATGGCAGTGGTATGAGTCAATATGGTGCAAATTTTATGGCACAACGTGGTTACGACTACAAACAAATTTTACAGCATTATTATAGCGGCGTGGAAATAACGTAAATTTCCCGCCGCATTTTTTGTGCTATAATATTTACAAATTTTTATTGTGAGGTTAATTTTATGAGTGAGATTATGAAAGTTGCAGCTGTTACTAAAAAATTTCAAAAACAATTCGCTCTGAATAATGTTAGTTTCGATTTGAATGAGGGCGAAATTTTGGGTTTGGTTGGCCCAAATGGCGCCGGTAAAACTACTTTGATGCGTACGATTGTCGGATTAATTAGAAATTTTGATGGCAAAATCGTTTGTAATGTCGATTCAAAAACTATTGACAAAGGTAATCGATTATTTGGCTGTATGATTGAAACGCCAAAATTTTATCCATACATGTCGGGCTATCAAAATTTAAAATTTTTTGCGGCGATGAATGGTAAACTTGACAGAAAAAAATTGAGTGAAATAATTACATTAACGGGACTTTCATCAGCAATTCAAAAAAAAGTAAAAACTTATTCATTGGGAATGACGCAACGGTTGGGATTAGCACAAGCATTTCTTGGCAATCCAAAGTTGTTAATACTTGACGAGCCAACAAATAGTTTGGACCCAAATGGTGTAAAAATTATTCGTCAATATTTGGTGAAGTTGGCCACTGAGAAAAAAGTTTCAATTTTAATTTCGAGTCATACGCTTTCTGAAATTGAAAAAATTTGTAATCGTGTTGTTGTTTTGAAAAAAGGTTCTGTAATGGAAATATTAGATATGAATGAGAAAACGGTTGAGGATACAATTTTTGCTTTTGAGACAAATGAACTTGATGAATTCGTAAGCCTGCTCAAGAAAAAAAATATTGTTATTGAAGATATAACGGATAATATTATAAAAATTCGATTACAAAAAGAAAATCTTGCACCATTTATTAAAGATGTTGTCCTTAAAGATATTAATTTTACTAGCGTCTATGAGGTACGTGAAACCTTGGAAGAAAAATTTTACGATTTAACGGGAGGAAGTAAAATTGTTTGATATATTTAAATTGGCATGGCTCGAGTTTAAAAAAATTTTTGCCAAAAAAAGTACATATATTTATTTAGGCATAATGTCGCTAACTTTTTTCATTATCATCGATCAAATAATTAAAGTGCCAGGTGCGGAAAAAAATGTATTTGCTGTGGATTTAATTTTTAGGCCAATTGTACAGTTCGTTATAATATTTCAAGCTGTAACAATTTTAGCGGAAGAATTTAGATTTGGGACGACAACTTTTTTACTTACTTCACCAAAAACTCGTACGG
Organism: uncultured Clostridia bacterium; assembly: GCA_947427385.1. GTDB lineage: Bacteria > Bacillota > Clostridia > Lachnospirales > CAMVHY01 > CANEHT01. Next base: position 54,947 of record CANEHT010000002.1, on the reverse strand, counting down.
AAATTTTATTATCGAAAGTTCTTGCAAATATTTTGTATTGTTTTGTGCTTGGGTTCATAAATTTTCTTTTGCTCGCATATTATCAATTGGGAATAGGGCAAAAGGTTGTTGTTGAGTATTTTTATTCAATTATGACTTTGTATTTAATTTATGGTTGGTTCATAAATAATTATTTTTTATTTGTGACAATTATTTTTAAATCGCGGGCAACAAGTTTTGTCACTGGATTATTTTTTTTATTTCTGTTTGAAGATATTTTGAAAGCATTAATGAATAAATTTTCAATGGCGAGAAATTTTATTAGTGCAATTCCATTTGACAATATCTTTTATTTCTTAGTTAATCCCCATTTTAATAGCTATAAAGTATACGGAATGATTTTGGGCGGATTAATATTTTTTGTTGCATCTGCATTTATTTTTGAAAAAAGAGATGTATAAATAATAATAAAACCGTTCTTTTTTTTGTAAAAAAAAGAACCAAAAAAAACTTTGCTAAAAAAATCTTTGTGTGATTTCACACAAAGATTTTTTTAGCAAAGTTTCTTTTTTGTTTTACTTTTTTTCTTTCCAAAGAAAAAAGTAAAGGTCTTAAAATTTTATTATTTTGTATTTACCCAATAACGACAAAGTAAAATATCTTTTCCGTTTGTATGTGTCGGAAGTTTATCACGTAGTTTGCCACCATTTTTTTCGATTAATTTCTTTGATGCAATATTTTCTTCATCACATGTAACAAGTGCCGGATTGATTTTTAATTTGTTCGCTTCCTTTAATAATAATTTGAGTTGGAGTGTGCCGTAACCTTGATTCCATTTTGTTGGACGAATTGCATAGCCGATATTGCCACCGTATTCTTCAATAGCTTTTGTCATTCTGTGGCGGATAATTCCGATGCCAATATATTGTGTTTCGTCGACAAGCCAAAAAGTTGTTGACGGAACACTGAGCATCTGATATTTCCCATTAATTGTATCAAAATAATATTGATGGATAATTCCGTTTTTCCACGCATTAAAAGAAATTTCACCGCCACGTTTTAAGTGTGCAAACTCATATAAATCGTGCAAAAAAGAATGTTCATTGATTTGCTCATATTCATGGCAAGCTTCTAGATAGCTATCAAAATATTTTCGTGATGGCGGAATCAGCATTGCTTTCATAGAAATCAACCTCACTTTCAATTTTTAAAATTCAACTTTTAAATTTGTACTACGTTGGAGTTCGTCCGTATTAAAATATTTTATTTTGCGGAAGCCAAAAGGTTTTGATAAAAAATTATTTGGGTAAATCAAAGTTGACTCATTATATTTTTTTACAGCTTCATTATAATTTTGACTTAAGTAGCCAATTTTATCTTCGATTTTTGAAATTTTTTGCTCAAAGTTTGTAAATGCAAAGTTTGCTTGTAACTTTGGATAATTTTTTGCCGAATTAAACAATCTTTTTAATTCAATTGACATTTGTTTTGTTATTTGCATTTTTTCTTCCGGTGTTTGTGCGTGAAAATAGTCATCTCGTATTTGATTTATGTTATCCAGAATAATTTTTTCGCTTGAAATATATTTTTCAACCGTTGCATTTAAATTTGGAATCAATGAAAATTTTTGTCGTATTTTATTTTCAATTTGACGCCATGCACTTTCAGTCATATTATTTTGAAAATCGGCTATGTATTCACTTATTTGAGCCTGAATTTTTTCAAATTTCTTTTTCAAACTTTTCAACTCGCTACTTTCTTTTAAGCTTGTATAATTTTCAGTTTCTACAAATAATTTTTTCAATGCCTTATCCATTTGCAAATTTACATCTATTAGTTGTTGTGGATTTTGTGCTCGAAAAAAATTATTTTGTGCGGCTATTACATCTTCGAGTATATTTGTTTTATCTTGTGCGAAACACTCATAAAAAATTTCAACTAAATTTTGAGTCAAATCAAATTTGCGTTTTAATTGTGCGTCAACTTGTTCCCACTCACTATTAATTTTTTTTTTACCTGAAGTCATTTTAGTAAAATTAACAATAACGTATGCGATTAACACACAAATTAAAAACATAAAGTTCATTTTACTCACTCCTAATTTGATATTTACTTTTATAATAATAAATTATTTTGCGATGTGCAATAGTTATATATTTTTACGGCAAGCATAATTTATTTTTATAGAGGTGATTTTTTTGCGAGTATATGATATGCGACAAAAAGAAATTATAAATATAAGTGATGGGAAACGATTTGGATTTATTGCCGATATTGATATTGATGAAAAAAGTGGCAAAATCAAAAAAATAATTGTGCCGGGTAGTGGGAAAATTTTAGGCGTATTCGGCCGTGAAACTGAATATTGTATTCCGTGGGCAAATATTAAACAAATTGGTGACGATATTATTTTAGTTGATGTTGATACTGAAAAAATTGCGGAGGAAAGTAAATGAGATATTACAAAAAATCTCCTAAAAGTGAAAACTATTTCGCACAATCGTTAATCAATCAAACTTTAACTTGCGGTTTGATTTTATTGTCAATTTTAGTTTTAAATTTATTTCCAACGATGAAAAATTTTAAATTGAAATTAAAAAATCAACTCGCTCAAAATATTTCATTTGAAGAACTAAAAACGGTTGGTATTGAAAAATTTAATTTGCTCATGGAAAAATTACCGGCCGATATCCAAGATTTTCAAATCGATGAAAATTTAATTAAACAAATGAATGCGGATGAAAATGAATTAAATGAAACTAAAAAAAAATTTTAATCAATCCAACTCATGGAATTATTACGTCTTCATTTGGACAACGATTGAATCCAATTACGAACAAACAAGAATTTCATGACGGAATTGATATTGGTGTAGCTGAGGGAACAAAAATTTTTGCAGTTGCCGATGGAATAATTAATTCTGTTGGATATTCAAATTCTTTTGGAAATTTTGTCACGTATAAAACTTTTGATGGCTACGAAATTTTTAATGGACATCTAAAAAAAATTTTTGTCAAGGAAAATTCACATATTACAAAAAATCAAGTTATTGCGCTCGCAGGTAAAACTGGTTTTGCTAGCGGCCCACATTTACATTATTCAATACGTTTTGAAAATAAATTGCTAGATCCATTTTGCTTTGTTGATTTACCATATACCGATGATGTTAAAAATGAATATATGTTGCGCGGTGAATTTTTAGATTGATTCCTTATTATTTTGTTCCGATTATTGCGGAACATTTTTTTTGCGTTTGGATTTTTGTCGTAATTCATGAACTTTCACATGTTTTAGTTGCAAAATTTTTCGGACTACAAATCGAAAAAATTATTTTTAGCTTAATCGGTGCAAAAGCCGTAATTAAAAATTTTAATTTGACAATTGCGTGGAAAAAATTTTGGATTTTAATAGCGGGGCCATTCGCAAATTTATTTTTGGCAATAATTTTTTTTGGCCGAAATAATTTTTTTGTTGGCGCAAATTTTTGTTTATTCATATTTAATTTGCTGCCAATTTATCCGTTAGATGGCGGCAGAATTTTAATTTTGATATTAAAAAAATTTTCTGTGGGCAAAAAATTTTTCCTGAAATTAAATCGTTTTATGATTGCTAGTTTATTTTTGCTCGGCATTTTGCAATTCATTTTGTTTTTCCCAAATTTATCATTGTTTGCAATCGCAATTTATTTGTGGCGCATAAATAAATTATCCGCCGTCAATTTGATTTATGAATTATATTTTACGTGAAATTTTTGTGATATAATATCTCCACAAATCTAAGGAGGAAATTTATCTTGAGCCTTTTTACTTCCGAATCTGTTACTGAAGGTCATCCTGATAAAATTTGCGATGGTATCTCTGATTCCGTACTCGATGAAATTTTAAGCAATGATAAAAATGCGCGCGTCGCTTGTGAAACTATTGTGACAACCGGTTTGGTTTTAGTTACCGGCGAAATTACAACAAATTGCTATGTCGATATAGAAAAAATTGTCCGCAATAAAATTAAATCCATCGGTTATGATAAAATGGATTTAGGTTTTAATTATGATTCGTGCGCCGTCTTGACTTCATTTAAAAATCAATCGCCAGATATTGCTAAAGGTGTCGATAATTTAGATATTGGTGCGGGCGATCAAGGTATGATGTTTGGATTTGCGTGTGACGAAACTGATGTCTTTATGCCAATGCCAATTTATTTGGCACACAAACTTTCTAAACGTTTAGCAGATGTCCGTAAAAATAATTTTTTGAATTATTTACGTCCCGATGGTAAATCGCAAGTTACTGTTGAATATTTTGACGGTAAGCCGATTAGAATTGACAATGTTTTGATTTCGGCGCAACATGACCCAAATGTTGAATATGAAAAATTACGAGCGGATATAATTCAAAATGTTATTATTGCGACGCTGCCAAAAAATTTATTGGATTCAAAAACAAAATTTTTAATAAATCCAACCGGACGTTTTGTTATTGGCGGACCACTTGCAGATTCAGGATTAACCGGGCGAAAAATTATTGTCGATACTTATGGTGGTTATGCGCGTCATGGCGGCGGTGCTTTCTCCGGCAAAGATGCTACAAAAGTTGATCGATGTGGTGCTTATATGGCACGATATGTTGCTAAAAATATTGTTGCAAATGGTTTAGCAAAAAAATGTGAGATTCAAGTTTCTTATGCAATTGGTGTGAGCAAACCTATTTCAATTTCTGTAAATACGTTTGCTACCGGAAAATTTTCTGATGAAAAATTAACGAAGATAATAAATGAAAAATTTGATTTTCGGCCTACGGCAATTATTGAAAAATTCGGCTTATTTAATCCGATTTTTGGCCAAGTTTCTAGCTACGGACATTTTGGTCGTGACGATTTAAATTTGCCGTGGGAAATAATTTCTTATGATTTCTGAGAGGAGGTAATCTTTTTGTTATGTCAAAATTGTAATGTTAATCCCGCTACTGTTTTCGTTCATCGCGTTATAAATGGCCAAGAACGTGAGTTCCATTTATGTAATCAATGTGCAAAACAACTCGAAATGCAAATCTCTTTCGAGGATTTATTTCATGGCTTCCTCGATACTTTTTTAAGTAACGACCAAAAACAACTTTACGGCCAACCTAATGATTTAATTCGTAAAAAAGTTTGCCCAAAATGTGGCTTTACTTCTGATGATTTTAAAAATGTTGGGAAACTTGGCTGTGATCAATGCTATAAAACTTTTCGGGAAGATTTAATCCCTATCTTACGTAATATTCAGGCTGGTACTCGTCATACTGGAAAAGTACCCGGTAAGTCATTACTTGAAATCTCGTACCAAAATCGTATTGCGAAATTACAAAATGATTTGCATAAGGCTATTGATAATGAGGAATATGAGCAAGCTGCAAAATTACGTGATGAAATCAAAAAAATTAAGGAGGAACATAATGGATAAATGGTTTGACGATTCTCAACTTGATTTCTCAATTTTTATTACGTCGCGGATTCGCCTCGCTCGTAATATTACTCAATATCCTTTTTCCGTTATCCTACAGCCTCAACAAATGCAAGATATCCTTAATAAAACTATTGATACCGTAAAATTACTCTCTAATGATTTTATGTTCGTAAATGCTAACGATGTCTCCGATATCGAATTACTTTCTAATTTCGAACTCCATAATATCAGTCAATATTTCTTACAAAATAAAAATCCTCGTGGCTTCTTTATTAATAAAGATGAATCTGTATGCGTAATGATTAATGAGGAAGACCATATCCGTATCCAATCAATTTGTTCTGGCGCTAATATTTTTAAAACTTTTTCATTAGCAAATGATATTGACGATATTTTTTCGCAAAAAATTGATTACGCTTTCGATAATGAATTCGGTTTTTTAACTTCTTGCCCTACAAATGTTGGAACCGGTTTACGTGCATCATTTATGCTGCATTTACCAATGTTAGAAAAATCCGCTCAATTGAAAAATTTAGTCCAAATTATAAGTAAGTTTGGCATGACGGTACGTGGTTTACATGGTGAAGGAACTGAACCGATGGGAAGTATCTATCAGATTTCAAATCAAATTACACTCGGTAAATCGGAGGAAGATATAATAAAAAATCTGCAAAATGTTGCCCATCAAATTATTGAGCAAGAATTAAAATTACGTGAAACTATTTTGCAGAAAAATCGTTTGGACTTTGAGGATAAAATTTTCCGTTCGTTCGGAACACTTACTAACTGTAAAAAAATTAATACGCACGAAGCAATGAATTTGCTCTCAGATGTACGATTGGGTTATGGTATGGGCTTTGATATTCCGAAATTTAAATGCAATGTCTATAAAATTATGATGAATATCCAACCAGGTTTACTTCAAAAAAATTTTGGCCGTAGACTTGATGAAAAAGAACGCGATATCGCGCGCGCTGAATATATTAAAAAAATGTTGTAGGAGGGATAAAAATGGATCGGTTTACCGAAAAAGCAAAACAAGCTTTTGAAAATGCTAAAGATGTCGCAATGGAGCTTGGCCATGATTACGTCGGAACTGAACATTTATTGGTTGGACTTTTACGCGTTACTGATTCTATCGCCGCTAAAGCTTTGACGGATCACGGAATTAATGAGTACGACGTTATGGATAAAATTATTGATTTAATGGGCGCGGATAATCAACTCGGTTTTAAGCCGCAAGATTTTACGCCACGAATTAAACGTATCGTTGAAATGAGTGTACATGAAGCGTTGAAACTTGGCATGAATTATATTGGAACCGAACATATTTTGCTTGCAATTTTGCGCGAGTATGATAGTATCGCAGTAAAAATTTTAGCTATGTTTAATGTTGAGGCCGAAGATTTATATAAATATGTTATTTCAATGCTTAACGGTCAAAATGCTAGTGCAACTTCAAGTTCGAATAAAAAACGCAATGCGAAATCAAATACGCCGATACTTGATAAATTTAGTAAAGATTTAACTTTGGTGGCAAGTCAACATGGATTTGACCCGATAATTGGCCGCGATAATGAAATACAGCGCGTGATACAAATTTTAAGTCGCCGCACGAAAAATAATCCATGTTTAGTTGGTGACCCTGGCGTCGGAAAAACTGCGATTGCTGAATATCTCGCACAAAAAATTGCCGACGATGATGTGTCGGAAATTTTGAAAGGTAAAAGAATTGTGTCACTTGATTTATCATCAATGGTTGCCGGAAGTAAATATCGTGGTGAATTTGAAGAGCGAATTAAAAATGCAATCGGTGAAGTAAAAAAAGCTGGAAACGTTATTTTATTTATCGATGAAATTCATACATTAATTGGTGCGGGTGGAGCTGAGGGCGCGATTGATGCCGCAAATATTTTGAAACCTTCGCTTGCACGTGGTGAATTGCAAATTATTGGCGCAACAACTTTGAATGAATATCGCAAGCATATCGAAAAAGATTCGGCGCTAGAGCGAAGATTTCAACCGGTAAAAATTGAGGAACCATCTGAAGAAGACGCAATTAAAATGCTTTTTGGTGTCCGCGATAAATATGAAGCGCATCATAATGTAAAAATTACCGACAAAGCAATCGAAGCCGCTGTCAAATTATCTATTCGCTATATAACTGACCGATTTTTGCCTGATAAAGCTATTGATTTGATTGACGAGGCTGCATCGCATGTTCGCCTTCAAACTTGTACGGTGCCTAATGACATAAAAAAAATTGAAGATAAAATAAAAGAACTTGAACAGGAAAAAGAGGCAGCTGTAAAGTCTGAGGAATTTGAAAAAGCCAGTGATATCAAAAAAAAGCAAGAAGAATTGAAGCAACAACTTGACCACGAAAGAAATGATTGGCAGGATAATAATAGTAAGTCGCATCAAATCGTTGATGAAGAAGAAATTGCAAATGTTGTTGCCAATTGGACTGGCATTAATGTAAAACAATTGCAACAAGCTGAGTCTGAACGATTAATGAATATAGAAAAAATTTTGCACGAACGAGTTGTTGGTCAAAATGAAGCCGTAAGTGCAGTTAGTAAGGCAATTCGTCGAGGTCGTGTTGGTTTGAAAAACCCTAAGCGTCCGATTGGTTCATTCTTATTTCTTGGACCAACTGGCGTTGGTAAAACTGAATTGACACGCGCGTTAACAGAAGCTTTATTTGGCGATGAAAACGCAATGATTCGCATAGATATGTCAGAGTACATGGAAAAACATAATGTCGCAAAATTAATTGGTGCACCTCCAGGTTATGTTGGGTATGATGAAGGTGGACAGCTTACGGAAAAAGTTCGCCGTAAACCTTATTCAGTTGTGTTGTTTGATGAAATCGAGAAAGCACATCCTGATATTTTTAATATTTTGCTGCAAATTTTAGATGATGGACGTGTTACAGATTCGCAGGGACGTATGGTCGATTTTAAAAATACGGTTATCATAATGACTTCAAATGCTGGTGCGCGAAATATTATTTCAAATAAAAAATTGGGCTTCATGACGCATGAAGATGTCAAAAAATCTTATGAAGATATGAAAAAAAATGTTATGAGCGAGGTCAAAGAATTATTTCGACCAGAATTTTTGAACCGAATTGATGAGATAATTGTCTTTCATCCATTGGAATTTGAAGACGCTAAGGAAATCACAAAAATTATGCTGAATGAAGTTAAAAAACGTGTCAAGGACAATATGGAACTCGAACTTGAATTTACGGACGAATTGATTGGATATATTGCGGAGGCAGGTTTCGATCAAAACTATGGTGCAAGGCCATTGCGTCGCACAATTCAAACTAAAATAGAAGATCCGATTGCCGAAAAGATATTGGAAAATCAAATTGACAAAAATAAAAAGATTTTAGTTGATTATAAAGATGAAGAAATTGTTTTTAGTAATTAAAAAAACTTTACTTTATTTAAAACCTTACTTTTCTTGAAAGAAAATTCTTTACTTTTTCTTTGAAAAGAAAAAGTAACAAAAAGAAACTTTAACAAAAAAATCTATGTGCAAACGCACAAAGATTTTTTATAAAGTTTTTCATGAAGCAGCTTTAAAAAAGCTGCTTATGGTTTTTTTTACAAAAAAGAACGGTTTTGTCTTTTTTTATTTTAAACTGTTTAAATCAAAAATATTTTACAAAAAAATATTTTGTTAACTTTGGATTTTCTTTGTTATTTCTTACAAATTCTAATTCGAATCCACATTTTGTATAAAATTCTGGTGCTTGAAATGAATTTGTTGTTAAGTTTATATTATTAAATCCTTTGCCCGCAAAATAATTTTCAACTTGTTTTATAAGTTTGGAGCCAATACCTTGACCGCGATATTTTTCAAGCACAACTAAATTATTGATTTGAACTTCGGCGTAATAGCTAAATCCGGTTAAAATACCAACAATTTTGTCATTTTCACTTGCCGTAAATACAAATTGTTTAAAATTGTAATTAACGTCATTTTTTGAATCATATTCATCAAGTAATTCGTCGGCTAATTTATCAAATTCCTGAAAATTTTCCGTGCGCTCAATTTTTATCATGAAAAACCTCCAAGTTTATAATTATTGAATTCTTCTCTTAAAATTGAATAAATTGCGGAGTTACATCGTTCACCATTATTTTTAAAGCCGTATTGTCTTAAAATTCCTTCGAATTTTAATCCGCATTTCAACATAACTTTACCGGATGCTAGATTTTCTGTCGCATGTCGTAATTGTATGCGATTGAAATTTACATTTGTAAATAAAAATTTAATAACTGCGCCCAAAGCTTCAGTCATAATTCCATTATTCCAGAATTTTTTTGAGATAATGTAGCCAATTTCGCATGTTGATCGGATTTCAATTATTTCAATGACGTCAATACTTCCTATTGCTTCGTTCGTATTTTTTAACGTAATGCACCATTTATAACAATTTTGATTTTTATAATCTTCTAACCATTTGTTTAAAACTTTATACGTTTCGTCAATATTTTTATGTGCTTGCCATGAAAGATATTTTACATTGTCAGGATTTTTTGCCCAATTATTAAACATTTTTGGTGCGTCAGTAATTTCAAATTTTCTTAACAAAAGTCTGTCAGTTTCAATATTTTGCGTGCCTATATGATTTAACATTTTTATCACTCCTTTGTAAATTTATCAGTGAAATGAAATTATAACCACTGCTTGAAATTTGTCGCTAAGTTTTGAAATTCATTAAAAAATTTGCTTGCATGATATCCGTCACAAACAGCGTGATGAACAGTTAATGAAAGTGGTAATAAAATTTTGCCATTGTTTTCAAAAAAACGGCCGGCCATAACAAAAGGTGGAAGCCAAATGTCATTACCGAGCGGACAATTAAAACTTGTAAAGCTTGTCCATGGAAGTGAACTCATGTCAAATATATTTGGCGGAAATTTTCCTTTGGCCGCCATACTTCGTTTATTGCCGTACATATTAATATCGTTTGTGAAATTTTCATAAAAAGTTTGAAAATTGTTCGAATATTTCGTCCACAAAATTGAAATTCTTTTGTTGCTTTCGTGAAATATTGGAAAGCGCGGATGAACTATGTCATAAACGCCCAAATTTCCATCGTTGTCATAATTCATTTTAAATTCATCATTTGCGTTTATAACTTTTGACGCTATGTATGTAAAAGTTGGATAACATCTAATTTTATTTTCTTTGACAGCCGCAATTAAATCAGTGATATCAATGTTGACTGTCATGTTAATTTTACAGCGGTTTACATTTATGAACCAATTATAATTTTCGTTTCTGTCCCAATTTTTAATATCGATTTTTCTAAAATTCATGACTTTCTCCTTTTGAATTTTGTCGCTTCATTTTTCATTTCACTGGCGGTTTTTAAAACTGTTTCCGTTATTTTTTTCCCGGATAAAATACGTGCAAGTTCTGTGATTAATTCTTGTGTGTCAAGTTTATTAATCGTTGTGTTAGTTGAATTGTTAGTAGAAATTTTTTGAATCAAAAAATGTGTGTCGGCCATCGCAGCGATTTGTGACAAGTGTGTAATGCAAATAAGTTGATGATTTTTGCTGACGACGCTCAATTTTTCCGCAACCATTTGTGCAACTTTTCCACTGACGCCCGAATCTATTTCGTCAAAAATTATTGTCGAAATGTTGTTATATTTTGCGAAGACAGTTTCCATTGCTAGCATGATACGTGAGATTTCACCGCCTGATGAAATTTTGTCAATCGGTTTGAAATCTTCACCTAAATTTGTTGCAATCAAAAATTTTACGTTGTCAAAACCATTTGAGTCAAAATCTTTTTGTGTAAAATCTATTTTTATTTTTGCGTCGGGCATTGATAATTCAGCGAAAGTTTTTTCGAGTTCTTGACAAATCATTTTTGCAAATTTTTTTCGCAGCTCGCTGATTTTTTCGCATGACAAATAAATTTCATTTTCTGTTTGTGCGATATCTTTTTCAATTTGTGCAATTTTTTCGCCGCCAAGTTTTAAATTTTGTAATTGTTCTGCCAAAACGTCGCCGTATTCAATAATTTCGTTGACGTTTTTTTTATATTTCGATTTTAATTCGTAAATAAAATCCAAGCGTGTTTCGATGTCCAACATTTCTTGCGCGCTATTTTGCAAAATTTGTTCATATGTCGCCAAATTATCAGCGACATCGCTTTTCATTTCTTCAAGATTAATCAAAATTGAATTGAGATTTTCAGCGAAAGGTTGCTCAATTGCCAACTGATTTGCGCGTGAAATTGTATCACGTGCTGAAAATTCGCCGTCGTAAAGCAAATCATATATCTGCGCGGTTTTTTCATAAATATTTTTAGCATTGGTCAAAATTTTATATCGTGCGCGCAATTTTTCTTCTTCATCTTGAATCAAATTTGCATTAAAAATTTCGTTGACTTGGAACTCAATAAGCATGATTTTATTTTCCAAATCATCTTGGCCGAGTAAGTCTGCAATTATTTTTTTATTCGAATTTAATTTTTTTATTTGTGCTGTCAAGTTTTCTTTTAATGTAATTATTTCGTGACCGCAAAATTTATCGAGAATCTCCAAATGTTTATGTGGGTCAAAAAGTTTTTGATTCTCATTTTGTCCATGAAATTCTACAAGTTGCTGTGAAATTTCGCGTAGCATTCCAACTGTGATACTACGGCCGTTCAAACGATTTGTCGTTTTGCACGCTGAATATTGTCGAGAAATTATTACCAAATTGTCGGCGTCGATATCAAATCCCATTTGCATCAGAAAATTTTTTTCATTATCATTTTCAAGATAGAAACAGCCTTCAATGATAGCACTATCGCAATTTTTACGGATAAATATTTTATCGATTTTTTTACCGCATAAAAAATTTATCGAGTTTAGAATCATTGATTTACCGGCGCCAGTCTCACCTGTAAAAATATTTAGGCCGCACTCAAAATTTATTTCTAATTCATCTATGAGTCCGATATTTTTGACAAATAGTCGCTCTAACATTTTTTTCACCTTTTGTAATGAATTTAAAATTTTATTTTACAAAAACTCCACAAAAGTTTATTATATAGTAATAAATTTTGAAAGGAATGTGAAAAAAATGATACAGGCTCCACGCGGTACGAAAGATATTTTTACATCTGAGGCATATTTATGGGCTCATATTGAAAATATTTTGCGCGATATCTTTTACCGATTTAATTTTTCTGAAATACGAACGCCAATGTTTGAAAATACAGAACTTTTTACACGAAGTGTCGGTGAGGATTCCGATATCGCACAAAAAGAAATGTATACATTTATGGACAAAGGTGGACGAAGTTTAACACTAAAACCTGAAGGAACTGCGCCAACTGTTCGCTGTGCAATACAAAATAATTTGTTTGAGTCATCGCCAAAATTATTTTACATTACGCCGGCATTTAGATATGAGCGTCCGCAATCAGGTCGCTATCGTGAGTTTCATCAATGTGGTGCGGAATCATTTGCCGATTCAACGCCAACTTGTGATGCCGAAATAATTTCGTTGGCTTCACAAATTTTAAATGCACTCGGAATTAAAGGTGCGGCGCTAAAAATAAATTCGATTGGCTGTGAAAATTGCCGCCCGAAATATAATTTGACATTGAAAAATTTTATTGCCGATAATTTAAAAAATTTGTGTGGCGATTGTCAAAATCGTTTTGAATTAAATCCGCTTCGTATTTTGGATTGCAAAAATGATTCATGTAAAAAGATTTTGAATAACGCACCGTCTGTTTTAAATTCACTTTGTGATGAATGCAAATTGCACTTCGAAATTTTGAAAAATTTGCTCACCGATTTAAATATTTTTTACGAAGTTGACGACAAAATCGTCCGTGGACTTGATTATTACACGCGCACCGTTTTCGAATTTATATATGATAACAGTGCAATTTGTGGCGGCGGCCGTTATGATAATTTAGTTTCGGAACTCGGCGCTAAAAAAATTCCTGCCGTTGGTTTTGGATTCGGAATGGAAAGAATGATTAACGCCATAAAAGCGCAAAATTTATTTGACAACTGTCAAGTAAAATTGGATTTATTTATCGGAAATATTGGCGAAAATGCTGTCAAAAAATCTTTTCTAATCGCAAATACTTTACGTTGCGCAGGATTTAATATCGAGTACAATAATTTAAATCGTAGCGTAAAATCACAGATAAAAACCGCTTGCAAGTTTAATGCAAAATTTTTTACCATAATCGGTGATGATGAAATTAAAAATGGTTCCGTGAAAATTAAAAACTTGTTGACAAAATCTGAAACACAAATCGATATCAATTCCATAAATAAATTTTTGGAGGAAAATTAAATGAAACGCTCTCATATGTGCAACGATGTTACAGAAAAAAATTTGGGCCAATCCGTAACCGTAAAAGGTTGGGTTCATAAACGTCGTAATCTCGGCCAATTAATTTTTATTTCGCTACGCGACCGAACTGGTTTAGTTCAAATTGTTGTGAATCAGGAGCAACAAAATTTGTTTGAGCTTGCACAAACTTTACGTTCCGAATTTGTAATTGAAGCTAGCGGAAAAGTTATTGCGCGCACGCTCGAAAATATTAATTTACAAATGAATACTGGGAAAATTGAGATTGAAGCGAGTGAGCTAAAAATTTTGTCACAGGCAGATGTTCCTCCATTTCAAATTTTAGATGAAAATGTCAAAGAAGATTTACGATTGAAATACAGATATTTAGATTTGCGGCGCCCGCAGCTTCAAAAAAATTTGATGGTTCGGCACAAAACAGCGCAATCAATTCGTGAATTTTTAAATGCGAATGGATTTTTGGAAATTGAAACGCCATTCTTAACAAAATCAACGCCTGAAGGTGCCAGAGATTATCTCGTTCCAAGTCGTATACATCATGGGAAATTTTATGCGCTCCCACAATCGCCACAACTCTTCAAACAATTATTAATGGTTGCGGGATTCGACCGCTATTACCAAATTGTAAAATGTTTTCGTGACGAAGATTTACGTGCGGACCGTCAACCTGAGTTTACTCAGGTCGATATGGAATTATCTTTCATCGATATGGATGACATAATTTCTATAAATGAAAATTTGTTGAAGAAAGTTTTTAAAGATATTTTGAATGTGGAAATCCAAACGCCATTTTTACGTATGACTTATAATGAGGCAATGGAACGATTCGGGTCAGATAAACCTGATGTGCGTTTCGATATGGAATTGAAAAATATTAGTGACATTGTTCAAAATTGTGGGTTCGAAATTTTTGATTCCGCTATAAAAAATGGTGGAAGTGTTCGTGCTATTAAAGTTGACAATGCAAATTTCTCACGTCGTCAACTTGATTCGTTCGTCGATTTTGTCAAAGAATATAAAGCAAAATTTTTAGCAAATATTTCGGCGAATGGTAAAACTTCTTTGAGTAAATTTTTGAGTGACGAACAAATTAAAAAAATTATTTCACGTATGAATGCGCGTGACAATGATTTGATTTTAATTTGTGCGGATGCGTCAAATAAAATTGTTTTCGATGCACTCGGAAATTTGCGCTGTCATATCGCAAAAAAATTAAATCTGACTAATACGAACGATTATAAATTTTTGTGGGTGACTGAGTTCCCAATGTTTGAATGGTCAGCGGAAGAAAATAAATTTTTGGCTATGCATCATCCTTTTACGTCACCAATGGATGAAGATTTAAATTTATTGGACAGTGCACCGCAAAATGTTCGTGCCAAAGCTTACGATATTATTTTGAATGGATTTGAGTTGGGCGGCGGAAGCTTACGTATATATAATTATGAGCTTCAGAAAAAAATTTTTGATTTGATTAATCTTACTGAAAAAGATATTCAGGAACGTTTTGGATTTTTACTCGAAGCATTTAAATATGGAGCGCCACCTCATGGTGGATTAGCTTATGGCTTTGACAGATTAGTTATGCTTTTACTTGGGAATGATTATATTCGTGACGTAATTGCTTTCCCAAAAGTTAAGAATGCGTCATGTCCATTAACGAATGCACCTGAAACGATTTATCCTCAACAACTTAATGAATTAGGGATAAAAATTTCAGATGAGTCTTAAAAATTTTGTTGTGATTTTATTTTTTATCTGTTAAAATACAAACGTTATTATATTTAAAAAAATTTTTATGAAAGGTGGTATTTATTTTGACGGCTATTATTAATTATTTTACGGCAAATAATTGTGCGGAATTAATTGGCACAATTTCTACTCTTATCCTTATTATTACATATTCAGTACGTGGCGAAAAAAAAATTCGTACTATGAGTATTATTGGCTCATGCTTTAGTATCGTTTATAATTACTTAATGCATTCAACTTGTTTCTTAATTTTAAGTTCCACTATCGTACTTATTAATTTATGTTACCTAATTTTTTTAAAACCTGAATAAAATAAGGAGTGAATAAAGAATAATGAAAGAGAAATTACTTGCCGAATTGAACTATATGACTCATGGCGTACAAATTATTTCGTTAATCGGTGCCATTATCGTATTAAGTTCATTTCTATGTCGTGGCGAACGAAATATTCGTATGGTAAATGTAGTTGGGTCAGCTATCTGTGCCGTTTATAGTTTATTAACTCAGCAATGGAGTAATTTAATTGTAAATATCATTTTAGTTAGCGTAAATATTTATCATTTGGTCGTTGATAAATAATTATAAAAACCTTACTTTTCTTGAAAGAAAAGTAATAAAAGAACTTTAACAAAAAAATCTTTGTGTGATTTCACACAAAGATTTTTTTATAAAGTTTCTTTTTTATTTTACTTTTTTCTTTTCAAAGAAAAAAGTAAAGGTCTTATTAATTTATAAATTTATAATTTGCAGCTTTTAGCAAACGATTCATTATTGCAAAGCAAATTCCGTTTTGCGCAAAACTTTCAGCATAAATAATTTCAATGCCATTTGCATCAAAAGTTCGTAGTGCCGCGAAAAAATTTTGTGCGATAACTGTCGGATTATTTTGATCGCCCAAAGATAATACAAAACAATTTTTGTATAGATGTTTTGTCTGGTCGCATGCAAGCACGCCAATTTTTTTATCGCTATTTTGCAAAATCAATTCATTTATTTTGTCAGAAATATTTTTCTGATTTGCGTCAAAAATAAATACGTCAGCATTTGGCGCATAATGTTTATATTTCATGCCGGGCGCTTTCGGATGCTCACTTATTAAATTTTTTTCAATCTCAACTTTGTCCAAAACTTTTTTTATCATTTCAAAAGTAATTGCGCCGGGCCGCAAAATTTTTGGAATCTCAACCGTCATATCAATTATTGTTGACTCAAGGCCGTAAAAAAAATCATCGCCGCACAAAATCATATCAACTTTTCCATTTAAATCATCAATTACGTGTGACGAAAGTGTACAACTTGGTTTACCGGAAATATTTGCGCTTGGCGCCGCAATCGGAACTTTTGCTAAATTAATTAATTTCTGTGCGATATTGTTTGCAGGAAATCGTACTGCTATCGTATTCAATCCACCCGAAGTTTCTAGTGGAATACAATCTTTTTTGTTAAAAATAATTGTAAGTGGGCCGGGCCAAAATTTTTTAATTAATTTCTCTGCGTCACTATTTATATCTTTAACTATTTCATTTAAAAAATTTTTGTCGCCAATATGAACAATTAATGGATTATCAGATGGTCGACCTTTTGCCGCATAAATTTTTTTTACCGCCGTACTATCAAATGCGTTTGCTCCTAAACCATAAACTGTTTCGGTTGGAAATGCTACGAGTCCACCGCGTTTAATAATTTCTGCTGCTTTTTGTATTGCTGAATCATTCGCTTTTTCTATTATCGTTTTCATTTTGCATATCCTTTTTTTTCGTGTATTATAATTCATATTGATTCGTAAAACAAATTTATAAAAGGTGATAATTATGGAAGAAAGTAAAAATCGTCAGCAAATTTATTCCGGTAAAATTATTAAAGTTTATAAGGATATTGTTAAATTACCTAATGAAAAATTTGCAGAGCGCGAAATAGTTTTACATAATGAATGTAGTGCTGTCCTCGCTATCAATAATGATAAAATTATTTTCGTGCGCCAATATCGTTGGCCCATTAAAAATTACTCACTTGAAATCCCTGCCGGTAT
This sequence comes from uncultured Clostridia bacterium, assembly GCA_947427385.1. Classification (GTDB taxonomy): domain Bacteria; phylum Bacillota; class Clostridia; order Lachnospirales; family CAMVHY01; genus CANEHT01. The sequence goes on along the minus strand of CANEHT010000002.1, from coordinate 37,387 downwards.
TATGGAAGATGGTGAAAGTCCAGAAGATTGTGCGTATCGTGAGCTACAAGAAGAAACCGGTTTTATCCCTAACAAATTATCGCTTATGTTTAAAATGCATTCATCAATTGGTTTCTGTAATGAACTTATAAATATTTTTTTAGCGCACGATTTATCTATTGGCAAACAAAATCTTGATGAAGATGAGTTTATCCAAATCGAAAATTATTCATTATCTGATGCACGAAAAATGATTACCACTGGAGAAATTACTGACGCTAAAACTATCGCCGCAATTTTTGCATATACTTGCAATAAATAATAATTTATGTTAAAATTTTTATAAAAAGTTTGGAGGTTTTATTTATGAAAATTGGAATATTAACCGGTGGCGGCGATGCCCCCGGATTAAATGCCGTTATCTACGCTCTGACTCGTATCTGTACCTATAAATTTAATTGCGAGATTATCGGTTATAAATTCGGTTATCGTGGTCTCTATGAAAATAATTTCGTTACTCTCACTCCTCAATCTACTTCCGGTATTTTGCATAAGGGCGGCACTATCCTTTTCAGTTCTAACAAAGATAATTTGTTCGATTATCTCGTTGACGATGGAAATGGCAATATGATTAAAAAAGATGTTTCAGATGTTGCTGTGGCAAATATGAAAAAAGAAGGCGTTGATGTTTTAGTTGTTCTCGGCGGCGACGGAACACTTACAAGCGCTAGAGATTTTGCACGTAAAGGTGTAAATGTTATTGGCGTGCCAAAAACTATCGACAACGATTTAGCATCAACTGATGTTACTTTTGGGTTTGACAGTGCAGTAAATATTGTCACAGAAAATCTTGGACGCATACATACGACAGCTGAATCTCATAACAGAGTTTTTGTTGTTGAGGTAATGGGACGCAATGCAGGATGGATTGCTTTACTCTCAGGAATTGCTGGTTCTGCCGACGTTATTATTATTCCGGAAATACCTTATTCTCTCGATAAAATCGTGGAAAAAATAAAACAACGTGATGCAGTCGGTAAAAATTTCTCCATAATAGTTGTAACTGAAGGCGCAAAAGAAAAGGGAGGGCAAGCCGTAATCGGTAAAGTTGTTTCAGATAGTCCTGACCCAATTAGATTTGGTGGAATCGGCGCGAAGATTGCACAAGATTTGGAACCACTCATAGAGCACGAAGTTCGAAGCGTTGCTCTTGGACATATTCAACGTGGCGGTGATACTTCACCGGCCGACCGTATTCTTTCTATCAGATATGCGTATGCAGCAGCAAATTTAATTGCGGAGAAAAAATTCGGCAATATGGTTTGTCTTAAAAATGGTCGAATGGATTCAGTAAGTTTGGAAGAAGTTATTGGTAAGCCAAAAATTGTTGCGCCTGTTAATGAATTAGTAAATGCGGCGAGTGCAATGGGGATTTCATTTGGAGCATAATAAAATAGATAAGTAGAGGAGGATATATTATGAGTTCTGTAACGCAAAGAATTGGTGAAATTAAACAACCTAAAGGGGGTTATATTAAACCTTCACAATTTGAATCAAAAATTTTGAATGATAATGAAACTTTGCATGAAACAGAAAATATTCATGCTTCTGTTGTAGAAATGGCTGTTGATTATTTAACAAGATTGGTAATGTGTGCAAGTGTAAATGATGCATTTCGTATATCTCTTTGGGGTGCGGAATGTGCAACAAATTGGATACCTAATGCTATAGATATTGGGCACAATTTAGCAGAAAATATAAAAGGAATTGATGATCAGTCAATTATTAATGCTTGTAAATTAGTTACATTTGATGTGTGGTATAGAAATACAGGAGCAGCTTTAATGGCTTTTAATAATTCCAATAGTACAAATCCAAAAATTCCTGATATCTATACAATTAAAAATATACAGATTATGGTTCAAAGAGGCATTAACTTTTTTAAAAAATATGGACCTATTGTTAAAGATGGATTTGAGTTTAATGAAAAGGCATTTACGAGTACAGTTGGTGCCGGGGACGGTGATTTTTTGACAGTTGATACCATGTGGGATTTTAAGGTATCAAAAACAAAACCGACTAGCAAACATACTTTACAATTACTTATGTATTGGATTATGGGTCAACATTCAGGCGAAAAAGAATTCAAAAACATAACTAATTTAGGTATTTTTAATCCTCGATTAAATACAGTTTATACTCTTCCTATTTCAAAAATTGCAAGAGAAACTATAAAAACTGTTGAAAAAGAAGTTATTGGTTATTAAAATTTTAAATAATAATTTTTGTTTTACATATGTATTTTAAAGTATTTCGCGCACGAATTTTTCTATTGATTTATTTCGTACTTACATATATTATGTTTAAAAATAGGAGGTGTTTTATTATGAAATATGTTTGTGAAGTTTGTGGATATGTCTATGATGAAGAGCTTGGGCTCCCTGATGAAAATATTGCGCCCGGTACAAAATTTGAAGATTTACCTGATGATTTTATTTGTCCGGAATGCGGCGTCGATAAAAGTATGTTTAAGCCTGAATAATTTTTTATGCGAAAGGAAATGACAATGATTAATAAAATTACTGATTCTGTTTATTTTGTTGGCAGTTTTAATCCAAATTTACGTGTGTCCGATGTCATTATCCCAACAAATTTCGGTACGTCTTATAACTCTTACATAATTAAGGATACGAAAATAGCATTGGTTGAAACTTGTCATCCTGATTTTTGGGAGATTTATTTTGAAAATATAAAAGAAGTTTGCGAGCCACAAAGCATTGATTATATAGTTATAAATCATACGGAGCCAGATCATTCTGGTTGTCTCGCACAACTTTTAAAACTTGCAACGAATGCCAAAATTGTTTGTTCAAATGCAGGCGCAATTTATCTTAAAAATATAGTTAATCGTACAGATTTAGATTTTATTATTGTAAAAGATAATGACGAATTAGATTTAGGTACGCAAAAGTTAAAATTTATCTCCGCGCCATTTTTACATTGGCCCGATAGTATTTTTACGTATTTAGAAAATGAAAAAATTTTGTTCAGCTGCGATTTTCTCGGCGCACATTATTGTGAGCCATATATTTTTGACTATAAAACAAAATTTGAAGCTCAATATGAAATTGCGATGAAAAATTATTTTGACGCAATTTTTGGGCCATTTAAAAGTTATGTTATTAATGGTTTAGATAAAATTTCGGGGTTACAGATTGATTTTGTGTGCACAAGTCATGGTCCGGTATTGACTAAAAGTAAATTAAATTTTGTGTTACAAAAATATCGTGAGTGGGCAACGGTACGGCCGAATGCAGTGAAAACAATTCCAATTTTTTATTGCTCGGCTTATGGAAATACTTTGAAATTGGCGGAGAAAATTAAAGATGGAATTATGTCGCAATTACCTGACGCGATTGTCGATATCTATAATATTATAGATTACGATATTAACATGCTTTGCAGTAAATTAAATGAATCAGATGCATTCTTGATTGGATCGCCAACAATAAATCGGGATGTTGTGCCACCTGTTTGGCATTTGCTATCTGGTGTTGATGCCGTTAATTGCAAAAATAAAAATGTTGCAGTTTTTGGTTCGTTTGGTTGGAGTGGCGAAGCTATTGGATTTATAACGGAAAGACTTAAGTCACTTAAGTTTAACGTTTTTGAGCCAAGCTTTAAAATTAATTTTGTGCCAAGTGAAAATGATTTAGGTGCAGCTAAGCAATTTGGTTTGGATTTCGCAAAAACGATTGTTTAATAAGACCTTACTTTTCTTGAAAGAAAAGTAACAAAAGAACTTTAGCAAAAAAAATCTTTGTGTGATTTCACACAAAGATTTTTTGTAAAGTTTCTTTTCATGAAGCAGTTCTGCAGGAACTGCTTATGTTTTACTTTTTCTTTTCAAAGAAAAAGTAAGGTCTTAAAAATAAAATTCACAATTCATTTTCAGAAACAAGTAAAGATAGAACAAACAACGCCGCCGTTTCGGTACGTAAAATTCTTTTTCCGAGTGAAACAGGAGTTATATTATTATTTAAGGCAAAATTTATTTCAGATTCTGAAAATCCACCTTCAGGTCCAATAAATATTCCAATAGAATCTTTATTAAGTTGACAATTTTTTATTGAGAAATTTGATTTTTCATGTGCAATAAAATTTGTCTGAAGGTTTTTTGAGATAGTAACAGCATTTTTGAAGTCAATTGCTTCTAAAATTTCAGGTATAATTCCGCGACCTGATTGTTCGGCAGCAGATTTAGAAATTTTTCTCCAACGCATTAATTTATTTATGGTTGGAGAATTTTTTTTGTCGCAATAATCGCACACGATTGGTATTATTTTATTTACGCCAAGTTCCACAGATTTTTGAATAACGAATTCAAATTTATCGGATTTAGTTAAGGCTTGGAATAGAACAATTTTTTTAGGAGATTCATTTTGTGATTTTCTAATTTCATTGACAAAAAGTATTGCGCTATTTTTTAAAATTTCTTTTACAGTACAATAATAATCGTTCAAATTTTTATCACCGATTATGATTTCATCGCCAATATTTAGTCGTAAAACTTTTACATGACGGAATGTTTCATCACAAATTTCGATTTTGTTGCCAGAAATAAATTTATCGTCCAAAAATAATTTATGCAATTTATTGCCTCCATTTGTATTAAAAATCAATACGAATTATAATTAAATGTAGACGTAAAAAAAAGGACGATTACTATGGAAAAAGATTTTAGGAATGTGTTCGCAAACTTTGAGTTTTCAGAGTCAGTTAAAAAAAATTTTAATTTTTCGCAAGTCAATCAAATTAAATTTTCAAATGAGAAAAAGGAATTAGCAATTTGTTTGCTTTTGAAAAAAGTTATTGACAAAAAAAATTTTTTAGATTTTGAAAATGAATTGAAAAAATTTTTTCCACATTTAGCAGTAAAAGTTTCTGAAAAATATAATTTTGACTGTTCACTTCAAGAAAAAATCAAAAAAGTTTGGCCAACAATTTTATTTGATGTCAAAAATATGAGCAATGTTTGCTATGAAATTTTACAAAATTCTGATTGGCAATTACAAAATGAAAATATTTTGCAAATAAAAATTAATTCAAATTTAAATTTTTATGTTCAGCAAAAAAAATTAACTTCAATTTTGGAAAATATTATTAATGAAAAAATCGATGCGAATATAAAAATTGTTTTTGCCGATTCATTTTTATCTTCTGACAATAATTTTTTACTGGAAAAACAAAAAGAATTGGCAAAAAAAATTTACAATCAATCGCAAAATTTACAAGTGCCGCAAAATATCCAATCTCAACCAAATAAAAATTTACCGTCAAAAAAATCTGTCATAAAAGTAAATGATAATTTACAAAATGAAACTTTTTCTTCACTCGAAAATAATTTCGAAGTCGGTGAAAAAATTACTGTTGCCGGTAAAATTTTTATGTTAGATTGCCGCCAAACTAAAAACGGCAAATTTATTTTCGACTTCGCCATTACTGACAAAAAAAGTTCTATTACCGTAAAATTTTTTGCTGACACCGATGAACTTAAATCAATTATCGCTGTCGACAAAGATATTATCGTAAAAGGCAAAATCAAAAATGATGACTTTTTGCACGAAAACGTTTTGTTTGCCGATGAAATCGCGCCATTTGAAATTTTACCGCGCATGGATAACGCACCAATTAAACGTGTTGAACTTCATGCGCATACTCAAATGAGCAGTATGGATTCGGTTGTGCCGGTAAAAAAATTAATTGAGCGTGCCGCATTTTGGCAGCACAAAGCTATTGCAATTACCGATCATGGAGTTGTTCAAGCTTTTCCGGAAGCGATGGAAGCTGCAAAAAAATTTGGCATAAAAGTTATTTATGGAACGGAAGCTTACTTGATAGATGATTTAGCGTGCATTGTGCAAAATCCGCAAGATAAAACTTTAGATGATGATTTTGTGGTATTCGATTTGGAAACTACGGGAATTTCTAAAGATAAAAATAAAATTATAGAGATTGGTGCAGTAAAAATTTCTGGCGGGAAAATTGTTGACAGGTTTAGCACTTTAGTTAATCCGCATTTGAAATTACCGCCAAAAATTGTTGAACTTGTGCATATTACGGATGAAATGTTAGTGGACGCACCTGATATAAAAGAAGTTTTTCCAACGTTCGCAAAATTTATTTTTGGATGTATTCTTGTCGCACATAATGCTGATTTTGATGCAGGATTTATAAATCGTGTGGCAAAAGATTTTGACATTGAACTTGATAATTGTGTTTTGGATACACTTGGGCTTTCACGAATACTTTTACCTCATCTTTCGCGTCATAAATTAAATTTTGTTGCCGAACATTTAAATGTTAAGCTTGAACATCATCATCGAGCAGTTGATGATGCAGAAGCAACGGCACATATCTTTTTGAAATTTTCGGACATGTTGCGTCAAAAAAATATTACAAAGCTTCGTGAAATTAATTTGCTTTCTGCAAGTTCTGTGAATAAGTCAAAATTGAAAGCATACCACGCAATTATATTAGTAAAAAATCAGTCGGGACTGAAAAATTTATATCAATTGGTTTCTAAATCACACATTGATTACTTTTACAAACGTCCGCGAATTCCTAAAAGTGAATTTGTGAAATATCGTGATGGATTAATTCTTGGCTCAGCGTGTGAAGCCGGTGAGCTTTATCGTGCAATTTTTGAAAATAAATCACAAAATTTTATAAATGAATTGTCGCAATTTTATGATTATCTCGAAGTTCAACCGCTGGAAAATAATTTTTACATGTTACGTGATAAAATCGTTGACTCAAAGCAAAGTTTAATTGACATCAATAAAAAAATTATTGCGCTCGCTAAAAAATTTAACAAATTGGTTGTCGCAACTGGTGACGTACATTTTCTTGAGCCTGAAGATGAAATTTATCGGCGAATAATTATGTCGGGCGAAGGCTTCAATGATGCCGACAATCAACCGCCACTTTTTTTCCATACAACTGATGAAATGTTAAAACGTTTTGATTATCTCGATGATGAAACCGCATTTGAAATTGTCGTTAAAAATCCAAATTTAATTGCCGATTCAATAGAAAATATTAAGCCGATTCCCGATGAAACTTTTTCACCTAAGTTTGAAGGCGCCGACGAATTGCTAAAGCAAATTGTTTTTCAAAAAGCTCACGAAATTTATGGCGAAACTTTGCCAGATGTAGTTGCGTCACGAATAAATCGTGAACTCGATTCAATTATTAAAAACGGTTTTACCGTGATGTATATTATTGCGCAAAAATTGGTACAAAAATCTCTTGACGATGGTTATTTAGTTGGCTCACGTGGTTCAGTTGGCTCATCTTTTGTTGCAACAATGGCAAATATCACAGAAGTTAATCCATTACCGCCGCATTATGTTTGTCCAAATTGTAAATACTCAGAATTTGATTCGGAAGAAATTAAAAATTTTGATGGAAGTTCTGGATGTGATTTGCCTGATAAAATTTGTCCGATTTGCTCAAAGTCGTTAAACAAAGATGGTCATGATATTCCATTTGAAACTTTTTTAGGTTTCGACGGCGACAAAGAACCTGATATCGATTTGAATTTTTCCGGTGAGTATCAATTAAAAGCACATGCTTACACTGAAGAATTATTCGGTAGCGGTCATGTTTTTAAAGCCGGTACAATTTCAACACTTGCTGAAAAAACAGCGTATGGTTATGTAAAAAAATATTTTGATGAGCGAAATTTGTCAGTAAAAAATTCAGAAATCAATCGTTTAAAATTTGGTTGTAGTGGTGTAAAAAAAACTACCGGGCAACATCCGGGTGGTTTAATGATTGTGCCAAGCGACCACGATATTTTTGAATTTTGTCCGATACAACGACCGGCAAATGATTCTAAATCGAATGTTACCACGACGCATTTTGATTATCATTCAATAAGTGGGCGACTTTTGAAATTAGATTTATTGGGTCATGATGTTCCGACAATTATTCATATGCTTGAAGAAATTACGGGTATTGATCCGACAAAAGTTCCACTTGCTGACAAAAAAGTTATTTCACTTTTCACTTCATCAAAAATTTTAGGCGATATAAATTGCGATACGGGGACGTTGGGTTTGCCTGAGTTTGGTACGCAATTTGTACGTCAAATGCTTTTGGAAACTAAGCCAAAATCTTTTGGCGAACTTGTAAGGATTTCTGGACTTTCTCACGGCACAGATGTATGGTTAAAAAATGCGCAGGAATTGATTAAAAATAATGTGGCAAATCTGAAATCAGTTATTCCGACGCGCGACGATATCATGTTATTTTTAATTAAGAAAGGCATTGAGAAAAAAACTGCTTTTAAAATTATGGAAGCGGTGCGAAAAGGAAAAGGTTTAAAAGCTGAAGATGTCGAAGTTATGCGACAAAATGAAATCCCCGATTGGTATATAGATTCTTGCAAAAAGATAAAGTATCTTTTCCCGAAAGGTCATGCCGTTGCATATGTAATGATGACAATGCGTATCGGATATTTTAAAGTTTATCATCCATATGCATTTTATGCGGCAACTTTTTCCGTTCGTAGTCAAGATTTTAACTACAACAAAATGTGTTGCGGCAAACAAAATGTTTTGGATTACATGAAAAAAATCAATGCGCTTGGCAAAGATGCAACTTTAAAAGATAAAAATATTTATTCACTTTTGGAAATAATTTTGGAAATGTATGAGAGAAATTTGAAGTTTGCACCACTCGATTTATATAAATCGGATGCGAAAAAATTTTTGATTACCGAAAACGGGTTGCTGCCGCCACTTTGCACAATAGAAGGTTTGGGCGAAAGTGTGGCGCAAAATATTGTTGACGAACGTGCGAATGGTTTGTTTAACACAATAGAAGAATTTCGTGAGCGCACAAAAGCCAATAAAAATGTTATAGATTTGCTGAAAAAAAATAATGTTTTACGTGGCATTCCCGAAACAAATCAACTGACATTTATATAAAAAAAATTCATGGACAATTCCATGAATTTTTTTAAACTGCAACCGGCATTTTTATTTTTGGATGATATTTATAATTCGCCAAATTTATATCATCTATTTTGAAATCGTAAAAATTTTTTACGTCCGGATTCAAAATTAATTTTGGCGCCGGATAATCTTTGCGTGTAAGTTGCAAATTTATTGCCTCAACATGATTTTCATAAATGTGCGCATTATTTATAACATGTGTCAATAATCCTGGCTTCAAATTCGTAACTTGCGCAAGAATATGCGTCAAAACTGCATATTGCGTTGTATTAAACGGAACGCCTAGCCCCCAATCACCACTACGTTGAACAAGCATACAATTTAATTTACCATCGGTAACGTCCCACATCGTCATAAAGCAACATGGATAAAGTGCACCCGTATCAAGATATTGATTTTGCCAGAGATTAATTATCATGCGGCGATTTTGTGGATTATTTTTCAAGCTATCAATTAATTTATCGATTTGCTTAAACTTTTTTACAATCCAACCGTAAGATGTTCCGATTGTATTATCATCGAGTGCCCATTCATCCCAAATATGTACATTTTGTTCATGAAGTTTGTTAATATCATTTGACTGCTGCTGAAAAATCCAAAGTAATTCCTTTACGGCAGTTTTAAATGCGACAAATTTTGTTGTTAAAATTGGGAACTCATCTTGCAAATTAAATTGCATAATTTGATGCGGTAACTTATAAGTTTTTACGCCGCAGCGATTATCATCGTAATAACCGTCCTGCAAAATTTTTCGTGCGATATCCAAATAAATTTTGTCATATTGCCCCAACTCATTCACTCCTTTGAATACTTGGAAATGTTAAGCAAAATTCCCATGAGCATCATTACAATTGCTACTGAAGTTCCTCCATAACTTATAAATGGAAGTGGAACTCCCGTGTTCGGTATTGAATTTGTAACAACCGCAATGTTTATAATAACTTGACTCGCAATCATAATAACAATTCCTGCGGCGACCAGTGTGCCAAATAAATCTGTCGCATTGACCGCAATTCTTATCCCGCGCCAAATTAAAATTGCAAATAAAATTAAAATTATTGTTGCGCCAAAAAATCCTAGCTCTTCACAAATAATTGAAAAAATAATATCGTTGTGCGCTTCAGGAATAAAACCAAGTTTTTGACGGCTTTGACCAAGTCCCAAACCAAACATTCCACCTGATGCAACTGCATAAAGTGACTGAATAATTTGATAGCCAGTATTAGTTGGGTCACTAAATGGGTCAAGCCACGCTGCAAATCTTGCCCCGCGAAAATCTTTAGCGAAAAAAGCTATATACGAAACTAATGCGCCAGCGCCGCACAAACCTAGCGTAATAAAAATAGCAGTATATGGACTGGCGATAAAAATTATTCCACAGCCGATAAGTGTAACGATGATTGCGGTACTCAAATTTCCGACTGCAATTAAAATTACAGTAATGCCGACAAAAAATGCACAAACAACATGACCAAACATGGTCTTTAAAATATTTTTGTTGTTTGCGATTATGTACGATATGAATAAAATTATAGCGACCTTTGCCAACTCTGAAGGTTGAAACGAACCGACTAGTGGCAAATTAATCCAACGTTTCGCACCTTTTTTCACAACTCCGAATAAAAAAACGAAAATTAATAATCCGTTAGCTAAAAGGTAGAGTGGCAGCGCTAATTTTTGCAAATGACGGTAATTGAAATTCATCATAAAAAACATAGCGAAAAATCCGAGCAATACAGCAAAAGTTTGTTTTTTCAAAAACAAAAACATATCGTAATTATATTCGCTGCGCGTTGAAGCAACATAACTGCTCGCACTAAAAATCATAATAATTCCGAACAAAACTAACAAAATTACCGTAAAAAAAACTGTGTAATCAAAATTTCCAACATAAATTTTATCATTTTGGTTCATATTTGAACGCCGAAGAGTATAAGCAGACATCCTGCACCTCTTATCATAAAGATTTTACAATTTGTTTGAATAAATCGCCGCGCTCTTCAAAATTTTTAAACATATCCCAACTTGCGCAAGCAGGTGAAAGCAGAACTGAATCACCGCTTTTAGCGACCTCAAAAGATTTTTTTATGGCTTCATCAAAATTTTCAAGTAAAATATAATTTTTAAATCCAAGTTCATCACATTGTTTAGCAATTTTATTTTTAACTTGACCGATTAAAACTAAATAGCGAACGTTTTGGAATTTTTTAATCCAATCGTAAAAATCGATATTTTTGTCATATCCGCCGCCAATTAAAACAATTGGAGTTTTTATAGAATCCAAAGCTTTTATGGCGGAATCAACATTTGTAGCTTTGGAATCATTATAAAATTTTACGCCGTTGATTTCGCGAACAAATTCCAAACGATGCTCAATCGCCTTGAAATTTTTAATCGTATTGTAAATTATATCGAGCGGAACGCCGACGCACACACACATTGCAACTGCAGCAAGAACATTGCAAATATTGTGTTCACCGAGCAAATTTATTTCATCCGTACGCATCAAAGTTTCATTTATTGTGCCAATTTGTATTTTTATTTTGTCGTTCTCCAAATATATGCCAGATTGCAATTTTTCTTTTGTGCTGAAAAAAATAACGTTTGCTTTAGTTTTTTCAGCCATTTGTCGACAAATTTTATCGTCAAAATTTAAAACCGTAAAATCATTTTCATCTTGATTTTGAAAAATTCTTGCTTTCGCATCACAATAATTTTCAAATGTTTTATGACGATCCAAATGGTCAGGTGTGAAATTTAAAATTGCGGCAACTTTTGGTTTGAATTTATCAATTGTTTCAAGCTGAAAACTACTTATCTCAGCAACTACGAATGAATCTTTGTCGGCCTGTAAAACTTTTCCTGTGAGCGCAATACCAATGTTACCTGCGACAACAGAATTTTCACGATAATTTTTTATAATCGCGCCAGTCAAAGATGTTGTAGTCGTTTTGCCATTCGTTCCCGTAATCGCAATGATTGGACATTTACAAACTCTGTAAGCGAGTTCAATTTCTGAATAAATCGGAATATTATTTTTTCGTGCTAAATTCAAAAATGGTAAATCGGTAGGAATTCCCGGACTCAAAACAATAAAATCGTTTTCCAAAACAATATCGTCAGGATTTTTCCCAGCACAAATTTTTACATTCGACCAATTTGGCAAATTAAGCTTGTCGTGAGTACGATTGTCCGCAGCAGTTACAAATGCTCCCAATTTATTTAAAAGGTCGACGGACGCGATACCACTTTTCCCCAAGCCACAAACTAAAACTTTTTTATTTTTAAATTCCAAATTACTCACTCCTGTTATGAAATAAATTTAAAAGCTGATAAGCCAATCAAGCACATAATGGCAGTAACAAAATAGAAAACAGCAACAACTTTCGTTTCCGGCCAACCGCATAATTCAAAATGATGATGTAACGGTGCCATTTTAAAAATTCGTTTGCCATGCGAAATTTTGAAATAAAAAACTTGCAGCATTACGGATAACGATTCGACGACGTAAATAATACCGACAATAATTAAGAAAAGTGGCATGCGCAAAATGATTGCGATTGATGCAACAAATCCACCTAATGCAAAAGCGCCAGCATCACCCATAAAAACTTTTGCGGGATATAAATTGAACAATAAAAAGCTCAACAAACTTCCAACGACAGTTCCAGCGATAAAACATAATGGATTATTAAATTTTAAAGCGACATACATGAAAAAGATTGCGACTAAAACCGTAACGCCTGCCGCTAAACCATCGAGTCCATCAGTTAAATTTATGCTGTTTACGGTTCCAATTAAAACTAAAAAAATAAAAGGTACAAAAAAAATTCCAAGCTTAAATTTATCATGAACAAACGGAATATAAATCATTGAATAATCTGTGTTTGGCAAAAATTTATGTAAATAAAACAAAAAAAAAGCAACCATCAAAATCTGCAAAATAATTTTCTGATAAGCACGTAATCCAAGCGAACGCTTTTTTAAAATTTTAATGAAATCATCTACGAAACCAATTAATCCAAAACCAATTGTTGTGAGTAAAACCAAAATACATTCTAGATTGCCGTACAAAAAAAATAGTGATGTTACAGTCATACTTATCAAAAAAATTATTCCACCCATTGTTGGTGTGTTAGCTTTTTTTAGATGCGACTTAGGTCCATCAGTACGAATATTTTGGCCGAATTTTAAAATTTGTAAATATCTTATCATAAACGGGCAAATCAATGTATTAATTACAAACGAAATAACTACAGAATAAATAAGCTTTTCCAAAAAAAATCACCTCATTAGTTTATTGACAATTTTCTCAAAATGCATACCGCGCGACGCTTTTATAAGAACAGTTGCGTTCGCAAAATTATTTTTAGCGTTAAAAAATTCTTCTTTGGTTTTATAATACTTTTTTTCGATTGAATTTATGCCATCAAAAATATTTTTAGCCAAATCTCCTATACAAATGACCAAATTAATTTTTTTAGTAGACAAATAATTTCCGATATCAAAATGAAATTCTGGCGAATTTTCACCAAGCTCAAACATATCGCCTAAAATACAAATTTTATTTTCAGTATCAATGGAATCTAAAACATCAATTGCAGATTTCATAGAAGTTGGGCTTGCATTATAAACGTCATTTATTATTGTCAAATTATTTTTTGCGTGTAAAAATTCCATGCGCATATTTGACAATTGAAAATTTCCCAAGCCAAAAATTATTTTTTCATAAGGCACATCAAAATATTTCCCGACAGCTACGGCGATAAGAGAATTTTTTATCATAAATTCGCCAGGATAATTCAAATTTATTTGACGCGGCAAAACATTAACGGAAAAAGTTTGCCCTTTAATATCGTACGCAAAAATATCATTTGAGTCATTAAGTCCGCAATAAATTTTATTTTTAAGATTTAACTTTCTCAAATATTCGTCATCACCGTTTAACACGGCTAAAAAATTATCATTTGCATAATTAAAAATTTCGCTTTTGGCTTTTAAAATTCCTTCTTGGCTCACAAAATTTTCAATGTGTGCCAAACCAATGTTTGTAATAACACATACGTCCGGCCGCGCAACTTTACTTAAAACATTTATTTCGCCAAAATGATTTGTTCCCATTTCCAAAACTGCTATTTGCGTATCGGAATCCATCTCAAAAATTGTTAATGGCAGCCCGACATGATTATTAAAATTTCCACGACTTTTTGCAACATTATACTTTTGCGAAAGTACCGATGCAATAATATCTTTTGTAGTTGTTTTGCCACAACTTCCAGTAACTGCAACAACTTTTATATTTAACAAATTTCGATAATACTCAGCCAAATCAAGAAGTGCCTGATATGTAGAATTAACTTTGATAAAACTTTTTTGCGTATCCAAAATTTTTTCCGAAAGTGTACAAATTGCTCCATTTGTAAATGCTTGTTCAATAAAATCGTGAGCATCAAATTTTTCACCGGCAAGTGGAATAAATAATGAATCGAGTGCGATCTTGCGCGAGTCAGTGTTTACATGACAAATATAATTTTCGAGAATATTTTTATCGCCGTAAAAAATTCCGTTTACAGCCGAAACAATATCTTTGACAGAAATTTTTTTCATTGCAACTATCTCCCATTTAAAATTTCACTAGCGACTTCGACATCATCAAAATGAATTGTGCGGTCAGCAAAAATTTGATAATTTTCATGACCCTTGCCCGCAATTAAAATTGTGTCGTCACTGTTAGTAATTTCGATAGCTTTCTTTATTGCCAAAAATCTGTCTTCAATTTTTTCGTAAGAAGAATTTGTCATTCCTTTTTCGATTTCAGAAATTATTTGCAGCGGTGATTCTGTTCGTGGATTGTCAGAAGTTATTATACAAAAATCTGCTAAGCGCGATGCAATTTCGCCCATGATAGGTCGTTTTAATTTATCGCGGTCGCCGCCACATCCAAAAACTAATATCAATAGACCGCGTGTAAATTGTCGAACGAATTTCAAAACATTTTCAAGGCTGTCAGGTGAATGCGCATAATCAACTATGATGTTAAATTTTTTTGACGGAACACGCTGCATTCTCCCGGGAACATTTTTCATTTTTTTTAGTGCATTTTTTATAATTTCAACAGGAATTTGCAAACATTTTGCACAGCAAATTGCACAAAGCGCATTATAAACTGTAAACTTTCCAGGTATCGGCACATAAAAATTTTCTTTTTGGCCATTTATATTTACATCAAAACTTACAGAATCATTTTGGCAAATTATATTTTCGGCACGAATATCTGAATCTAAATTTTCAATTCCATACGAAACAAATTTACATTGTGAATTTTGCTGAATATAATCTGACGCGGCATCATCGGCATTTATAATTCCAATCTCACAACTTTTAAACAACAAAGATTTTGCGTAAAGATAATCTTGCATATTTTTGTGAAAATCCAAATGATCTTGCGACAAATTTGTGAAAATCGCAATTTTGAATTTCAATGAATCAACTTTATGCAATGCAAGTGAATGCGATGAAACTTCCATTACAACATCGTCAACTTCTTTTTCATTCATATAAGCCAAAATTTTTTGTAATTCAATTGCATCTGGCGTCGTCGTGGTAGCGTAAAAAATATTAACATGTTCGCCATTTACTTTTGAATCAATTGTTCCGATAATTCCAACGTTGTGATTAAATTTACGTAAAATTGTTTCGATAAAATATGTCGTAGAAGTTTTACCATTAGTTCCAGTAACACCAATTAAATTCATATTTTCTGCTGGATTATCAAAAAAATTACTGCTGCAAAATGCAAGAGCAGTGCGCACATCTTTTACTTTTACAACAGTTATAAATGGCGGAAAATTTTTTAAATCATCACGGTCAATCATAATACAAACGGCGCCGCTTTTAGCTACATCGTCTATGAAATTGTGGCCGTCAACATTTAATCCGCGTATGCAAAAAAACATTGACCCACTGACAACTTGTCTTGAATCAATTGTCAAATTTTTAATTTCGCAATCTGAACCTTGTAAAATTTCATGGTCAATATTGTGTAAAATTTGTGACAAAATCAAACTAAACACACTCCTGGTAAAATTTTTTGAGGAAACTTTTTCGATGCAACGAGCATATTCCAAACTGTTTTATCGCCGCAATATGTTCCTTTGTTCCGTAGCCTTTATTTTTATTGAAATTGTAAACGGGAAATGAATCGTGCATCGAAATCATAAAACTATCTCTTGCAACTTTCGCAATAATACTTGCGGCGGCGATAGAAATGCTGAGCGTGTCACCTTTTATCAGCGAAAGTTTTGGCGTATCGATATTTAATTTCATAGCGTCAGTCAAAATATAATCAGGTTTTATTTTCAAACCGTCAATAGCTTTTTCCATTGCTAAACGAGTTGCATTATATATATTAATTTTGTCGATAGTTTGTTCATCAACGATACCAATTGAAAAATCGATAGCGATATCGCGTATTTGTTTGTCCAAAATTTCACGAGCTTTTGCGGATAATTTTTTAGAATCATTTATGCGTTCGATAAAAGAATTTTGTGGCAAAATAACAGCGCAAGCATAAACTGGACCGGCGAGAGGGCCACGACCAACTTCATCGACACCGGCAATAAATTTAAAACCTAATTGATAAATTTTATTTTCGTATTCATTTAACTTTTTGACACGTAAAATTTCTTTTTCAATATTTTTCATAATTTACTCCAATTTAACTTGTTCATCAATACGTTCGACAGTAGTTATCAAAGTTTTGACGTACACCGAATTTTTTTCATTCGTAAATGTAAATTGTTTGTCATAAATATCTGTATCGAAATCGAATTCACGAATAATTCGACCAGTTACAATTTTATCTGCTAAATCTTTAATTTGTTCGAGCGAACGTTTTTTAGTAATGGGGATAAATTCACGATATTCATTGATAAAAATTTTTATTGGCAACGGATAATTTTTAGTAAGAGAAAATTGTTTTACCGCAGATATTTTATCATAATTGGCAAATTTAATGCCGGTAAAAAGATTAAATTTTTTACCGAATAAATCAAATGTATAAGTTTTTTTAAATTTGCTGGTATATTTTTTTATCGTGTACTCATGTGGTATTTTAAAATTTATTTGATAATAAGTTTTGGCTTTAACTTCGGCGTCAGCATGAACATATTCAACTGATGGTTCATTAATTTCCGAATTATTATTTTCAATAACAACTTCGCCGCTAACTAAGATGTCGCCTTTTTTTACAACATCTTTTGGTTTAACTTTAGGCATTCCGGAACTAGCGGTTACATTTAAAATCAAACCGTCTTTTTTAGCAATTATATTACACGGAGTGCTTTTATCAATAATTTTTTGTTTTGGGATTGTTTCTTTTAATTGGATAATCGCACGCGTTCCATTTATTTTTATATTTATCCATGATATATCTGAAAAATTATTTAGCAAATTTTTTTCAAGTAATTTTAAATTTAAACGTGGCTTGAAACTTCCAAATTTAAAATTTTGTTTCTCACAAAATCTTAATAAATCTTCAGAGTTTATACGTTCATTACCTTCGATATCGATGAGCCAGATAAAAGATGAAAGTAGATAAAGAGATACGACAAAAAAAATAATACCAGCGGCAAATATTTTTCTTTTTTTATAGCGATATATTTTAAATGGCAAACCATTTTTATTTAAAATTTTTATTTTGCAGCCAGTTTTGCGCGCATATTTTTTAAGGAGTTTAAAACCTTTGATAGAAACTTTCAAAACGATACCGTTATTATTTCTTTTTAAGTCCCACAAAAAAATATTGTTATAAGTTGCGAGATTAACGAAACGTTCAACTGAAAATCCTTTTACTTCAATTAAAATGTAGCCCTTAAAGAAATTACATATGTCGAGTAACATTTGGAGCCTCCGAATTATAAAATATATTCCAAATTTGAAATAAGGCCATAAACAGAAATATTTTCAGATGTAATTTGTTTAAGGGCAAGTTTTTTACCTTCAATTTTTAAAATTCCGCATGAAGTATTAATACGAATACGCTCCAAATTATATTCAATAATTCCTTTATAGTTTTCAATAGTAATTTCTTCACTACCAATAATAGTTATCAAAGGGAGATTAAAAACAATTTCTTTCGGTAATTCTAACATGCTCGTAATTTTACGCTTGATATTATTTTTAGAAACTTTTTTCATATGAAATTCCCCCTGCTTATTAAAATATTACAGGTTAAAAAAAAATATGAAATAAAACCTTACTTTTCTTGAAAGAAAAGTAAACATAAGCGGCTTCTTCGAAGTCGCTTCATGAAAGAACTTTAACAAAAAATTTTTATGCGGGCGCATAAAAATTTTTATAGTAAAGTTTTTTAGGTTCTTTTTTTACAAAAAAAAGAATGGTTTTAGATAAAAAGAACGGTTTTAGAAACCACTCCAAAAATTACATATCATAAAAGACTTGAGAAAAGAGAATATTAATATGAATGGAAATAAAACTTTTGAAAACAAAATGTTTCTGTCGGAAATAAAAAAAATTTGACATAAAAATTTCCTTATGGTAACATTTTTGAAACAATTTTTAAGGAGTGATATTTATGAATAAAAAATTTTTATCAATAACACTGGCCTCAATTATTTCATTAAATGCTTTTTCAACAAATATTTTCCTTAAAACAACGCATGCTGAAATAACATTTAAATCAAATGTCACTAAAATTGAAGGACCAGTTGCTGGCGGAGAAAATGACGAATGGAAAGGAAATTATATTTATTTTGGTCGTTATCCACAAACTTTGAAAAATGGAAAAGATTCATCTTCTACTGATCCAAACGATTTTGAAATCGAACCAATCAAATGGCGAGTACTTGACCCCGCTAACTCCGCTTGGGATGATTCAAAATCAATTAAGGAAAACGGATTTGCATACAACATTGGATATGCTGATGATGAAACTGATACAACCAAAGGTGGTTGTCAAAACGCACCAGTTGGCGGGAACGGGATATTGCTGTATTCCGACATAGCCTTGGATGCGAAACAATATCATCCAACATATAATAATGTTAATGAAGAAAACGAATTATGTTGGGGTGGAGATGGCGGAGGAAGTGGAAAAGGCTGTACACTTTGGGCATGGTTGAATGGCTATGAAAATGGGAGTGTATTGGGTAACGCTAGTGTACCTGACGCTGACACACCGTTTTTGACAAATGCTTTTAGCAGCGCCGAACAAAACGTTATAATGTCAACGAAAGTTTACAGTGAAGATTTATATTCTGATAGAACTGGAGCAACAGATCCAAATCGTAAACGTGCAAGCTCACCGCGAACATCATTAACAAAAGACAAAATATTTGTGCCATCGTATAATGAAATGTTAAATACATCGTATGGTTTTACAAGCACGTATAGTTCTTCAAATACTCGTTCTTTTCAATCATCTAATTACTCTAACAGTTTAAAACGATATTCTTATTCTTGGCTACGCTCCCCAGGCGATGACCTTTGTGCTCAGGCCGCCAATCTTACTTCCAGCGGTTATGTTCATTATCGTGATAATGTAGACAACCATTTCAAGGTCTGTCCTGCTTTAAATTTAAATCTAACATCGGTAATCTTAGTATCCGAAACCATTAAAAGTGGTGGAAAAAAGAGTACGGTAGTAAGTTCAACTCCAGCAAGATTTGAATTGCCAACGGGAACAGGAAATGAATATAAATTAACATTACATGATGAAAGCCGCGATAATTTTACAGCGAACAAAACTGTACAAAATGAGAATGAAATTACGATTTCGTATAGCAACGCGAAAACAGGCGAGAATGAATATATTTCGTGCATGATTTTGGACGATACATCTGAGATAAAATATTATGGAAAGTTGAAACAAGTTGATGCAGAAAGTGGAGAAACAACATTAATTTTGCCGGAAAATCTTGAAGCTGGAAAAATAGTTAATGTTGTAATATTTAACGAGCAGTGTAACGGAAGTTATGAAACTGATTGGAGTAGTATGCCAAAAGGATTTGAAGTAACTGTTGAAAAAGTTGATGAGCCATTAAAAAATCCATCAGATGATAAATCTTTAAGTGAATCAGAAATAAAAATTGATTTTTCATATAATGAAAGTATGAAAGATGAACCTAACAAAAATGAAGATGAAACGAATTCGTCAAAAAAAACTATAGTAGAAATTTCAGATGGAGAAACAAAGAAAGTTGAGTATGAAGATGGTACAGCAAATATAACTGCAAAAAAATCAGATGATATTTTAGAAATTGAAATAAAAGATGAAGATGGAAATGATTTAAACATTAAAGATAAAGTTAATTTGTTAGTTCCATGTGATGATTGTAAACCTGAAACGGTTGCAGCAGAAGTAAAATCTGATGGAACACATAAAATTATTCGTGATTCAGTCGCAAAAAATGACAATATTTGTATACCATTAAATAAGTCAACAAAACTTGAAGTAATTAATAATGGTAAAAACTTTGATGATGTATCAGTAAATCATTGGGCATCAGATTCAGTTGCTTTTACAAGCGCACATGAATTATTTATTGGAACCGAAACAAATATTTTTGAACCTGAATTACCTATTAGTCGTAGTATGTTTACTCAAGTTTTGCATAATTTTGAAAACAATCCAAATCAAATTTATGAAAATATATTTGATGATGTCGAACCAACTGATTGGTTTTCTAAACCGGTAATTTGGGCAGCAAAGCATAATGCAACAGTTATCGGTTATGGTGATGGAAATTTTGGACCAAATGACAATATTACTCGTGAACAATTAGCAACTATTCTTTACAGATATTTTGGTGAGAATGAAATTGTTGATATTGATTTGAATTTTGCTGATGCAAATCAAATTAATGATTATGCTTTGAAAGCTATGAAGTGGGCTGTTAAATACAAAATTATTCAAGGAGAAGGAAATAATATTCTTGATCCAAAAGGTTTAGCTACTCGCGCTGAAGTCGCTCAAATGTTTCATAATCTTATGCTGAATTTGTTTTATCGGTAAAAAGGCAAAACTGTTCTTTTTTTATAAAAAAAGAATCAAAAAAATTTTACTAAAAAAATCTTTGTGCAAACGCACAAAGATTTTTTTGTTAAAGTTCTTTTGCTTACTTTTCTTTCAAGAAAAGTAAGGTTTTTAAATCAAAAGTAAAGTTTTAATTTTTTCTTTCGTAGCATTAACAATTTGTGTATGAATTTCTTCGGGCGAAACATTGGCATCGATACAAATAATTCTGTTTGGGTTTTCTACAATCAATTTTTTGTATCCAAGATAAATTTTTTGATGAAAATTTATATTTTCAGATTCAAATCTATCAGAAGTTTGTACGCCAATTTTACGTAGCCAAGCATTTTGCGGTGAGATATCAAGGAAAAAAGTTATATCAGGTTCAATGTTTTCTGTGACAAATTTATTCAACTCTTTTATAAATTTTTCGCCAAGTCCACGCCCAATTCCTTGATATACAACACTTGAATCAATGAATCTGTCACAAATTACGGTGTAATTATTTTCAAGCGCCGGAATAATTTTTTCCTGCATAAGTTGTGCACGTGCTGCCATAAATAGCAATGCTTCAGTTTTATAAGACATTGTATTATTTTTTTTGTCCATCAAAATATTTCGTACGTGCTCACCGATTACAGTCGTACCGGGTTCACGAACAACTAAAATTTTTTCACCCAGCTCAGATAAATAATCAGCAAGCATTTCAATTTGCAATGATTTTCCCGAACCATCTATTCCTTCAAAAGTTATAAATTTATTTTTCATTCTTCATCCTCATAGTTTAAATTGTAATTTTGGCGGATTTGAGCTTCTAACTTTTCAAATATGTCAGGATTTTCTTTCAAAAATTTTTTAGCGTTTTCGCGGCCTTGTCCAATTCTTGCATCATTATATGAATACCATGCGCCGCTTTTATTTACAAGTCCAAGATTTACAGCTAAATCTAAAACGTCGCCTTCACGCGACACGCCTTCACCGTAAATAATATCGAATTCACAAACTTTAAATGGAGGCGCAACTTTATTTTTAGCAATTTTAACTTTCGTTTTGTTGCCGTAGATTTCTTCACCGTTTTTGAGTGCGTCAGCTTTTCTTATGTCAATTCTTACGGAAGCATAAAATTTTAACGCGCGACCACCTGTTGTTGTCTCAGGATTTCCGTACACAACTCCGATTTTTTGTCGTAGTTGATTGATGAAAATAACAATAGCGTTTGACTTATTTGTAATGCCTGTCAATTTTCGCAAGGCCTGCGACATTAATCGTGCCTGCAAACCCATATGTGAGTCGCCCATTACGCCATCAATTTCTGCTTTTGGAACGAGTGCGGCGACAGAATCTATTACAACCAAATCGATTGCATTTGAGCGTAGCATTGACTCCGCAATTTCTAAAGCTTGTTCACCGTTATCAGGCTGTGAAATATATAATGAATCAATGTCAACGCCCAATTTTTTTGCGTAAACAGGATCGAGTGCGTGTTCGGCATCAATATAACTTACAATTCCACCAGATTTTTGGACTTGTGCGACAACATGTAATGCAACGGTTGTTTTACCTGAAGATTCTGGACCGTACATTTCAATTATGCGACCTTTGGGCAATCCGCCAACACCTAATGCAATATCCAAGCTCATAATTCCAGTAGATACAACCGGAATTTTTTGATTAGCGGTTTCACCTAATTGCATAACGGCGCCTTTACCAAATTGTTTTTCGATAATCATTAAAGCATTTTTTAAAGCTTTAGCTTTTTCTTCATTCATAATATTCTCCCTAAAAATTTTTTAAAATTTATTTCCGACATAAACAACGCCTTTGATACTGTCAATAGTAATTGAAACGCCATCAGGTATCAATTCCACAACATTTTCATTACAAACGATGACAGGAATATCTAACAAATCTGAAACGACTTTTGCCTGCTGACTTTCATCGTTTTCCCAAGTTCCAACGATAACCCCAGTCGAATGCTTTATAAATGGTAGTAAGTCATCCGTAATTTTTGGAGTAACGATAATATCACCAGCTTTGAAATATTTTTGCGCTTCCTGTAAAACTTTTATGACGCACGCTTTTGCAGAAACAACTTTACTACCTAATCCTTTGCCTTTGAGTAAAACATCACCGACTATTTGAACTTTCAAAGTGTTTGTTGTGCCAGCGATACCGACAGGAATTCCGGCTGCAATTACGATTGCGTCACCACTTTTTGCAAGATTTGTTTCCATTGATTTTTCAACGGCAATGCTGAATGATTCATCGTTTAAGTTTATTTCTTCCGATATTACGGGCAGACATCCCCACGTCAAACTTAATTGACGCCATACAAATTTATTTGGTGTAATAGCAAGGATTGGGCAAACAGGTCGAAATTTTGAAACCATACGTGCAGTGAAACCTGAATCGGTTACGGTTGCGATGCAAGCAACTTTTAAATCTTGTGCAATTGTGCATGTCGCATAACTTATTGAATTCGTAATATTGGCGCGGAAATTTTTGTAATGCCACAAAATTTCTTTGTGATAGTTTACGGAGCTTTCAGTTTTCATTGCGATGCGTGCCATCATTTTTACGCTTTCAACAGGATACAAACCTTTTGCCGTTTCACCGGAAAGCATAATTGCATCGGAACCGTCAAAAATTGCATTAGCAACATCATTTGCTTCAGCGCGTGTTGGTCGCAAATTATTTACCATTGATTCAAGCATTTGTGTTGCAGTTATGACAGGTTTACCTTTCTCATTCGCTTTTTTTATCAATAATTTTTGCACGAGTGGGACTTCTTCGGGTGGAATTTCAACGCCCAAATCTCCACGTGCAACCATAATTCCATCGGCAATTTCCAAAATTGAATCGATATTGTTTACGCCATCGCGGCTTTCGATTTTCGCAATAATTTTGATATGTGCGGCAGAGTTTTCTTTTAAAATTTCTTTGATTTTTATTACGTCGTCAGCAGTACGCACAAACGATGCAGCAATAAAATCGAAATCCATTTTTATTCCGAATTTTATATCTTCAATATCTTTTTCTGTAAGTGCAGGCAAATTCACGTAAACGTCAGGGATATTTACGCCTTTGCACGAACTTAGAAATCCGCTGTTTACTGCTTCACAAATTATATCGGTTTCAGTCAAGTCAATAACTTTTAATTCCAAAAGGCCGTCGTCAATTAAAACGCGACTACCTTTATTTAAATCTTTTGGCAAATTTTTATAAGTGATAGAAACTTTTGTTTCATCGCCCTCAACTTCATTTGTTGTGAGTGTAAAAGTTGCGCCTTGTGCAATATAAACTTTATCTTTTGCAAAAGTTTTTATACGAATCTCGGGACCTTTTGTATCTAAAATTAATGCGACTGGCGCATTTAATTCTTCACGTGCTTGCTTGAGCGTTTCAATTAATTTGCCATGAGTTTCATAATTTCCATGTGAAAAATTAATACGTGCAACATTCATGCCTGCACGTATTAAATCTTTTATAACTTCAATATTGCTGCTGGCGGGGCCAAGCGTCGCAACTATTTTTGTCATTAACATTTTTTATTCCTCCTTAAGTCGCCAATGTTTTTATTATCTCATACATTTTGTTGTCATAAGGTTTTTCAGCTGCAAGTGCTTCATCAATATCAATGTCGTCATATTTTCCATCTTTGAAAATTATGACGCGATTTCGTTTTGCATTCGCTAACGCTTCAACAGCGGTATATCCCATAATCGAAGCGTGCATTCTATCAACGGCAGTTGGTGAACCACCGCGTTGAAGATGTCCTAAAATTGTTGCACGAGTTTCAATTCCAGTTATCTTTTCAATTTCTTTTGCCATTTTTGCCGTATTACCAACGCCTTCAGCGACAATTATTAAATTGTGAGTTTTACCTTTCGAGCGATTGGCAAAGATTTGTCGTATTAACGATTCCATATTTACAGCGCCATTCATTTCCGGTATCAAAACTTCTTCAGCGCCACCAGTTATACTGCACCACAAAGCAATATGTCCGGCGTGGCGTCCCATTACTTCCACCAAACTACATCTTTCATGCGATGAAGACGTATCGCGAATTTTATTTATCGCTTCCATTCCTGTATTAATTGCAGTATCGAAACCAATTGTGTAATCAGTGCAATCTAAATCTAAATCGATTGTCGCCGGGATTCCAATAACATTTGTGCCGAGCTTAGATAATTTTTGTGCGCCGTGGAATGAACCATCGCCACCGATTACAACTAAAGCATCGAGAGCGAGTATGTTACAAATTTTATGGGCACGAGCGACACCTTCATCTGACATCATTTCAGAGCATCGAGCAGTAAGTAAGAAAGTACCGCCACGATGGATAATATCGGAGACGGAGCGCGGATTCATTTCAAAAATTTCACCAGAGAGTAAACCTTCATAGCCACGTTTAAT
Organism: uncultured Clostridia bacterium; assembly: GCA_947427385.1. Lineage (GTDB taxonomy): Bacteria > Bacillota > Clostridia > Lachnospirales > CAMVHY01 > CANEHT01. The sequence continues at coordinate 11,935 of CANEHT010000002.1, read as the reverse complement.
ACCGATAACGCCAATATTTTTAGAGATAGCGCAACGGACAACGGAACGGATAGCGGCATTCATACCGGGGGCATCGCCGCCACTAGTAAGCACGCCAATTTTTTTAATATTTTCCAAGATTATCAGCTCCTCTTTTGTAAGAAAATTTATAAGAATTATAAAGCAAAGGTGAAATAATTACAAGGAATACAATTAAGAAGTAAGTAAATAGATTTGGATTAATGCGGCTAGAAATACAGATGCTAATGAAATTACAAGTATGAAAAAATATTCAAACAGTGAATGTGAATCTAATTTATTCGTATAAAAGTTTAAATTACAAATAGAAATAAAAACTAAAATCGGAAACAAAATTAAATTTTGCGGTAAAATATATTTTATAATTCGTACGAGTGCTTTTAATTTATAATGACTAATTAAAATCGATGAGGTAAATCCGTACGCTAAACCTTTTATAAAAAGTAATAGCATTAAAAAAAATTTACCTAATGGAATAAATGCCATAAGCCATAAAAAAAATATTGTCCGTGCATTTTTAAAAAATTCACTCTTAAATAAGTCAACTTTTTCATATGCTAAATCTAGTGCAAAAAAATCCTCTACCGATTTATTTATTTTTACCATTGTAAAATTATCCATTCTATTCGCAATAATAGCACCAATTATTGCGCCAAAAATAATTGACATAAGAATAGTAATTAAAAAATTTTTGTTTGAGGCATATTTTTTTCTCATTAGTCCATTTCCTGTTAAAGTTATTTTGTCCATATATTATATAAATCGATGAAAATTAATATGCTTGAATTAGTGTATAATAATGTAAAAAATACCGGAGGTTTTCTATTATGAATTTACCGAATAAAATTACATTAGTTCGCGTAATTTTAATCCCTATTTGTATTTTAATGCTCTTAAGTAATTTGCCTTTTACTAGAATTTTAGCCGTAATTATTTTTATCGTGGCATCATTAACTGATGCACTTGATGGATATATCGCACGTAGTCAAAATTTAATTACAAACTTCGGAAAATTTATGGACCCATTAGTTGATAAATTATTAGTTAATTCAGTTTTAATTGCATTGGTACAGATGCGAAATTTATCATGCTGGGTTGTTATCATAATAATTTGGCGTGAGTTTATCGTAACTGGATTTAGACTTACTGCCGTTAGTGAAAATGTTGTAATTCCGGCAAATAATTTGGGAAAGATAAAAACAGTTTTACAAATGATTATGACGATTATAGTAATGTTAGATTTAAAAAATGATTACATGATTGTCATTAAATATATTTTTATTGGCGCGGCATTGATTTTTACAATTGTTTCGGGCTGCGATTATGTTTATAAAAATAGGGGAGTGCTAAAGGAATAATTCATCTGACACACGCGATAAAAATTAAAATTAATCCGGAAAGTAAAATAAATTTTCGATGGTCAAGATTAATGTCAGAAATTTTATTGCCAAGAAAAATTCCAAACGATAAAAAAATAAATTGACAAATAGCAACGGTTGAAGATAAATAAAAATTGTCGAAGCCAAGCATCGCCAAACCGATTCCAGAACCGATTGAGTCTACGGATAATGCACAGCCGATGAAAAATGCTTCAGTTAAATTTATGCGCGTGATTTGTATTTCTTTTTCTTCAGCCGGTAAAAAACTTTGGAACACGAGATAAATTCCCATGCAAAATAAAATTAATGTACCGATAATTTTTGCGGCGAGATTTGGTAAAAATTTTTGTATTTGCAAACCCATCGATAACGATAAAAAAGTTATGAGCGCTGAGATAGCGGAGACAATAATTTTTGGCATAATTGGTACGATAACTTTTCGAATGCCGTACGTTATGCCGATTCCGAACGCATCAATGCTGAGAGAAATTGCAATTAAAATGATAGTAAACATTTTTGACCTCCATAAAAAAATTTTCAATTTATAATATGGTCAAGGCCTCAAATTTGTTTTACTTTTTTTGAAAGAAAAGTAAAAAAAAAACTTTAATAAAAAAATCTTTGTGCGTGCACAAAGATTTTTTGTTAGTTTCTTTTTATTTTATTTTTTATTTTTAAAGAAAAAGTAAAGGTTTTAAATAAAAAACATAATTTTTTAATTAAATTTTGTTTTGTGCTGGTAGAATTTAAATTTTTCCCAAACTTTTAGTTCGGATAAATTAAAACAAACGCTGGAGATTGCAATCATAATCCAAAATAAAAGAAAGATTCGATAGTTATACCAAACGTTGTCAGCTAAACCTTGAATTAAATATCCGGTAAATCCGGCGCATAAAGAAATTTTGAAAGTTTTGACAAAGTTATCAGTCAAAAATTTATTATTCGCAAGTAAATTTTTATAGAATGAAAAAATTACGCATAAAATCAAAATGAATCCCGCTATTCCTAAATCAATTAGAATTTGCAGATAAAAATTGTGGGAGTGGAGCGCGTATGAAGCTGACAGCGCATATTTTTGAAATATAAAAATAAAAACTTCACTGCCTAAGCCAATTCCTATTGGCCAAAAATCTTTTATCATTCGGAGTGAGCCAATCCAAATCCCAACGCGATACGATGTAGAAGTATCAGCCATATTTCCGATGCTCATAAATCTTTGCAAAAATGAATTTGGAATGAATAGCGGAGAGATTAAAATCAAAAAAAATCCTAGCAATAAAAGTTTTTTGTCGCGCAACAAAACGAAAATAATCATTGCGGCAATTAATCCGAGCCAAGCACCGCGTGATAAAGTTAAAAGCATACAAAAACCAAGCAAGCACGTAATTAAAAACGAAATTATTTTGCAAAATTTATTTTTGAAATAATATATGCTGCCAAAAGTTATTGGAATCATAAAAAGTAAATATTCGCCCAAAACATTTGGGTTAGCGAGCGTGGAAAAAACGCGTGTTGTATTGCCTTCAAACATATTTTCGTCAATCCACATATTTACAGTTGAATCTAAACCAAAATATTTTTGTGCGATGCCGATTAAAGCAACGATTGCCGACGATATTATCATTAGTGATGCAATTGTGAATAAATTTTCTTTGTTCGTAATTGTATTTTTAAAGACAAAATAAAATGCGATGAACAATAAATAAATTGCGCTCATTTTTAAATTTGGAATGTAAGATATGAACGAACTGTAAAAGATTAACATCGCAAACAAAACTACAAATAAATCTGTCAAATTAATTCGCAGTGAAAATTTGCGCGTAAAAATTAAATTAAAAATAAATGAAAAAACTGTTAGCAAAACGATGGCCAAAATAAATTTTGTCGGCAAAATTGGCGTAAAAAATGCTAGCGCAAAAATTCCCGCTTTTACGTTATAAAATATTAAAAGTGCGAATGAAATTGCGATGACAAGCAAAGATTTTTTTACGCTGAAAAATTTTGCACAAAAAATGAATAATGTTAAAACAATTAGCCAAAAAATTAATCCGGATTTTTTTTCAGATTTTTTAATTTCAATACCAAAAAATTCGCTCAAAAATTTTACAGATTTTGCGGACAAAGCACATTGTGGTACGTAAATAGTAAATATCGAGTCAAGAAATTTTTTACACAAACTTGTTTCGTAAAAATCTGCGAAAAAATTTTGCATTGACAAAAAAATTTGTACGAAAAAATTTAAAATGCGTTTTATAAAACTTTTTGAAAAAACTTTTTCGCCGCCACTTTCATGAAAAATAATTTTGTAAAAGAAACTTGAAAAAATAATTTTGCCTATAGCGTCTGAAATTTTTTCCGCTATCAAAAATATTTTACTTTGCCTGTAAAGTTTTTTTATCGTCATTAATTTTTTCTCCCAATATTATTTTTACAATGAAATTTTAAAGCGTATAATTTCCTTTGTCAAACAAAAATATTGGTGGTGATAATATTGCTTGATAATTTTTTGCAAACTATTTCCCATTACAAAATGTTAAACAATGGCGAAAAAATAATTGTTGCAGTATCAGGTGGAATTGATTCGTCCGTACTCTTAAATTTGTTCCTACGTATCCAAAATCTTTTTGATTTGCAATTAATTGTTGCTCATTTGAATCATGGACTTCGTCAAAATGAATCTGATAATGACGAAAAATTTGTCGCCGATTTATGCGTGCAAAATAAAATTATTTTTGAAGCTAAAAAAATTAATGTCAAAGATTTTGCTCGTAAAAATAAATTTTCAATTGAAGAAGCCGGTCGTATTTGTCGGTATGATTTCTTCTCTCACTTACTTACAAAATATCATGCCGATAAAATTGCGACCGCTCATAATAAAAATGATAATGCTGAAACTATTTTAATGAAACTTATTCGTGGATGTGGAAGCTTTAGCGGAATTATGCCCGTAAATAAAAAAATAATTCGCCCGCTAATAAATATTGAACGGGCGCAAATTGAAACTTATTGTCATGAAAATAATATTTCGTACAGAATTGATAGTTCAAATCTAAATTGTGAATATACGCGCAATAAAATACGCAACATAATTCTGCCGCAAATTTTATCCATTAATCCAAACTTTATTGATACAATTTCTCGTAGTGCTAAAATTATTTCTGATGAAAGTAATTTTTTAAATCAATTAGCGTTAAAAAATATTAATTCAAATAAAATTTCCGTTACTAAATTAAAATCTTTACCACAAGTATTACAAAAAAGAATTATACGCATAATAATAAGAGATGAAATTTCGTCAAAACATATTAATTCTATAATTGAGTTACTTGATAAACCTAATGGGAAAAAAATTTCGTTGCCAAATAATATTACAGTAGAAAAAAATTTTGACGAAATTATGTTCTTTTACAATCATGACTATAATTTTGAGTACGAATTAAAATTAAATCAGATTACTTTTATTCCGCAGCTAAATAAATTCTTACTTGTTAGCGATAAAAAAAATAGTAACTGTACAAAAATTTTCTACTGTGATAATATAAATAAGATAACAGTAAGAAATTATAGATGTGGCGATAAGATATTCTTTAAAAATTTTGGCCATAAAAAATTAAAAAATATCTTTAACCAAAATAAAATTTGGCCCCATATTCGTCAATCTATTCCACTCCTTACTGTCAACGATATTGTTATTTGGATTATGAATACCGATATAATTACTAATTATGATACCGGTAAGATCTATTTTATTCATACTTGGGAGGATACTAATGATAAAAGATGTACGCTCGCAACTTAATGTTTTAATCTCTAAAGATAAAATTCAAAATCGTATTAACCAATTAGCTCTAAATATCTCTAATGATTATAATGGTAAACCTTTAACTTTAGTCTCTATCCTTAGAGGTAGTATTTTCTTTACCGTAGATTTAGCCCGTAAACTTGATTTGATTTTTGATATGGAATTTGTTGAACTATCAAGTTATGGAAATGATTTTGAAAGTTCTGGGAATATCAAAATAAATAAAGACTTAACGAATCCTGTTGAGAATCGTCATCTGTTAATTATTGAAGACATAATAGATACGGGTCACTCACTTAAATTTATTACGGAACATCTTAAAAAATATAATCCACTTAGTATTGCTACATGTGTACTTTTAGATAAAGCAAGTAAAAGAGTAGCGGATATCACTCCAAATTATGTAGGCTTTGTTATCCCGGATAAATTTATTATCGGTTATGGTTTAGATTATTATGGACATTTTAGGAATGTAGATTATATTGGATATCTAGGTGAATAGATTTTATAAGGAGGTTTTATTTTGAAGAAATATTCAAAAACGATAACGGCATACTTTACAATTTTTTTATTGATAGTAATAGCATTTTGGCTCTCAAATTTTTTGATACCGCAAAAATCTACCGATATTTATATATATAGTGATTTAATAAAATCAATGGAAGCCGGAATGGTAAAAAGTTTAGAGATTAGCCGCGATACCGATATCAGTGATAGCGGGACGGTAAAAGTTATTTTCGATAACGGTAAATTTGAAACATTACAGATACCAAGTATGTCAAATTTCATGGAACTGGCAAATAGATATTCAGTTTTATATGATTTTGCGATACAAACTGACCCAGTTCCAAAAACAGGCTTTATTGTTCAATTTATTTCACCATTATTAATGACATTATTCTCAATTTTTGCTTTGCTGTTTATTATGCAAAAAATTCAAGGTGGAATTGGTGGCGGCAAGATCCTTTCATTTGGTTCCAATAAAGCCAAAGCCGTTCAGTCCGATAAAAATAAAGTTACATTTAATGAAGTTGCGGGATTGGATGAAGAAAAAATTGAACTTCAGGAAATCGTTGAGTTTTTAAAAACACCAAAAAAATTTATGGACATTGGCGCAAGAATTCCTAAAGGTGTTTTGCTTGTCGGTCCGCCGGGAACCGGTAAAACTTTATTGGCAAAAGCAGTCGCAGGTGAAGCTGGCGTTCCTTTCTTTAGTATTTCAGGTTCAGATTTCGTTGAAATGTTTGTTGGTGTCGGAGCATCGCGCGTTAGAGATTTATTTGAACAAGCAAAAAAAAATTCGCCGTGTATAATTTTTATCGACGAAATTGATGCTGTTGGCCGTAGACGTGGCGCAGGACTTGGTGGCGGTCATGATGAACGCGAGCAAACTTTGAATCAATTGTTGGTTGAAATGGATGGTTTCGGTTTGAATCAAGGCGTAATTGTTGTTGCGGCTACGAATCGTCCGGATATTTTGGATCCGGCACTGTTAAGACCGGGACGTTTTGACCGTCAGGTTGTTGTTGATAAACCTGATGTGAAAGGCCGCGAGGAAATTTTGAAAGTGCATTCAAAAGGGAAATTGTTGGCCGAAGATGTAAATTTAAAAACGATTGCGCAAACGACAGCAGGTTTTACAGGCGCAGATTTGGAAAATTTGCTTAATGAGTCGGCACTTTTGGCGGCACGTGCTAATAAAAAAGAAATTACAATGGAAGAAATACGACGGGCATTTATTAAAGTTGGAATAGGGACGGAAAAGAAAAGTCGAGTTATTTCAGAGAAAGAGAAAAAAATTACAGCATATCATGAAGCTGGACACGCGATTTTGTTTGAGAAATTATCTGAGCTAGATCCGGTACACATGATTTCGATTATACCGACGGGAATGGCTGGCGGTTATACGATGAATATTCCGCTTGAGGAACAAAATTATATTACGCAAAGAAAAATGGAGCAGACAATTATTTCACTTTTGGGTGGACGTGCAGCTGAGGAAATTGTGATTGAAGATATAACAACTGGTGCATCAAATGATATTGAACGTGCAACAACTATCGCGAGAAATATGGTTACGAAATACGGAATGAGTAAAAGTCTTGGACCGATTCAGTTTGGTGATAACAACGAAGAAATATTTTTGGGCCGCGATATCGGGCACACACGAAATTATAGTGAAAAAGTTGCGTATGAAATTGACAACGAAGTAAGAAAAATTATAAAGAAAGCTTACGATGAAGCTAAAAAAATTATTCAAGAAAATATTATTGTATTGCATAAAACGGCCGGATTGTTAATTGAAAAAGAAAAAATTACCGGCGATGAATTTAGATTGTTATTTAATTAAAATTAAATTTTTACTTTTCTTTAGAAAAAGAAAAGTATACAAAAGAAATCAGATAAAAATCTTTGCGAGTTTACGCAAAGATTTTTTTATAAAGTTTCTTTTTTGGTTTACTTTTTTCTTTTCAAAGAAAAAAGTAAAGGTCTTGTTTTTTTTATAAAGTTATTTTAAATATTCTCTAAAGAAATTTTCTATTTCATCAAATGGAATTATGTCAACTTTATCATATAAATCTGTATGGACTGCATTTGGTATTATCATTAATTTTTTATTGCTACCTTTTAAATTTTTAAAAGCATCTTGACTGAAATAACATGAATGTGCTTTCTCACCATGAATAATTAATACGGCGCTACGAATTTCATCACTATAACATAAAATTGGTTGATTGATAAATGACATACAACCTATTTTATTCCAACCGCCATTAGAATTTAGTGAACGAGTATGATAGCCTCGTTTAGTTTTATAATAATTATAGTAATCCTTTACAAAAAATGGCGCATCATCCGGTAAGGGATCGATAACTCCTCCACCAAGTTCATATTTCCCATTTTTATAGTCTTTACTACGTTGCGCATTAAGAACTTTTTTTGTTTCATATCTTGCATTAGCACTATCAGCTTCATCAAAATATCCTTTCGCATTTACTCTTGACATATCATACATCGTAGAAGTAACAGTTGCTTTGATACGAGTATCTAATGCCGCAGTATTAAGTGCCATACCGCCCCAACCACATATTCCAATAATACCAATTTTTTCAGGATTAACATTAATCTGCGTACAAAGAAAATCTATTGCCGCTTGGAAGTCTTCAGTATTAATATCAGGTGAAGCCATATAACGTGGATTACCGCCACTTTCACCAGTAAATGATGGGTCAAACGCAATAGTTAAGAATCCACGTTCAGCCATTATTTGTGCGTATAATCCTGCTGCTTGTTCTTTTACTGCACCAAATGGCCCACATATAGCAATAGCTGATAATTTATCAGTTATATTTTTAGGTTCATAAAGGTCTGCAGCTAATGTTATACCGTAGCGATTATGGAAAGTAACTTTTCGATGGTTTACCTTTTTACTTTTAGGAAAAGTTTTATCCCATTCTTGTACCAAATTAAGTTTTGTTTCCATTTTTAAAAACCTCCTAAGTTTAATAAAAACAACTGCCGCCAATAAATTCGCGTAAGATAGAATTTTGCGGAATATATTTTGTATTTACGGTAAGAAAACTATTCATGAAACGAATCAAACGATTAGCCTCAGTGTATTCACTGTTATCATCGCTTATGTCAAAGAGTAATGGCAAAGCAAATTGTTTTAGTGCAGACATTTCATATACCAGTGCAGAATTAAAAAACATATCAGCTTCTTCTTGATATGGGAAAATATAATTATTTTCGCCGCGTAAAACGGTTCGCCAAATATTTATAGTACTTTTAGCATCGAAGTTACGGAATTGATTATCGCGGACAATTCTACGAACTAAACGAGTATCGGTTGTCGAAATTCGATTATGATCGTCAATATTTAATTGTGCGAGTGCGCTCACAAAAATTTTAAATTTATAATCTTTCGGGATTGAAGCAGTTAATTTTTCATTTAAACCATGAATTCCTTCCATTATCAATATGTCGTCATCGTTTAACTTTATGAAACGGTTACTTTTTTCACTCAATCCCGATACAAAATTATAACGAGGAAGTTCAACAATTTTGCCATTCAAAAGATTTATCAAATCGTCATTTAATTGTTTTACATTTAAAGCTTCGAGTCTTTCAAAATCGTGTTCACCATTTTCATCAAGCGGTGAGTCATCACGATTTAAAAAGTAATCGTCAATGGAAATTATGTGAGGCTTTTTGCCGTTTACACGTAATTGTAAAGAAAGTCGATGAGCAAAAGTTGTTTTACCAGAAGAAGTTGGGCCACCAATTAAAATTATTTTTTTGTTGCTCTCACAAATTTTTGTAGCGATATTGACAATTTTATTTTCATGAAGTGCTTCGGATAAGTAAATTAATTCTTTGGATTTACCTTTGCAAATTATTTCATTGAGTGAGGAAAGTGTTTGGAGATTCAAAATTTTAAGCCAATGTGAGTATTCCAAAAAAACTTGTGAAACTTTTTCATTAGGTTGAATTTCTTCAAATTCGTAAGGTTTGTTGAACAATGGAAATTGAACGACAAATCCATTTAACTTTGTGTGTAAAAAGAATTTTTTGATATAGGCCGTAGATGGAAGCATTGGGCCGTAATAGTAATCGTAATACCAATTTAATTTGTAAAGATTTAAATTTGAATTGCGATTATATTTGAAACGATTATCATTGTCGCAAAATCTTTGCATAATTGTTAATGCACTGTCAATTGGTACGGACAATTTTTGAATTGGTATGTTTTGGTCAATAACTTCGTACATTTTTTTTTCTATTTGCCGTAATAAATTAGGAGTAACGGGAACGGAATCGATCTCACAGTAATAATTTTTGTTGATAGAATGTTCGATAATGACGCGAGTTTTTTCACCGCAGAGCAATTTTATGGCGTATATCAATATGAATACGACGCTGCGTTGATAGGTTCGGTAGCCATTTGGATTTGAGATGTCAAGAAATTCTATCCGGCAATCATTTTCAGGGTAAATAATTTCTGACAAATCACTTAAGCGATTATTAACTTTAGCCAAAATTATTTCGTTAGAGAAATATGATTGAAACTTTTTACTTAATTCTAAAAGTGTTGTGCTTTCAGTGAGTTCGATTTTTTCGCCCAAAACAGTTATCATAAGGGAACCTCCTATAAAATGTGAAAAAAATTTAGCTTGTCATTAGCGCACAAAATTTCTATTGAGCAATATTTTTCGAGCTGTGATTTAAGAGCGGGCGCAAAAATTTTTTCACTTGCGTTGTGAGTGATATCAATTAAGTTTAAATTCAAATCGTGCGCAGCAAAAACGTCGTGATATTTTATATCGCCAGTCAAATAAACATTACAATTTTTTTCTTTAGCGAGTAAAAAATATTTTTCATGCGAGGCACTGCCACTACAAATTGCCACTTTTTTTATAAATTCATCTTTATTTCCATAAAAATTAATTTTCTCAAGCTTTAATTTGTTTTTGACAAAATTTGCGAACGTGTCAAATTTCATTTCATTTTTTAAAACGCCGACTCTGCCCATTGAACCATATTGCAAATCTTCGAACGGTTCCATTTTTTCGAGTTCAAGTAAATTAAACAAGGTGAAGTTCGTTCCGTAGTCAGCAATGTCAAGATTTGTATGCGCGACATATAAACAAATATCATTTTTGATTAATTTTACAATGCGATTACTTTCGGCGGTGTCAGAAATTTTTTTCACAGATGTAAATAAAATTGGATGATGCGTGATAATCATATTGGCGCCAAGTGCCAATGCTTCATCAATTATTTCATCAGTTAAATCTAAACCGATAAGGATTTTATTTATTTTTTGGCCTCGGTTGCCGACTATTAATCCGACATTATCCCAATTAAGTGCGAAATTTTCGGGCGCAATTTTATTCATTGCAGAAATTATTTGTGAGCAAAGCATTGTAAAGCCTCCAAGTATAAATCATAAAATTTTTGGACATCACAATTAAAATTTTTTATGCGCGATAATTTTTTAATTTGTAACGTTAAAAATTTTTTTAGTAGCGGATTTTTTTGTTCGAGTAAAATTTTCCCGACAGCATAATCTTTTTCATCATAAAAAATATCGTAGCCACGTCGAGCATTAATTATATTATAAAATTTTTGTTGGTATAAAAAAATTTCATTGACGATTTTGAAACCAACGCAATGTAATTTTTTGCGTACGTAATAAAAATTATTTTGTGGTTGTAAAATTAATTGGTCGATGCCTGACAAATTTTCATGACTAATTATATCACAAATAATAAACCCACCTATTCCGGAAATTATTCCCGTTTTAACTTCACCCGGTAAAATATTTTTGAAGCCGTCACTAAGCCGTGTTTGTATGAAATTTTGCAATCCAAAGCTTAAAATGTTTTTTTGTGCAATATCTAAAGGTCCACGACGAATATCTGTTGCAATTGCTTTTTTGATTTTGCCGCGTAAAAAAGCAGCTATTGGAACATACGCATGATCAGTTCCAATATCTGCAATGCTGTCATTTTCTATTTCATTTATGATAAAGTTTAATCGCCTTGATATTTTCAAATTAATCACCATTTTTTTAAGCAAAAAAATACCTCAAATTTTATTAGAGGTATTTTATCATATTGATTAAATTAATAAACAGCCTTTGTCTTGAGCTTGTGGTGGTATTTGATTTTGTTGAGATTGTTGAATTTGTTGAGGAGGTTGTTGAATTTGTTGAGGAGGTTGTTGAATTTGT
>CANEHT010000001.1 GCA_947427385.1 uncultured Clostridia bacterium | reverse complement strand
CCTACCAATGCTGGTTACACTACCTGGAATTGTGATTTCTGACAAGTTACTACATACAAAGAACGCATCATCGCCAATACTGGTTACACTGTCTGGAATTGTGATGTTTGACAAGCTACTACATCCATCGAATACACTATTGCCAATGCTAGTTACATTATTTGAAATTGTGATGTTTGATAAATTTCTACACCAAAGGAACGCATAATTGCCAATACTGGTTACGCTATCTGGAATTGTAATATTTGACAAACTGCTACAACTTCTGAATGCATCATCACCAATACTGGTTACACTGTCTGGAATTGTGATGTTTGACAAATTGCTACACCAAAGAAACGCATACTTGCCAATACTGGTTACACCTTTTTCAATGATGACTGTTTTGACATCGTCCTCCCACTCATAATGACAACCATCACTCATATTTCCTGAGCCACTGATAGTTAATTCACCATCATTGAGTATCCATTTAACATTATCACCACAAGTACCACTGCTGCTTGACGATGCTTGCGTTGAAACCGGAAATAACATCATCATAAATACTACCAACAAAAAAATTATTTTGCTTCTCTTCATAAATTTTTCCTCCTATTTATTATAAATAATTTTATTCATGTACATGAAAGCACTTAGTACTTCACTAACTAAACATTTTACCACTAATAACAATAAAACAGTATAACAAATTTTATAAAATTCATAGCAACGCCTGATTTATCGGCAAAGCAAATACAATTTCATCATGACAAAATTTATTTACCATTGTCGTATATGTTTTTATTATCCTCCTTTATTTTATTATAATTTTTTAAAAAATTTTTGTCAATATTTTTCAATATTATTGTTCATAGAGTTATGATTTTATTTGAACACGTACATGTTCGTCATAAACAAAAAACTTTGTGCGAAAACACACAAAGTTTTTTTATTGCAATAATTTTTTTTTAGCGATAGCGTTTTTAAATTTTTCAACCGATGTATTCAAAATTAATTCATCCCGTAAATCTTTTACTAATTCTGCAACGTAATTAAAATTTGCCACATCCAAATGAAAATGCGCATCGCTACCTAAAATAATTGGCAAATTAATTTTTTGACACTCACGAATAATTTCCTCAATCAATTTCTTTCCACCAAAACGTGTGCTATTTGGATTCAACGATGAATTATTTATTTCAATAATCGTTCCAGTTTTTTTTGCGTGCCGAACAACACGCTCAATATCAAATAAAAATCTTGGGTCGCCTAGATGTCCAAAAACATTTACGTACGGATTCTCCATAACTTTCATTATCAATTCAGTGTTATCAGGTAATGGTGTGATACACGGCGGATGTAAACTTGCGATTGCCAAATCTAATTTTTGTAGCGTTTCTTCGGGTAAATCTACCGCGCCATCATAATCTATAATATTTAATTCGGCGCCATATAAAACTTCTAAATCATCAAATTTATGCGGTAAACATTTTAAATTTCCAAAATAAAATTCTTGGCAACTTCCAGGCATTTTTGGTGCGTGATCAGTTATCGCTATCAATTTTAAATTTTTTTTCTGTGCTTCACTTACGTACTCTGAAATTATACTATATGCGTGGCCACTAGCAACCGTATGGCAATGAGTATCTAATAAAAATTTCATTTTCATTCTCCTTTTGTTATAATTTTTGAAGAAAGATTAAAGTATAATTTTTCTTTGCGCTTATTATATAAAAAAAAATATATTTGGAGGTAATAAAAATGTTTGAATACGAAGATAAAAATTGGTGCGAAAAAATGCGAATACGTTTGGATTTCAATAACGTTATGCAAGATTTTATTGACGGTGGCTTCTCTCAAAAAAATTTCGACGATTTATCTGAAAAAATTACGAACGCGGCTAATCAATTAGATTCTAAACGTGCAAATGGTCAAATGGATTGGCGTAATCTCCCGTATAATCAACCCGTTGATGAAATTTTAGATTATGCGGCACAAGTTCAAAAAAATTTTGAAAGCATCCTTGTACTCGGAATAGGTGGCTCGGCTCTCGGTCCGATTGCACTTCAACAAGCTATAAATCATCCTTACTATAATGAATTGCCACGCGAAAAACGAAAATTCCCTAAATTTTATGTTGCGGATAATGTTGACCCTGAACGCTTGGTATATTTATTTGACGTCATAGATTTAGACAAAACACTTTTTATTGTTATTTCAAAATCAGGAAGTACTTCTGAAACGATGTCGCAATTTATGATAATCAAAGATATGATGGAAAAAGAACTTGGCAAAGAAAATGCTAAATCACATATCGTTTGCATAACTGATAGTGAAAAAGGAAATTTGATAAAGATAGCCAAAGATGAAAATTATAAAACTTTTTACATTCCGGCAGGAGTTGGCGGACGATTTTCACAATTAAGTCCTGTTGGATTATTACCAGCTGCAATTTGTGGAATAGATATTAAAGAATTACTTGCCGGTGCTGCATTCATGGATGAAGCTTGCAAAAATAATCCGCAAAAAAATATCGCAGCAATGTATGCAACTATAAATTATTTGGCAATGCAAAACGGTCAAAATATAACCGTTATGATGCCGTACGCTGATTCATTGAAATATATTTCTGATTGGTATACACAACTTTGGGCGGAATCACTTGGTAAATCGGTTAATAATGATGGGAAAATAGTCAATGTCGGTCAAACTCCTGTTAAAGCTTTAGGCGTTACTGATCAACATTCGCAAATACAACTTTATAACGAAGGACCGTACGACAAAATAATTACATTTATAAGCGTGGAAAATTATCGCGAAACGATAACAATCCCTAAAATTTTTGAAGATATGCCAACCGTAGGATTTCTTGGCGGCGCAACTCACAATGAATTAATTCAGGTTGAGCATTATACAACAGAACGTGCATTAGCAAAATTAAATCGAATGAATATGACAATAATTTTACCGCACGTAAATGAATTTGTAATCGGACAACTGTTTTATATGCTAGAAGTTGCAACAGCTTTTGCCGGTGAATTGTTAAATATAAATGCGTTTAATCAACCAGGAGTTGAAGAAGCAAAAAATTTGACTTATGGCGTATTTGGAAAACCTGGCTATGAGAATAAACGCATTGAACTTGAAAACGTACTGAAAAAAAATCAAAATTATTTTGTATAAACAATCTTGACTATATAAAATTAATTTGATATAATAAAAATATCAATTGATTTTCCAGGGAGGGATTATTATGACACCAAAATTTTCTCCATTAGAAATGATTAGAGAATATAATAAATCAAACTTTAAAACATTAAATGATTTTGATTTAAGTGGTTCTTTAGCGGATACAAACGACCTTCGCGAAGTCGCTGCAGATAATTTTTTCAACGAGGAAAATAATAAAAATGATGAAATACTAAAGGAAAATAAAAAATTTTATTGGAAATCCAATAAAATAAAAAAAGCTAAACAACGTGCAATAGAAGCTAATAATAAACATTTTGCCAAAAAGAAAAACAAAGAAAACCAAAAATCTATGCAAAAAAATAAACCTAAAATTCGATAAATTTTTCATTTTGTTAATAAAAAAGTACTGTCATTAGTGACAGTACTTTTTTTATTTATTAAAATTTTCCTATTGCTTCATCCTTATCGATATCAATTATCGTTACATCAACAATTTGATTTATCAAATTACAATCGCTTTTTAATGAAACTTTTATGTAATTATCAGTGTAACCAACATATTCATCATTCAACTTTTTTTCCACTAAAACAGATAAATTTTGTGTCAAAAATTTTTTTATGTATTTAGTAGAAAGTTTTTTACTCAATGAAATTAATTTTGCACTACGAACTTTTTTTGTTAAACCATCAATTTTATTTGTAAAATTATCTGCACGCGTATTTATACGTGATGAAAAAGGAAACACATGTATCTTTGAAAAACCTATTTCCTCTACAAAATTGTAAGTATCTAAAAAATCTTTGTCAGTTTCGCCAGGAAATCCGACAATTACATCAGTTGTAAGTGAAACATTTTTGAACATCTTTTTCAATTTCTCAGCCGCTATAAAATATTCTTGCGTTGTATATTTTCTATTCATTGCACGTAAAATTTTGTCGCTTCCACTTTGCAATGACATATGAAAATGCGGACAAAGTTTTGGTAAAAATTTTATCTTTGCTAAAAATTCATCGTTAATTAAATTTGGCTCAATTGAACTGAGTCGAATACGTTTCAAACTTTCGATACTATGTAATTTTTCAATTACGTCACCCAAATCAAAATCACTATTTTCGCCATATGCCGAAATATTTATTCCCGTCAAAACAATTTCTTTGAAACCATTTGCACATAATTCTTGGGCCTGCTCAAAAATTTTATAAAAATTTCTGCTGCGAGATTTACCACGCGTATACGGAATTATACAATACGAACAAAATTCATCGCATCCATCTTGAATTTTTATAAATGAACGTACACGATTGTTTGAAGCAGAAATTTGCATCTCTTCAAAAATATTTTCATTACGCACGTCAAAAATTTTTGTCTCATGAAATTGTTGCCTAAAAGATTTTTGTTCAAAAAACTTTTCAATTAATGTCAAAATATCTTTGCGATTATTCGTTCCAATTATTATGTCAGCATTTGAAGAAATTTTTGTCGCCGAAACTTGTGCATAACATCCCATTGCAATAATCAGTGCATTTTTATTTTTTTTGCGTGCACGATGCAACATTTGTCGCGACTTACGGTCGCTTAAATTTGTAACGCTACAAGTATTAATTATGTAAATATCAGCTAATTCGCCAGAATTTACAAATTTATATCCGGCATCGCTCAGTAATTTTATAACGACCTCAGAGTCATAATAATTAACTTTACAGCCAAGAGTTATTACGGTAAAAGTTTTCATGATTTACCTCGACAATATTTGTTCAGAAAACAATTTGTGCAATCAGGCTTGCGCGCTTTACAAATTTTTCGTCCATGCGCAATAAGTTGAAGATTTAATCGAATCCAATGTTGTTCGGGAATAATTTTCATCAAATCAAACTCAACTTTATCCGGCTCATCATTATCCGTAAGACCAAGCTTTTTACTAATACGTTTTACATGAGTATCGACAACAATGCTCGGAATGTTAAATATATGCGACCGAATAACATTTGCGGTTTTACGACCAACACCCGGCAATTTAATTAATTGCTCAATATCTGCAGGCATTTTGGAGTTATAATCGACAATTAATTTTTTTGAAGCCAAAATTATATTTTTGGCTTTATTTTTGTAAAATCCAGTTGACTTTATATCCTGCTCAAGAGTTTCATTTTTGACATTCGCAAAATCTTTCAACTTTTTATATTTGACAAACAAATCTTTTGTCACAATATTTACGCGATCGTCCGTACATTGCGCGCTAAGAATGGTTGCAATCAATAATTGCCAATCATAATTGTAATTGAGATAGCATTTCAAATTTGGATAATTTTCATCGAGCAAACTTAAAATTTTATTGACAATTTTTTTTTGCATTTTAATTGCCTTCCAATTTTGTCAGTGCAAATTTCAAACGATTAATCGATTCAGATTTACCAAGCATCTGTGCAATTTCAACAGCTCCACACGGAGTTGCATCTTTACCGGACAAAGCAATTCTTGCGGGCCAGAAAACTTGACCATTTTTCAATCCATTTTCATTTACGACATCCGTCAAACTTTTTTTAATATCATCTTGTGTCCACGAAGATAAATTTCCAAGCTTATCAATAATAATTTTCAAAATATCGAGTGAATTTTCAAGTGTTGTTTTCATTTTTTTATGCACAAACAAATTCACATCATAGTCTGGTAATTTATCAATAAAATCAAAAAGCGATGGCGCTTCATATATAAAATTGATGCGAGTTTGCGACATTTCCGCGAGTTGTTTATAATCCAAATCACTTTTTTTAATCGAATTTTTAAAATATGGCAAAACGGCCGCATAAAATTCATCGAACGGCATTTTTTTTATGTATTCACTATTCATCCAACGTAATTTATTTAAATCAAAAATTGCCGGCGACTTACTCAATGAACTAATTTTAAATTCTTTTTCAAGCTCTGGCAAAGTAAAAAATTCTTGATTACTTTCAGGACTCCAGCCCAAAAGCGCAATATAATTTATAATTGCTTGTGGCAAATATCCTAATTGTAATAAATCTTGAAATGATGCTGCACCGCGCCGCTTCGAGAGTTTCTCGCCATTCTCATCCAAAATTAATGGCAAATGAATATAAGTTGGAATTTGCCAACCAAATGCGTCATACAACAAATTATATTTTGGCGTTGACGATAAATATTCACAACCACGTACCACATGTGTAATTTGCATCAAATGATCGTCAACTACATTGGCAAAATTATATGTTGGAAGTCCATCTGATTTTATTAAAATTTGATCGTCCAACTGTGAATTATCAACCGTAATTTCGCCATAAACTTCATCTTTAAAAGTTGTTTGTCCATCCGGAATAAATTGTCTGATTACAAACGGAATTTTTGCTGCAAGATTTTTTTGTATTTCTTCTGTCGATAAATTTTTACAATGTCTATCGTACGAAAGATTTTTTTTGTGCAACGAATCTAAACGTTCTTTATCGCAAAAACAATAATAAGCCTTACCACTCTCAATTAATTGTAACGCATATTTCATATAAATATCTTTTCTTTGACTTTGAATGTACGGGCCAAAATCTCCTCCAATATCTGGTCCTTCATCATATTTCAATCCGGCAATCTCTAGTGTATCAAAAATAATTTTCTCTGCATCTGCAACTAATCTATTTTGATCCGTATCTTCTATGCGTAAAATAAATTTCCCACTATTCGATTTCGCTATTAAATATTCATAAAGTGCCGTACGTAAATTCCCAATATGCATAAAACCAGTAGGACTCGGCGCAAATCTTGTTCTTATCATTTAAAAAACTTCCTCTCATTTTTTTTGATAATTATATATGAATTTTGCATTAAAACCAAATCTATAGAAAAATTTCTCTCATAACTATTTCTTACTTGCAAATAAAAAATAAAAATAATATAATTAATGTATAAATATTTGGAAATCTGGGAGTGAATAATTTGAAGCCTATTGTATTTGTTAAAGTCCCAAAAAATACTAGTATGGATTTATCCATGCTGTATTGGCGTGCTCATTATGAAACAAAGAGTTTTTCTGAGAATAATGATAAAAACTATTATTATTTAGGAAATAAACACCCTAAATCACGTTGTAAAGATTTTGATTTGAGAAAGTTTGATAATTTTGTTCAATCTGTATTGCCAGATTTTGTATTGCCAAATTATGATATATATATTCTTGAGCTTGAATATGCATGTAGTTGGATTAGTATTTCTACAACTTATGATCCTATTTACACTTCTGACGAAGCAAAATTTTATTTGCGTAAAAATTTTTTAAGTAATTATTTTTTAATAGATTTGCCTCAAAATTTTAAATATGGAAAATATGAAATTAAACCTTTAGATAAAAATGATATTTTAGCAAAAACTTACGAGACTTTGAAAAAATCAAGGAATAATAGAATATTATTTTTTATTTTAGGAATTATTGCATTGGCATCACTCGTAACTTTTTGTACACTAGGTTTTGGATTCGCTTTGATAGCTATAAAAATTGCAATTACTTTTATTGTATTGAGTGCAATAGCTGCAACTGCTTCTTTTTTAATTTCTGGACTTTTTCGCAAAAAACTTCAAAATGCAAAAGAATGGCCAGTTCTTGAACAATCTGATAGCTCTTATAAAAATACTGATGATTCGAGGAATAATGGCTCAACTCCAACTTATACACAACAAAATCCACAAAATTCTTATCCTTACATACCACAAAATCCTTACGCACAGCCAAACATACAAAATTTTTATCCCTTTTACCAACAACAAAATATACCACAATCTCCTTATGAACAACAAAACATACAAAATCCTTATCCTTATGTACAACAAAACACACAAAATTTTTATTACCAGCAACCAAACATACCGCAACGAACAAATCAAAATGAAAGTAATATTTCTGATGATTCCGTCTTAAATAACTATTTCTTTTAATATTTAAGGACGCAAATTAATTGGCGCCCTATTTTTTTAATCATTTATTTTATCTTTAATAAAAGTCATACTTAAAATTACAAAAATAAAAGCTTGTAAAACACCTGAAAATATATCGAAATAGATATGAAATATTCCTGGCAATCCAAGTTTTAATATCGTTGGGAATAACGCATAAATCATTCCCATAATTACAAATCCACCAAATATATTCCCAAATAAACGAAAACTAAGTGAAATTGGTGTTGCTAATTCTCCAATAATATTTATCGGTAAAAGCAATGCGAATGGCTCAACATATGACTTAAAATAACTTTTACAGTCAGTCATAATTCCCATAAAGTGAATTAAAAAGAAAGTAGTAAGTGCAAACATTAAAGTAGTTGCTAAATCTGCAGTTGGTGGGCGTAAACCAATTAATCCGGATAAATTCGAGCATAATAAAATAGCGAATACACCGAAGAACCATGCACTAAAACACACATATTTTTCACCCATATTAGTTTTTGTCATGTTATCGATAGATTCAATAATTAATTCAATAAAATTTTGGAAGCCACTAGGAATCTGAGTAAATTTTTTTATAGATAAACGAACAAATAATGAGAAGATAGATAATAAAAGAATAATAATCCAAGTATTTACGATAGTTTCGGTAATCCAAACATCGAAATTAAAAATTCGTATTACGGTCAAAACTTTATTATCAAAATTCATTTAGTTTACTCCTTTTTACTAAAACCAACAATATATGCAGAAATTTGTAGCGATAATAAACCGATAATAAATCCGCATAAACTAAAATTTTTATTTGTAATAACTAAGAATAAGAATAAAGCAGTTAATAGGTAACGAAGAAGATATTTGGCAAAGATATAATTTTTTGCATCACTACTTTCCATATCTAATGATTTATCAATTGCACTATCAAGCATAATTAATTTTATCATAGATAAAAAAGTTCCAGTAAGTAATCCTAAAAAAAATGGTAAACGATTTTGTAAGAAAAATATTGCAGATATAGCAATAAAAAAAATAGCGATGATAGTCTGTAACATTTTTACAGCTGTCGTTGATAGTTTCAATCTTTTTCATCTCACTTAAAATATTTTTTTGTCATTAGAAAAAAATTTCTAAATGCTGCCGCTATCGCTAGTAGTAAAAAAATTATCAAAAATATTGGTGCACTTTGAAACTTATTATCTAAAAATTTTCCTACTAGTAATCCAAAAAATATTGTAACAAATAAATTTAAACCTAATTGCGAAATTAATGCAATCCCACGTAAAAATTCATTCAATTATTTTTACCTCCATGCTAAAATATTTTTGGTGATTTATTATGATATATATAAGTCTATCAGAAATAGATACAAAAAAAATCGCTCGAATTATTGCGAAAAATTCCGAGCGTGGTAATATTTTTTGCCTCGAAGGTGAACTTGGTAGTGGTAAAACTTTTTTTGTAAAAGAATTCGCATATGCTATTGGTATTAAAGATTACGTTTCGAGTCCAACTTTTAGCATTATAAATGAGTATCATGGCCCAATTAATTTATATCATTTTGATGCGTACCGAATTTCATCAATTGATGAAATGGAATATACAAATTATGAAGATTATTTTTATGGAGATGGAATTTGTATTATTGAGTGGGCTACGATTATTAAAGAAATTATACCGGATTTTGCAAAATGGATCTATTTCTCAAAAGATTTATCACGTGGTGAAAACTATCGTTCGATAAAAATTATTGATTGATAGAATTTAATTGTTTAAGTGATTCCACAAGATTTTTATAATTTTCATTTGACATTTTTGTGAGTGGGAGTCGGCATTCTCCAACTTCAAATCTCATTATATTCATTGCAGTTTTAATTGGAATTGGATTTACTTCGCAAAATAAATTTTTTATCAGTGGAATAAATTTTAATTGTAAATTTAAACTTTCTTTGACATCGCCTGAAAAATATTTCTGACACATATCATGTACTTGCTTCGGAAAAATATTTGCTAAAACTGAAATTACTCCATCGCCACCTAATGATAAAGTCGGAACAATTTGGTCATCATTGCCACTATATAATGAGAAATTTTTTTCATTTTGAGTCAACATTGAAATTTCTGCGACTTGCGAAATATTTCCACTCGCTTCTTTCACCGCAACGATATTTTCAAGCTGCAATAAATTTTTGTACGTATCAGGCAAAATATTTAAACCGGTTCGACTCGGAACATTGTAAATTATTATTGGCAAACCAACTTTTGAAATTTCCGCATAATGCTCAATTAATCCTTGCTGTGTCGTTTTATTGTAATACGGCGTAACAACAAGACATGCGTCTGCACCAATCTCTTTCGCACGCATTGTCAATTTTTTTGCATGATTTGTATTATTGCTGCCAGTCCCCGCTATTATCGGAATTTTGCCATCAGATTTTTTTACAGCAAATTCCATCAACGAAATTTTTTCTTCGTCACTAAGTGTTGCCGATTCACCCGTCGTTCCACAAACTACAATTGCGTCAGTTCCATTTTCAAAATGAAACTCCAATAATTTTTCAAAACTTTTGTAATCAATTTCATTATTTGTATCAAATGGCGTAACGATAGCAACGCCCGAACCTGAAAAAATTTTCATTTTATTTCCCCCACGTTTTATTTTTATAAAGCAATTCTGCAATTTGTATTGCATTTGTCGCGGCACCTTTACGTACATTATCAGCGACAACCCATAAATTTATTCCATTATCGATAGTAAAATCGCGACGAATTCTACCGACCAAAACGTCATCTTGTCCATCCGCATTAATCGGCATTGGATATTGCATTGCATTAATGTTGTTCATAAGTTTTACGCCGGGCGCTTTTTCTAAAACGGCAATAATATTTCCCATATCAAATGAATTTTCAAACTCAACATTAATTGCTTCACTATGACAATTTTTCACGGGAATACGAACTGCTGTCGCAGTAACTTTAATATTTTCGTGAAAAATTTTCTGTGTTTCATTTACCAATTTCAATTCTTCTTTCGTATAGCCAAAATCATTAAACGTATCAATTTGCGGAATACAATTATTAAAAATCGGATAGCGGAATTTTTTTTGCTCAATATTTTTTGCGCCATTTTCTAAATCTTTAATTCCTTGATTACCCGCACCAGAAACTGCTTGATAAGTTGAAATCACAACACGTTTTATTTTAAATACATCATGCAACGGTTTTAATGCAACTAATGCTTGAATCGTTGAACAATTTGGATTCGCAATGATACCTTTATGCGACGTAATATCTTTTGGATTTACTTCGGGAATAATTAGTGGAACGGTTTTATCCATTCGCCATGCTGAACTATTATCGATAACGATACAACCGGTACATGAAGCAATTGGGGCAAATTTTTTACTAATAGTAGCGCCGGCAGAAAATAATGCCAAATCAATTTTATTTTTTTGAAATGAGTTATCCTCTAATTTATCTATAACGTATTCATTACCGTTAAAAATAATTTTATCGCCGGCAGATTTTTCTGAGGCAAATAGGAATAAATTTTTAATAGGGAACTTACGTTCTTGAAGGATTTGGATAAATTTTTGGCCAACTAAACCTGACGCACCAACTATTGCTACATTTATTTCTTTATTGCTTTTCATAATTTCACTCCTAAAAAAAATTAACCTTATACATAATAAATTTTTAATAATAATTACGCAAGACATTGAATGTAATTTCTTAGCATTATAAAATAAAAATACGATTAATTTTAAGATATGAGCTTGACTTTAAATTGTTTCAATAAAATTTGTGAGGGCCTGACTTATGACTAATATTTTAGGAATTGAAACATCATGTGATGAAACCTCAGCCGCTATCGTTCAAAATGGCCGTATCGTTTTATCAAATATCATCTCTTCTCAAATCGATATCCATAAAAAATTTGGCGGTGTCGTTCCTGAAATTGCCGCCAGAATCCATCTTAATGTTATAAGTCAAATTGTTGACCAAGCTTTAACAACTGCTTCAATGAATTTTAACGATATCAATTCTATCGCAGTAACATGTGGCCCAGGATTAGTCGGCGCACTTTTAGTTGGCGTATCTTATGCAAAAACTTTAGCTTTCGTTTTAAATAAACCAATCATCGCAGTAAATCATATTGCCGGCCATATTTGTGCAAATTATTTGGAAAACGATTTTGAACCACCATTTATTTGCTGCGTAATTTCCGGCGGCCATACAAATTTAATTTACGTCAGCGATTATGATTCATTTGAAATTTTAGGACGAACGCGCGACGACGCAATTGGTGAAGCGTATGATAAAGTTGCTAGAGTTTTAGGATTAAATTATCCCGGCGGTCCCGCAATTGATAATCTTGCAAAGCTTGGAGATATGCATGCAATAAAATTTCCGCAAGCTTTGCCTGACGGTTTAGATTTTAGTTTCAGTGGAATAAAATCTTCCGTGATAAATTTTGCGCACAAAAATGAATTAACCGACGAACTCAAAAAAGATATTGCGGCGAGCTTTCAATTTTCCGTCGCACAAATTGTTTTGAAAAAAACTTTTGCCGCATGTAAATTAAAATCATGCAAAAAAATTGCATTAGCTGGCGGCGTTGCTTCCAATTCATATTTACGTAAAATATTTGAAATCGAATGCCAAAATCAAAATTGCAAATTGCAAATACCAAAAAATATTTTTTGTACGGACAATGCTGCAATGATTGCCGCTGCAGGATATTTCTGCGGACAAAATGCTGGTTTAAACTTAAATGCAATCCCAAATTTAAAGCTAGAATAAAAAAATCGTTCTTTTCTTGAAAGAAAAGAACCAAAAGCGTTTTTTTTCAAAACCGCTTCATGAAAGAACTTTAACTAAAAAATCTTTGTGCGATGCACAAAGATTTTTTTTATTAAAATTTTTTTTTATGAAGCGGCTTCTTTGAAGACACTTATGTTTTGCTTTTTCTTTTCTAAAAAAAGCAAAAGTTTTGTTATATAAATTTTACATTATTTATGCTAAAATTGAATTGTAGTAAAAAAATAAAAGGAGTTGGTGTTATGAAAAAAATTTTCGCAGTATCATTATCTTTAATTACATTAATTAATATTTATTTTACAAATGGTGTTTTAAAATTTCAGCAAAAAACTTACGCTAAAAATTTTGTAACAAACAACATAAATAAAATAGAAAATCCTGTTTCAGGTGAAGAGAGCAGAGAATGGAAAGGGCATTATATTTATTTCGGAAATTATCCTACATTTGGTTCACCAGATAAAACTAGTAAACCAATTCGCTGGTGTGTGCTTGATAAAAACAATAAAGCGTGGAATAATTCAAAAACAATTAAAAAAAATGGATTTGTATATCTTGACAAACATAATAAGCCTACACCAGCATTTGGAAGGCAAAATGCACCAATCGGTGGTAATAGTATTTTACTTATGGCATCTACAAAATTATGTGATAAACAATATCATCCAACATGTGATGAAAATGATGAAATACAAAAATTATGTTGGGGTGGAAATGGTGGTGGCAGTGGTAAAGGTTGCACACTATGGGCATGGCTCAACAATTATGATAATAGCAATGTGTTAGCAGGCAAAGATGGACCTTCTATCATACCTGAATCGCCATTTTTGACAACTGCATTCACAATTGATGAACAATCAGCAATAATGAATACAAAAGTTTATAGTGAAAGCAAAGATATCTGTGGTCATTCATTAAAAACTAAAACATCTTTGACAGAAGATAAAATATTTATCCTCTCATGCTATGAAATCTTAAATGAAGCATATGGATTTCAAAATAAATCTAGGTCGGCTTACCCTACAGATTACCCTTTTGCACGTGATATTTGGAGTTATTCTTGGCTTCGTACTCCTTACTTTTCGAGGTATAATACTGCTACTGCAGTCTGGATTACTCCACATCATTCTGACATGTGGGGTTGTACTCATCCTGTTAATTATTCTTACGGTATTGTTCCGGCTTTTAATCTGAATTCAGAATCTGTTATCTTTATATCTAAAGCTGCATCTAATCCAGTTAAGGTAGCTGAAGGTAAACTTGATTATGGCGTAAAAAATTATGTAATAAATTCTTCTCCCCTTAAATTTATATTACCAACAAAGCGTGAAAATGAGTATAAATTAACATTATATGATGAAAGCCGAAATAATTTTACAGCGAAAAAAATTTCACAAAATGGCAATGAAGTTACGATTTCATATGACAACGCAACAACAGGTAACAATGAATATATTTCATGCTTGATATTAGATGAACAATCTGAAATAAAATATTATGGAAAACTAAAACAATTAAACGATTCAACTACAACTAACGGTAGTGCAATATTAAAAATTCCCGAAGAACTCCAAAATAGTAAATATTCGGTTGAAATATTGAATGAACAATGCAACGGTGATTACAAAACTGATTTTAGCAGTAAACCAATTAAATGCTTATAATTTAAAATCGTTCTTTTTTTATAAAAAAAACCATAAGCGGTTTTTTTTCAAAACCGCTTCATGAAAGAACTTTAACTAAAAAATCTTTGTGCAAACGCACAAAGATTTTTTTTATTAAAGTTTCTTTTTGTTTACTTTTTCTTTTCAAAGAAAAAGTAAAGGTTTATCTTTTCTATTCTACAAATTTTTCAATTTGAAGTAGCTATCATAAAAATATTTTCAGCGATGCTAAGGAGGAATTTTTATGCAAATAAATTCTGCGGGAAAAGATTTGATTGTAAAAATTGACGGCGATATTGACCATCATGTTTCCTCACAAATAAAAGAAAAAGTTGAACGTGAATTTGAATTTTCAAACGCCGAAAATATTATTTTTGATTTTAGCAATGTAAATTTCATGGATAGCTCCGGAATTGGAATGATTATCGGCAGATATAAAATGTTACAAAAAACTGGCGGTAAAATTTATATTGCAAATGTCAAACCCCAACTTGAATCTATAATAGAAATTTCGGGGCTACGTAAAATAATAAATTTCATTGACAAAATTTAAAGAGGTGTACATATGAAATCCGAAGTCACTATTATTATGGACAGTAATTCTGAGAACGAAATGTTTGCACGAATAGCTATTGCTGCTTTTATCACGCCACTTAATCCTACAATCGAAGAATTAAATGATATTAAAACTGCCGTCTCTGAAGCTATTACTAATGCAATAATTCATGGCTATGCAGATAAAAGTGGGAAAATTTTTTTGACGTGTAAAATTATCGGGCGCGAAGTAGTTATCAAAATAGAAGATAACGGTATCGGTATCGATGATATTAAAAAAGCAATGGAACCATTATATACATCTAAACCTGATATGGAACGATCCGGTATCGGTTTTACCGTTATGGAAACTTTTATGGATAAAATTTTTGTTGAGTCAAAAAAAAATTTTGGCACTACTATTGTTATGTCAAAAAATTTAATTGCGTCATAACAGGTGATTTACATGGAGGAAACAAAAAAATTAATTGTACGCGCACAAAATGGTGATAAATCTGCTAAGGAAAAATTAATTCGTATGAATACCGGATTAATTTGGAGTATCGTAAAAAAATTTAGTAATCGTGGCTATGAATTAGATGACTTATTTCAAATTGGCGCTATCGGTCTCCTTAAATGTATCGATAAATTTAATAATAACTATGGTGTGAAATTTTCAACTTATGCCGTCCCAATGATTATGGGTGAAATTAAACGATTTTTACGTGATGATGGATTAATTAAAATTTCACGACCTATTAAAGAAATTTCAAAAAAAATTAAATACGTACAGGAAAATTTTTTTAAACGTACCGGGAATTTCCCTACATTAAATGATTTAGCAGATGAGTTAAAAATTTCGCATGAGGAATTATTAATCGCAATGGATTCAAATAAAAATATTGAGTCAATTTATAAGACAATTAGGCAACCTGATGGGAATACGACATATCTTATTGATAAAATTAAATATGATGAACATTCAAGAATAATTGACCAAATAACGGTAAATGATATAATAAATAAATTAGAGGACGCTGAGAAGGAAATTATTTTACAGCGTTATTTTTATGACCAAACTCAATCACAAATAGCTAAGAAATTAAATATCTCACAAGTACAAGTCTCACGTCTCGAAAAAAAAATATTACTAAAGATGAAAAAAAATTTATGAAAAGAGGAATTAATATGCAAAATGCAGTTGACAGATTTTTAAAATATATAACCTTTGATACTCAATCTTCTTCTGATTCAAATTCTTTTCCATCAACTAAATCTCAATTAGAATTCGCAAAAATTTTGTTAGATGAATGCAAAGAAATTGGCTTGAAAAATGTTGAGCTCGATGAAAATGGTTACGTTACAGCATTGCTCGAAGAAAATTCTGATTACGAAAATAAAATTGGGTTCATCGCACATATGGATACAAGTCCAGACTTTTCAGGTAAAAATATTTCGCCACGTATCGTAAAAAATTATGATGGTAAAGATATTTTGCTAGGCAATGAAAAAATTCTCTCACCTTCAGAATTTCCTGCATTAAAAAATTATGTTGGCGAAGATTTAATTGTCACTGACGGACGAACTTTACTCGGCGCTGATGATAAAGCTGGCATTGCTGAAATTATGACGGCTATGGAATATTTGATTAAGCACGATGAAATTAAACATGGGCCGATAAAAATTGCTTTTACTCCTGACGAAGAAATTGGACGTGGCTGTGAAAAATTTGACGTTGAAAAATTTAATTGCAACTTTGCTTTTACAATTGATGGCGGACAAATTGGCGAACTTCAATACGAAAATTTTAATGCGGCATCCGCAAAAATAATTATTCATGGCAAAAGCGTTCATCCTGGCGACGCAAAAAATATAATGAGAAATTCGATTTTAATCGCAAATAAAATTATCAATGAGTTTCCACAAAATGAAACACCTGAAAAAACTGATGGCTACGCAGGATTTTATCATTTGCATAACTTTTCGGGCGCCGTCGAAAAAACTGTAATTGAGTATATAATTCGAGATTTTGATGAAAAAAAATTTGACGAACGTAAAAAATTTATTGAGAAATTAGTTGCAAATGCCGGGAAAAATTTTAACTGCCAAATCGATTTGCAAATAAAAAATCAATATTTGAATATGCGTAAAAAAATTGACAAAAAAATAATTTCTATCGCACGTCAAGCTTTTGAAAAATCCGGCATAAATCCAATTGAAACACCAATTCGCGGTGGAACTGACGGCGCAAATTTATCATTTAAAAATTTACCGTGTCCAAATATTTTTGCAGGCGGCCACAATTTCCACGGCCCTTATGAATTTATACCAATCAATTCAATCAAAAAAGCTGTTGAGGTAATTGTAAATATTGCGAGATTGTAAAAATTTTCATGATAATTTGACAAAAATATTTGTCCTGAAATAAAATACATGACATGTAAAATTTTATAAAGGTCGGTGAAATACATCGGAAACTTTAACAGAACAATCATTGGATTTGCAATCAAAACTTGAAGACAGCAGTCTTTTAAAAGGTGACAGAGATCCAACAAATAATTTTAAAGATATCTTACCAATAATAACTGAATTAGTTGAGAATTCAGATA
This sequence comes from uncultured Clostridia bacterium, assembly GCA_947427385.1. Classification (GTDB taxonomy): domain Bacteria; phylum Bacillota; class Clostridia; order Lachnospirales; family CAMVHY01; genus CANEHT01. The sequence continues at coordinate 154,100 of CANEHT010000001.1, read as the reverse complement.
AAATCACTTTAACAAAAAATCAAAAAAAAATATTAATAAAGCAATTAAAAGTTTTATTTACTTATTTATTTGAAGCATTTTGGGGTACACTTGTTCAAAAAATAAATTCTAATGAAAATTTTTCCGAATATGAATTAAATATGCATTTAAAATCAGTTTCTTCAATAATAAATTTATTAAGTAATGAAAATTTTTGTGAAGAAAATTTTTCAAAATTACTTGATGAAAAAATTGCTGATGTAGTTTTAAACATTATTAAAAATTATTTTGAAAAAAATGATGTAGACTTTATTTATAAAATGTTAAAAAACTTAGGCATAAATAATTCCCGAAAAGTATTTGGTATTTTGAAAAATTATCTGTATTTTTGGAAAAAATCACCGTTAATTGGAAATAAATTATCTCATGATTCAAAATTAGCTTATTTAATATTATTTGAGGAAAATCAAATTATTTATCTGCTAAACGAATTTTCTTCTCAACAATTATTTAACATGTTTGATGGAAATGTTAATTTTGAGCGAAATTTTTTTAGTAATGATAGAAAAAAAATAATCAATATTGGTGATTTTCGAAAAAATTTTTTCTATGCATTATCAAAAATAAATAAATCAAAAGAAGTACAAAATTTTTACTTTAAACTTGTAAAAAAATTTTCTTTTCAAGATTATTTTTTTTGTTTGCCAACCATTGCAATTAAAAAAAATTTATTTGAAATAATTTTTGAAGTTGGAGCAAAATATCCTCCATATTTTAATGATGATTCTGTTGATGCGCATAGAATTTGGCAAAGTTTATTTAAATCTTGGGGAAAAATTTATAATGGTAACAAAATTATTTTTCTTAAAATGTTAAAGTGTGAACAAATTAAAAGCATAATCAAAAATTCAAAAAATGATTTTTTCTTAATATTTTTTCTAAAACATTGGGATAATAAAATAAAAATAAATTTAATACGAAAAATAATTTTTACTCATCTTATTCCAAATCAAAAAAAAATTTTCTATCATTGCTTTAATGATGAGAGAAAATCATTTATAAATTTTATTCCTCAAATTTTTAAATCATTTTTTGCTGAAAATTATTTATCTTATGAAGAAAAAATTCCTTTATTTAATTTGATTTTTAACGAATATAAAGCTTTTGAATTTATTGCTGAATATTTAAGCGAATTTTCTAAAGATGTAAAAGAACATTTTTTCAATTTACTTTACAAACTCGACATTAATAATAAAAATGAAATACTTATTCTTTTAGATGAATTTGATAATGTTAATGAATTAATTGATTTTTTTTCTAAATTTTATTCTCCAGAAAATTCAATTAACTTTTTTAAATCTCTTAATCTAAAAAATGAAAATAATATTTTTACACCTTTCGCTATGGATTGGAATTTTGATACTTTTTCACGTTATACCTTAAATTTTTTAAACTCTTTACAAAAATTTATTGTATTTCGTACTGAAAAAACAAAAAATAATTACTTAAAATGTAAATTTGAAATACAAGCTTATATTTTTATCGCTTTATTAGAAAATACACAAAAATTACTTATAAATAATGATACATATATAAACTTTGAATATAAACCAAATAGAAATATTAAAAATAAAATTAGTACAAATTATGAGGATAATTTAAAGATATGTTTTGCAGATCTTCAACCTGAAACTAAAGTTTTAATTTATACTGCTATTAATAATCCCCAAATTTTTATACATATATTAGAACCTCTTAAGTATTTAGATCAAATTCCAGGTGATTTAGATTTAAATAATAAAATTAAAATGTCAGATGAAAATGAAATTTATTTTAATGGATTAAATGAGCAGATGAATTTAGAAAATTTATCTATTAACAAAGATTTGCTAGGCAATGATATAATAAAAACTTTTTTACAATCTTCTTTTTTTTCTTTAGCATTACCAACTATTTTACAATGCTGGTTTTACAAAAATTTTGCAACTCAATTAAATTTACAGTTTAATAATTTTCCATTAAATCTACAAACTTTTACATTTTTATATTCTATAAATGAATACATGAAAAAAAATGGAAACGAAAAAATTACAAATGATACTAAAATTCCTATGAAATTTTTAGATAATTACAGTATTAGTTATTCTGAATTAGAAATACCAACTCAAGAGTTAATTCATGGATATACAAAAAATAAAACATATTTTTTATCATTAATAGATTCAGATTTCAATAAAAGTAATATATATGAAAAATTTTTATGTGATTGCCTACCACCAGAAAAAATTTTAGCAACTACTTTAAATTTTGAACAAAATTTAAATCTTGGTGAAACAAAAAGATCATCATTTTCTAATCTTTTTACTGAACAAAATTTAACTTCAAGTGATTTATTCCCTGTTCGAAGAAAATCATCTATGAATTATAGAAATGGCAAAATTAAAAGAAATTCATTGGAGATTGATGAAAAAAATCAAAATACAAAAAAAAGAAAAATAATGCCATCTACTTCTCAACCATTAAATTTATGTTTATCACCTTTATCACCAATCCCTCCAATGATTGCTAAAGGTTACCCACAAATTGAAGTAAAATAATTGATATAAAAAAAACTTTGCAGGATGTGCAAAGTTTTTTTATTTATATTTAGCTATGAGCGAGTTCTTCCTCTTCAACTTTATTAAATAAACAAAGGGAATAGATACCAGCAATACCGACAATAGCATAAAGGATTCTACTAATCCATGAAGTAACGCCACCAAATATAGCGGCAATTAAATCGAATTGGAAGAAACCGATCAAGCCCCAATTTATCGCGCCAATAATTAAAATAGTAAGCGCGGTCCAGTCTAAAGGTTTAGAGTTCATAAAAAAATCTCCTCCTTGAAAAATAAAATAGATACCGAAAAAAAATCGGATCTCTGAAAGATATTATTTCACGAAAAAGAGATTTTAATGAATAATTAATTTGGCATTATGGATAAAATTTATCAAAATTGGAATAATAGGATTTCATCAAAAAAAATTTACCAAAATTATTATGATAATGAATTTCCATCGAAGATATAATTGCTAAAATAACCTGATAAATTATTTTGCGTCGGAAGGAAATTAAACACAAACTTTTTATATTTACCGACAGAGTTATTGCGCACGGTTACACATATAAAATTTGTAAAATCATTTTTAATTTCAATAGACACATTATCAACAAAATAATCGAAGTAAAATTTACTTTCATCTTCATTTTCTTCATAATTTTTCAAAATATAATCGTTCGTAATCAAAACATCTTTACTTATAAAATTAATTGCCGTCAAATAATCTGACAATAAATCATAATTTTTATTGCCTGTATCATAATTTGTGTATTCCAAAATATTTGATGGAAAATATTTCACCAAAGCTGATTCATTATAAAATGTAAAAATATTATTGATGTTCTCACTATTTTTTGTCGCGGAATTATTAAAAAATATATCCAACTTTTTTGCTATCGTATCCATTAAAATTTCGCCGTTCTCCGCATATGGATTAATTATTTCCAACTCCGAAATATTTTGCCGCATAAAATTTTTGTCATAAAGATTTGATGAAACGGGTAAATTTTCAAAACTATAATTATCTTTCAATCGATATTGATAAAATTTATTTTCAATTGTGTTGGCAAAAGCAACTTTACCGTTGTCGTAAAAAAATATTTTATCAAACATTTTTACACGTGAAATATTGCCAGATTTTTTTGCATAGCAATAAGAAAAATTTTCAGCACTTATTTGAAAACTATAATCATAAACGCAAACGGCTTGGCTCAATTCATCTTCAAAATTAAATTCGCGGCTCTCAACAAATTTCCCTTCGTCTAAAACTTTTGTAATTACAAAATCGGTAATTTTTTTTTCATCTTCATTTGGCTTATAAATAATTGAAAAATTGTCGCCAACTTTTGTAATCATACGGAAATTTTCCGCTAATGAATGTAAAACTTTTTTTTCACAATTTTTAATGCCATAAAAAAAATCGTGGCGCGAAATTTTCTCTAACCACAATATATTTGTTTGAATTATCGCAGCAAATGCGAGCACAATTATTAAAACATTCTTTACTTTATTCATTTCCATCGCCACTCATTTTTTTAAATCTGACAATCATAGTTGTCCCCACATTTAATTTGCTGCTTGCCGCTATTTTCCCATCATGTGCATGAATAATTTCTTTTGCGATAGCAAGGCCGAGTCCTGTTCCACCCATCATTCGCGACCGTGCTTTATCAACGCGATAAAATCTTTCAAAGATATTGTGCAAATCATCTTTCGGGATTCCATATCCATAATCTTTTACATAAACGCGTATATATTTTGCTGTTTCCTCAATATTAATATCTATCGATTTATTTTCCGGACTATACTTTATCGCGTTAGAAATTATATTTGAAAAGACCTGTACAATTCTGTTCGCATCAGCTCTTATGTGATAAACTTCATTATGTTGCGTAAAATTAATTTGCTGATTTTTATTTATAGCCAAAATTTTATTTTGCTCTATACTTTTATTTATCGTATCAACCAAATTTATTGTTGCAAATTCTAATTTCATTTGATTGTTATCGAAGCGCGAAAGTTCCAACAAATCCTTTACCAAAAGCGACATCGTATCAGTTACATTATTTATCGTTGTCAAAAAGTTCATACTTGTTTTTTTATCGTCAATCGCACCATTCAAAAGTGTTTCAGTGTAAGATTTTATTGTTGTCAATGGCGTACGAATTTCATGTGAAACATTTGCAACAAACTCTTTACGCATATCGTCAAGTTTTCTATGCTTAGTAATATCTTGAATAACAATTAAAATTCCCTCAAGCTTGCCTTTATTTTTATACGGAATAAAATTTGTATTCAAATATTTTTGATTAACATTAACTAATTCATCATTAGATTGCCTAATATTATTTTTATATGCCGCCAAATTGTTATTCAAATTTAATTTTTTTGCTAGCGCATCAAAATTTAAATTATCAATATGAAAATCAAATAAATTTTGCGCCGCATAATTATATTGCACTAAATTTCCCTCTGCATCAAAATACATTACGCCGTCATTCATATTTTGCAAAATTATTTCGAGTTTATTATTTTCCATCGTAAGCTCGTGCATTGCTTTATTCAACCGTTGCGTCATGTAATTAAAACTTTCCGTCAACTCTCCAATTTCATCATTACTATTTATAACTATTTTTTGGTCAAAATTTCCGTTGGCTATTTGTTTTGCCTTTTTTGTTAAGTTTCTTATTGGTTCTGTCAACGTTCCTGCAAATAAAAATCCAATTATGCCCGCCAATGTCAAAGCTAATAGCAATGAAAGAATTAATGTAAATGTCATCTTCGACATATTATCTAAAAAATCTGCCGAATTTACTCTTATAAATATGATATAGGAATCAGGATAAAATTCTGACGGGCGTGCATAGTTATACCAAATTTTTATCTTTCCATCATTTTTTTCTTTGAGATATGAAAAATTTTCTACGCCTGTCATCGCTTGAATTATCGATTGATTATTAAAATTTTCACATGGCAATGAAGTTGACGCAATTGTTGTACCACGCGAATTTAATATGCTACATTGCATATCATTTTTCGCACTATACAAAATATTTTCAAGGCCATGCTGAAAATTTTGTGGCGTCTCTAGATTATTTATAATTTGCTCGTCAACATAATTTGCATAATTTATAATGTCTGAATTAATTTTTGTTTGCTCATAATTTTTTAGTGACGACAAAATATATGTACCAATAATAATCATTACAATAAAAACTAATGTCAAGTAAAGAAACATTAGTTTTATTTTTATACTCTTCATTTTTTATATCACCAATTATTTATCAAGATAAAAGTAATAGCCAACTCCACGTCTCGTTAAAATATATTCTGGATTATCTGGGAACTCCTCTATCTTCATCCGTAATCTTCTAACCGTTACGTCAACAGTTCGTGCGTCCCCAAAATATTCAAAACCCCATACTTTACTCAATAATTCTTCACGCGTAAAAACTTTATTTGCGTGCATTGCCATAAATTTTAGCAAATCAAATTCTTTTGGCGTAAGTAAAATAATTTTGTCGCCACGAAAAACTTCATAGCGATTAAAATCTATTTTCAAACCGCCATACTCAACAATTTTAGGTTCAACATCTTTTTCAATACGTCTAAGGTTTGCCTTTACTCTAGCCATTAATTCATTAACGCTAAAAGGTTTTGTGACATAATCATCGGCACCAAGCTCTAAACCTAAAACTTTATCGGATTCTTCAGCGCAAGCAGTAAGCATAATAATCGGGACTTGAGAGACCTCACGAATTTTTTTACAAACATCGAAACCATTCATTTTAGGCATCATAATATCGAGAAGAATTAAATCAGGTCTACTTGACTTAAATAATTCTAAAGCCTGCTCACCATCATATGCACATATTACATCAAGATTATCTTTTTGTAAGTTAAACGCAATTATATCGGTAATACTTTGTTCGTCATCAGCTACAAGAACAAGGAATTTTTTCATTAAATATAACCTCACTTTAAATTATTCACGACTATTATACATAAAACATTATACAAAGGCAAATAAGTATAAATTTTTTAGGACTACGACGTAAAGAATACTACACCTTCAAAATTTTTTCAACAAATATATTTGTTATAAGAATGAAATATTCAAGAAAAAATTGCAATGCAAAAAAAAATAAGTTATTATAAGCGATAATATAGGAGAGTGTGAGCGATATGAAATTTTTTTGGAAGTATAGTAAAAATCATCTCAAACATTTAATTATAGCCGTAGTAACAATAATTCTGTCCGTTATTGCAGAAATGCTTCAGCCAACTCTTATGTCAAATATAATTGATATCGGAGTCGCTAATTTAGATTTCAAATACATTATAACTTATGGCTTACTAATGATTTTTTTAGCACTAATTGCAATGGGACTCGGGATATCAAATATTTATTCGTCAGCAATTTCCTCACAAGGATTTGCATTTGAATTACGTAAAGAAATTTTTAAGCACATACAAGATTTTTCATTTACAAATATTGATAAATTTTCATCATCATCATTAATAACAAGGATAACGAATGACGTAAATACTTTACAGATGACATTTATGATGTTTTTAAGAATGTTTTTACGTGCGCCCGTAACTTTAATTTTTACTTTCACAATGATTATACTAATTGACCCTAATCTTTCACTTATTGTTTTAGCTGTAATCCCAATATTCGCATTAGTAATTTATTTAGTAATGACAAAAGCAATGCCACGATTTTTAAATATGCAAACTATGCTTGACAAAATTAATATTACCGTTCAAGAAGATTTGACAAATATTCGTGTTATAAAATCATTTGTACGTGAAGATTTCGAGCAAAATAAATTTAATAAAGTTGCCAATGAATTAATGGAAAAAACTATTAACGCTTTTAGTCTCGCTATTCTTATTATGCCAATTATGATTTTCCTTTTAAATATGACAACGTTAGCAGTATGGTGGCTCGGCGGTAATAAATTTATTATCGGACAAATTGAAATTGGTGAACTCGTCGCCTTCATAACTTATATTTTTAACATTCTTTTTTCAATTATGACTCTCTCATTCGTATTTCTATTAATTGTCCGCTCAAAAGCTTCCCTCCAACGTATTAAAGAAGTTTTAAATGAAAAACCTGATGTTTTTAATAAAACTTCCACTATCACTAAAAAAATAAATATCAATTCACTCGAATTCCATAACGTTAGCTTCAAATACGATATCAATGCAAAAGAATTCGCATTGAAAAATATAAACTTCACTGCCGAACGCGGTCAAACTATTGCAATAATTGGTGCAACAAGTTCGGCTAAATCAACTCTCGTCCAACTCATTCCAAGATTTTTTAACGTTACCAGCGGTGAAATTTTAATCAACAATATAAATATCAATGACTATGATTTGGAAACACTACGAAATTCTGTCGGATTTGTTATGCAAAAAAATATTTTATTTTCGGGAACAATTGAAGAAAATATTCGATGGGGTAAAACAAATGCGACACGCGATGAAATTATAAATGCTTGTAAATCTGCACAGGCTCACGATTTTATAATGTCTTTCCCAGATAAATATCAAACTCAATTAAGTCAAATGGGAGCAAATGTTTCGGGCGGCCAAAAACAACGATTATGTATCGCGCGCGCTATTATTAAATGTCCAGAAATTTTGATACTTGATGATAGTACGAGTGCTGTTGACTCAACTACTGAAGCAAAAATTTATGAGAGTTTCCGCCACGATTTAAAAGATACAATAAAAATAATTATTGCGCAACGAATTAGCTCTATCAAAAATGCCGACAAAATTATTGTACTTGATAACGGTGAGATTGTGGGAAGCGGCTCGCATCACGATTTATTAAATTCAAATCAAATTTATCAATCTATTTGCCGCTCACAAAATCGTTCAATAAATTAGGAGGAAGTGAAGTCATGAAAAATTTTTCAAAACCTAAGGATATGAAAAATACTTTTAACATGCTTTTGAAATATCTTGGCACTGAAAAAAAATTAATGTTTTCTTTCATTATATTTCTCATTATAAATTCGTTGGCTTCATTTGCTCCATCAATGATTACTGCGCCACTTATTGATGAACTCGTTGCGGTAAAAAATTTTAAAAATCTAGCGATAAACACATTGATAAAATATATAATCATTCTCGCTGTTATTGCGCTCGTCGGCGTTATATCGAATTACGCATATAATTTTTTGGCGCTAAAACTTTCGCAAAAAACTGTCAATCGTATTCGTAAAGATTTATTTGCACGAATGAAATATTTGCCTATCAGATATTTTGATTCGATTGCACACGGCGAAATCATGAGCCGCTTCACAAATGATATGGATAATATCAGTGACGCATTAAATAATAGTTTACCGCAATTGATTTCGAGTTTTATAACTTTAATCGGAACGCTCGCCGTAATGATTTATTTGAGTCCAATTTTGGTATTGGTAACTTGTTTGATGTTGCCATTAATGTTGAAATCTTCGTCAATGATATTAAACATGAGTCGGCAAAGTTTTCGTGACCAGCAAAAAAATCTTGGTATTTTAAATGGATTTATTGAAGAAACGATGGAAGGACAAAAAGTTGTCAAAGTCTTTTGCTACGAAAAAAATATCAAAACAAAATTTGATGAGTGTAATGAAAATTATCGGAGCGCCGCTGCAAAATCTCAAATCTATTCAGGAATAATTATGCCAATAATGTTTAACATAAATAATATAAATTACGCACTCTCGACAGCAATCGGTGCGGTTTTAATTTTACTCAATCAACTTACGATTGGCCGCCTCACATCATTTTTACAGCTTGCGCGACAATTTGCACGACCTGTTGCCGATCTTTCAAGTCAATTCACTACGGTTCAATCTGCATTAGCAGGCGCAGAACGAATTTTTGAAATCATGAATGAGCAACCGGAAAATCAAAATATTGAAAGTCAAGTAAAACTCGACGAAAATATTTTACACGATGTAAAATTTTCGAACGTTACATTTGGATATTTACCGGAAAAAATTGTACTCAAAAATATTTCATTCACTGCAAAACCCGGTGAGAAAATTGCACTTGTCGGTTCAACCGGCGCCGGTAAAACTACAATTGCAAACTTAATCACGCGCTTTTATGATACAATTGATGGCTCAATTGAAATCGGTGGAATTAATATAAAAAAATTCTCGTTAAAAAATCTTCGTGGACTAATCGGAATGGTTTTGCAAGATACACATTTATTTGACGGGACAATAATTGAAAATATTCGCTACGGACGATTAAATGCAACCGATGAAGAATGTATCGAAGCCGCAAAATTATCAAATGCCGATTCATTTATAAAACGATTGCCGCATGGATATAATACAGTTATCCATGAAGATGGCAATAATTTAAGTCAAGGCCAACGTCAATTGTTAAATATCGCACGTGTGGCCGTAAGTTCGCCCGCAATTTTAATATTTGATGAAGCGACAAGTTCTGTTGATACGCGCACTGAAGAATTAATTGAAAACGGAATGAATAAATTAATGAGCAAGTGTACAACTTTTGTCATTGCCCATCGATTATCTACGATTAAAAATGCAAATACTATTCTTGTAATAGAAAATGGTGAAATAATTGAACACGGCAGTCACAATGATTTAATTAATGAACACGGCCGCTACTATCAACTTTGCAGCGGTCAATATGAATTAAAATAATTTTTCTCTTGGGCTCTGTCCAAACCTGCAAGAGATTTCATCCCTTGATCCATTTATTTTTGTTAAAGTTTTTTTGGTTCTTTTTTTTCAAAAAAAGAACGATCTTTAGAACTTAGGAGATATCAATGAAAAAAAACGTTATAAAAGAATATTTTTTTATTTTTCTCGGGACTTTCTGTATGGCTGCCGCAACAAATATTTTTTTTGAGTCAAATAATTTAGTTACTGGGGGCATAACCGGATTAAGTATTGTTATTCAATTTTTAGGCACAAAATTTTTTAATTTCCCCGTTCCATTATGGCTCACAACTATCGTTTTAAATATCCCACTTTTAATTTTAGGAATGCGAATAAATGGTTTCAAATTTATTTTACGTACAATTATCTCAATAATTTTTCTCTCCACAATGTTAGCGCTAACAAAAAATTTTAAAGTTGATGAACTTGATTTGACTATCAGTGCAATTTATGGTGGATTTTTGACCGGAATCGGAATCGGTTTAGTTTTTCGTAATAACTCAACGACTGGTGGTACTGATTTAGCTGCAAACATTATAAAAAGTAAATACAAACAATTTCCCGTCGCATTAATTATGTTCTCTATCGACGCTTGTATTATTGCAACCGGATTTGTTACATTTGGTGCGGCTAATGCGATGTATGCAATTATTGCTGAATTTATTACGAGCCGTGTATTAGATATGATGCTAGAGGGATTCTTATTCTCTAAATCTGTTTTTATTATTTCTGAGAGGACAAATGAGATAGCTGATAAAATTTTGAATCAGATGAATCGTGGTGTTACTAGTTTAATTGGACGAGGAATGTATACGAAAAAGGAAAAAGATATTTTATTTTGCGTGATGAATAATAAAGAAGTTTTTAACTTAAAAATAATGATAAAGGAAATTGACCCAAATGCTTTTATTATTGTTACTGATGCACATGAAGTTTTAGGTAGTGGATTTCGTGAGCTAGAAGTCTAAGGAGGTGATAGAAATGTTTGACAAGATACGTGAAATTATTGCCGAACAATTTAATATCAAAAAAGAAAATATTACACTAGAGACATCATTCTATAACGATTTAAATGCGGACTCACTTGATTTATTTCAAATTATTACGGAACTTGAAGACGCATTTGGTATTGAATTTTCAAATGATGATGCTGATAAGATAAAAACAATTGGCGATGCAGTTGAATACATAAAAAATAAGAAGGGATAAATAGTGCAGGAATTAGAAAAAATTATTGGCTATAAGTTTAACGATAAGAAAATTTTAGAGCGCGCATTAACTCATAGTTCATATACAAAAAAATCCGATACGCCTGATAATAATGAGCGCCTCGAATTTTTAGGTGACGCAGTCTTAGAGCTAATAATTAGTGAATTTTTATTTAAAAATTATAAAAAAATGGATGAGGGAAATTTAAGCCGCTTCCGTTCAAAAATAGTTTGTGAAACAAGTTTAGCTCTTATCGCTAAAAAAATAAATCTTGGTAAATTTTTAAAATTAAGTCATGGTGAAGAAATTAATGGCGGCCGTGAGAAAAATTCCATACTTTCTGATGCAACTGAAGCTTTATTTGCCGCAATATTTCTCGATAGTAATTTTGCTACTGCAAAAAATTTTATTTTAAATCTCATTACAAATACGAAAGAAATAATGGACACAAATAATATTGTTGACGCAAAAAGTCGCCTCCAAGAAATATTTCAAGAGAAAAGTGAAATTCCATTAGTATATGAGATAATTGATGAATCAGGGCCGGCACATGAAAAAATTTATGTTGCACAAGTTTCACATGAAAATAAAATTCTTGGGAAAGGACATGGCCACTCAAAAAAGGAAGCAGAACAAGAAGCAGCAATTTACGCGATAAATAATTTAGTTTAGAATTTCAAATAAGTTGCACCCTCAAGCGGTAATAAAATTTTTATGTCACCCTCATTACCTACAATATATCCCGAATAAATTTTACCAGCATCTAAAACTAATCGTGGATTTTCGAGAACTAATTCTCCATACGAAATAGCTTTAAAATTATAAGTGCCGGGTAAAATTTTAAGATAATTTGACTCAACACCATACTCTAAATCTGAAATTACGAGTACGTTATTTATAACGATATCTAAATTTCGTAAGCTTGGCGATAAATTTATAAATCTTATATACGCATAATTTTTATCAAGATTACGTAAATGGTCGCCTATCAAATTTAATGTCAAACCGTTTGAAATATCTATTATCGCTATCGTATAAATATTGTTCATAAATAGTTCAACATTTTCCTGTAAAATAATATTTTTTTTATCGCCAGCTTTATAAATTTTTATGTTGTACTCACCCATATTGCCCTTAAAATATTCCGTAAAGTTTTTATAACTTAGTGCACTCGCAAAAAGTTTATCATTAACATAAATATCAAAAGCGGGTGAATTTGCTGAAGCATTTAAAAATCTTACATAACAAATTTCATTCATAAAACCGTCACCTTTTTTTTATTTATAATTTATGTGCAAAAATGTTAAACGTTACAAAAAATTATTTCATCACAAATATAATTTTTAGGAAAAAAGTGATTATCATGAATTATTATGGTAGTTTATGCACCGAAATGTATGAAATATTGCATAAGAATCCTCCGCAAGATGAATTAAAATTTTATTTGTCATACGCTAAAAAAGATGAAAATATTTTGGAACCGTTATGTGGAAGCGGTAGATTTCTCGTCCCATTTTTAAAAAAAGGATTTGACATCAAAGGAATAGATAATTCTGCTGAAATGATTTCTAAATTAAAACAAAAATCTCCTAACGCTAAAATTATTCAATCGAATATTGAACATTATCAAACAGATGAAAAATTTGATTATATTTTTATTACTTCTGGCTCAGTATCTTTGTTTACAGATATGAAATTATGTCAAAATATTCTTCAAAAAATGAAAAATTTATTAAAAACAAATGGGAAATTTATTTTCGCTGTTGATACAATAGCAAATTGTTGTGAAGATGATACCGTATTAGCCGTAAAAACAAAAGAAAATTATGATTTGATTCTAAAAACTAAAAATCATTATGACGCGCAAACACATACACAATTTTCTCCAGGCATTTATGAATTATATGATGGCAAAAATTTATTACAATCTGAACAAATGGATTTCCAAACACATCTTTATGAATTCGGAGAAATGGAAAATATTTTGTGTCAAATACATTTTAATAAAATTACTGTATATTCTGATTTTGATAAGTCAATTGCTATAAATAATCAAGCTAAAATGTTTTTATATGAATGTGTTTTGTAATATAAATCAACCTCTTTTATTAAATTAAGAAATTTAATAAAAGAGGTTCGTTTTTTTGTCTAATATTATTTTTCATACCGCATTTGAATTTTAAAAATTCCTTTATTATGCTATAATAAATTGTAAAATTTTAAAAGGAGATTTTTAATGAAACGTAATTTAAATGATGTAATAGTTATAGGTTTTGCACTCTTTGCAATGTTTTTTGGCGCTGGTAATGTAATTTTTCCACCTTATCTCGGCCTTCAATCCGGAAAATTATGGACTCTGGGTTTCATTTTTTATTTTATCGCTGATGTTGGTCTCGCAATTTTAGCAATCTTAGCTATGATACGGCATGGCAGCGCTGAAGCCGTACTTGAATCAGCCGGTAAAATTCCAGGAATTATATTAATGACGATAAGTGTTTTGTGTGTAGGGCCAATGCCAGCTATCCCACGTACAGCTGCTACTACATATGAAATGTCAATCTTACCGCTTTTCCCTAATATACCGCCGTTCATATTTTCCATTATCTTTTTTGCAATTATTATTTTGCTGTGCCTACAAGAATCTGCAGTTATAGATATAATAGGAAAATTTCTCACGCCCGGATTACTTATCGGACTTTTGGTACTTATTATCGAAGGAATTGTCAATCCAATTGGTAGTATTTCTGACAAAGCTTTTGTTGATAATGTTCCAATCGAAGGAATTAGAGCCGGCTATCAAACAATGGATGTAATTGCGGCGCTTGTTTTTGGCACAATTATTTTATCCAGTGCAAAAGAAAAAGGATATACTGATGCCAAAAAAAAATCTCAAATCATTGCGCAATCAAGTATTATTGCCGGAATTGGATTACTTATCGTTTACGGTGGATTAACTTTTCTCGGAGCAAATACTGGTGGGTTATATAATTTAGATATTGACCGAGCAACTTTAGTTGTAAACATAGTCCAAAATCTTTTAGGGAAATCCGGAATTATTATATTTGCAATTGTTGTCGGCTTGGCATGCCTTACTACTGCAATTGGATTAGTATCCTCGGCAGCGGATTATTTTCATAAACTTTCAAATGAAAAAATTTCGTATCGCATGCTTGTCATCTTAATTTGTGTATGTAGCGCAATATTTGCAAATTTTGGTCTTTCATTTATAATTTCTATTGCGGCGCCTTTATTGGATATCATTTATCCGCCTATCTTAGTTCTCGTCCTTATAGCTTTTGTACCAGAAAATATTGTTAAAAGTTGTTATATAAGTCAATTCGCAACATTAGGCGCTTTTATTTATAATTTTTTATCGACGCTTGATAATTATATCAGTTTGAAATTTGATATTTTATCGAAATTTCCATTTGCATCAATAGATTTAGGTTGGATTCTTCCAGCTATTTTCGGTGGAATTATTGGTTTAATTATAAAAAAAGACATTAAAGCTAATTAAGAACAAAACCTTTACTTTTCTTGAAAGAAAAGTAACAAAAGAACTTAACAAAAAAATCTTTGTGTGTTCACACAAAGATTTTTTGATAAAGTTTTTTTTTATGAAGCAACTCTGAGAGAGATGCTTGTTATTTTACTTTTTTCTTTTCAAATAAAAAAGTAAAGAGGTTTTAAAAAAATAAAACCTTTATCTTATTAAGTAAATCATTTATTTTCATACTATATTCAATTGAATCATCCAAAACGAATTTAAAACTTGGCGTAACACGTAAATTAATTTTTTCCGCTATCATTTTTTTAATAAATCCCGCCGCCGAATTTAAAATTTTTATAATTTCTTTTTTATCGCCACTAAATACGCTCACATAAACTATACAATGTTCCAAATCAACACTCGTTTTAACTTTTAAAATATTAATCATGGAATCCAAACGTGGGTCACGAATCTCTAAACGTATAATTTCAGCCAAGCAGCGTTTAATTTCATCGTTAATCCGCATCATTCTTCTATTTTGAAGCATGAATTCACCTGCTTTGCGATATTTCTTCCATTACGTATGCTTCAACTACATCATTTTCTTTTATATCGTTAAAATTACTTAACATTATTCCGCATTCATAACCTTGTGCAACTTCTTTTACATTATCTTTAAAACGTTTTAACGTTTCAAGTTCACCCTCATAAATTGTTTTGCCATCGCGTACAACTCTAATTTTTGAATTACGCGTAATTTTTCCGTCTGTAACATACGCGCCGCCAATCGTTCCTAAACTTGAAACTTTAAATAGCTGACGAATTTGTGCATGCCCAATAATTTTTTCTTCGTAAACTGGCTCCAACATTCCTTGCATTGCCAATTTAACATCTTCAATTGCATCATAAATTACACGGTACAAGCGCACGTCAACTTTTTCCGAATCAATTACAGATTTTGTCGTTAATTCCGGACGCACATTAAAACCAATTACGATTGCATTTGAAGCCGAAGCAAGCATTATATCCGACTCAGTAACTGCGCCAACGCCGCCATGAACTATTTTTATTTTTACTTCATCATTTGAAAGGCGCTCCAAACTATTTTTCATTGCCTCAACTGAACCTTGTACGTCAGCTTTTATAATCAAGCCCAACTCTTTTACATTTCCAGTTTTGATTTGGCCGAACAAATCTTCCAGCGAAATTTTTGCTGAATTATTTTTTATCACTGCCGATTTATTTTTGTTTGCAACAGATTCAGCTAATTGTCGCGCGCGCTTTTCATTTTCCGTAACATAGAAAGTATCGCCGGCATTTGGAACCGAAGATAATCCCAAAATTTCCACAGGCGTAGACGGTCCTGCTTTTTTCAAACGATTACCTTTATCATCAATCATTGCACGAATTTTTCCGTATGAACTTCCGGCAACAATTGGGTCGCCAACTTTCAATGTTCCACCTTGAACAAGAACAGTAGCAATTGGACCACGACCTCTGTCAAGTTTTGATTCTATAATTATTCCTGACGCACTCTTATTTGGATTTGCTTTCAACTCTTTCATTTCTGCAACCAAAACTATCATTTCAAGTAAATCATCTATACCGATATTATTTTTTGCGGACACAGGCACACAAACTGTTTTACCGCCCCAATCCTCCGCAACTAAATCATATCCAATCAATTCCTGTTTTACAGCATCAATATTTGCGCCGGGCTTATCAATTTTATTTATAGCAACAATAATTTCAACGCCAGCCGCTTTAGCATGATTAATTGCTTCAATTGTTTGCGGCATAATTCCATCGTCTGCCGCCACAACTAAAATTGCTATATCAGTTGCTTGCGCGCCACGCATTCTCATTGCTGTAAAAGCTTCGTGACCCGGAGTATCCAAAAAAGTTATTGGCTTACCGGATATCGAAACGGTATACGCACCAATATGTTGAGTAATTCCGCCAGCTTCAGTATGCATAACATTTGTGTGACGAATCGTATCCAAAAGCGAAGTTTTACCATGGTCAACATGTCCCATAACGACAACAACTGGTGGACGCTCAAGTAAATCTTCTTCATCATCTGGCGAAAAAATTTCATCTTCAAACAAATCGATTTCTGCCGCTTGTTGGATATTAATATTAAATTTTTCAGCAATTTTTGAAGCCAAATCAAAATCTATAACTTGATTTTGGTTAACCATAAGGCCATCGAGCATTAAAATTTTTATCAACTGTGCGACAGGTTTATCAAGTTTATTAGCCAAATCATTCAACATAATTTCATTTGGAATTTTTACAATATCAATTTTTTTCTCAACGGTTTCATTTTTATGGATATTTTTTTTCTTATCATTAATTTTTTTAGATTTTTGTTTTTTTTCTGGAGTTTTTACTTGTTCAGGTTTTTTTGGTACAGTATTTTTTTTATCGAAAACTTTTTTATTATTATTTTGTGTAAGATTTTTTTTATCCGGAGATTTTTTATCATTTTTTTGCACAATATTTTGTGCAACATTTTTTTTATCGGGAATTTTTTTATTATTATTTTGTGTAAGATTTTTTTTCTCTACGGGTTTATTTTTTCCCTCAGTATTTTTTTTATATAGTGCTAAAACTTTATCGGTATCGTCAATAGTACTCATATGATTTTTGACATTAATTCCAACTTCACTCATTTTTTGAATTAAATCCTTACTGCTGACACCAATTTGTTTTGCTAACTCATAAACACGAATTTTACTCAAACTTACACCTCCATAATATTTTTTAATTTACGTGCAAAATTTAAATCTAAAATTACGATAACACTAACAATTCTCTTACCTATACATTGGCCTAATTCAAATTTTGTAGCAAATTTTATAATAGGAATATCATAATGGGCTGTAAAATAGTTAATTTTTTTTTGAGTTGCTAATCCAATATCATTAGCAATAATAACTAAGGAAGCAGAACCATTTTTAATTTTACCGATACAAGATAATTCGCCCCATACGAGTTTTTTAGAAATATAAGCGAGACCTAATACCTCATAAAATTTTTTTGAATTCATTTTCTAATTCCTTATATATTTTACTAGCGGAATTTGATTTAAAAGAATGTTCAAAGCCTTTTATCTTCTTACAGCGTACAAAACATTTCTCATCCCTACATATATACGCACTACGGCCATGAATATTTTTAGCATTACCAATATAGAAATCATTATCAGTAATTTTTATTACACGTATCAAATTTTTTCTATCGAGCATTTTACCACAACCTATACATTTTCTCAAATATTGTTTAATAATTCTTCACCTTCTAATTGTGCTGGTGTCTTTACGTTTAATCGTATTCCAACTAATTTAGCTGCGAGCTTAACATTTTGCCCACCTTTCCCTATTACAAGTGATACCTGATTCTCATCAACAATAATTAATGCCTCAGTTTTATTCTTATTTAAATGAATTTCTTTTATTTTAGCCGGACTTAATGCTGAACGTATATAGTCCTCAAGATTTTCATGCCAATTAACTAAATCTATTTTCTCATTATTAATTTCAGATGAAATTGTATTTATCCGACAACTATTTTCGCCTACACATGAACCTATTGCCTCAACTTCATCATTTTGTGAGGTAACGGCAACTTTACTTCTTTTACCTGGGTCACGAGCTATATCGATAATTTTTACGATACCGGAAGAAATTTCAGGAATTTCTAATTCAAATAAACAACGTATGAAATTAGGATTTGTACGTGAAACAAAAATACTAATACCTTTTGAGAAACGTTTAACATCTATTACGTAAAGTTTAATTCTATCATTTACATTAAATATCTCACCGGGAATTTGTTCTTTTTCAGGTAAAATAGTTTCGATATCGCCTAAATTAATTATGATATTACGGTACTCAAAACCTCTAACGATACCGGTAATAATTTTACCTTTTTTAACGTCAAATTTATTAAAAAGATTATTACGTTCGATTTCTAAAAATTTTTGAGAGATAACTTGTTTAGCAGTTTGAGCGGCAATACGTCCGAAATTTTTTGGCGTAATTATTATTTCTGCCATATCTTCTAATTTATATCGGGCGTCAATATTTTTTGCATCTTCTAACGAAATTTCTAAACGTGAGTCATCAACTTTTTCTACTACTTTCTTATACGCAATAACTTGAACAGCTCCACTATCTTTATCAATATTGACGTCAATATTTTGAGCGAGGCCAAAATTTTTACGACATGCTGCTATTAGTGAAAGCTTTAATGCTTCCATAATTGTATCCTCATCAATATTTTTTTGAATTGCAATAAGTTTTACGGCATTAATTAATTCGCTACTCATTTTTTTTTAAATAACCTCCATAAATAAAGAGTGGGCTCTCCCACTCTTTTTAAATAAGTTTATTTTACCACTATCACTAATAAAAAATCAAATGAATATTTTTTCACGTACAACTAATAATAATAAAAAAATGCGGTGGTAATTTGTATAACTTATTTATTTTAGCTGTTGCTCCTATTTTTATCTCGGCTTTCTATATTTATATAAGAGATAAATATGAAAAAGAACCTATTCGTCTTTTAATTACCGGTTTGATTTTTGGCAGTATAATTTCTATTCCAATTGGATTTTGTGAGGAATACCTCGAACGTTTTACTCCTACCTCTAATAATTTCTTACGTATCTTTTATATTTCTTTTATAGTCGCAGGATTTTGTGAGGAAATCTTTAAATTTATTGTCCTTTACTTTCTAATATGGCGTGAAAAAAATTTTAATGAACCTTTTGACGGAATCGTATATGCCGTTATTATCTCTTTAGGTTTCGCAATGACTGAAAATATTTTGTACGTAATAAATCCACAAATCGGTGGAATATATACGGCATTAACGCGTGCAATATTTTCAGTTCCAGGACATGGATTATTTGGAGTAACAATGGGATATTTTTTTGCACTCGCTAAAGTAAATAAAAATTATTTTTATCCCGCTATTATTTTACCGATATTTTTACATGGATTATTTAATTTAATTTTACTTTGCGAAATCCCATTCGCTATGTTAATATTTATTATGTATGCAATATATTTGTGGAATAGTGGGCAAAAAAAAATGCAAAAACATCTTGATTGCTCACCATTTAAAACACATAAAAAATAATTTATAAAAAGGAGTGATACCTATGAAACAATTATGCAATCATGACCAAGATAATTGTCTCTATAACTTATTTCTTATATGCTCTTCAATTTATTTGGTAACAATCTCAATCGTAACTATTATAAAACTTATTCAAAAGTGCTGCCATCATCATGAAGATAGATATATATGTGGATGTGAGAACCAATAAATTATGTAGGCTACTGAGATTTCTCAGTAGTTTTTTTTATTGCATAAATTTTATATCTGCCCCTAAGTTTTGTAGTACGCACTCAATCTTTTCATAGCCACGTTCAATATAATTTTCATCATGTACAATAGTTTTTCCTTCAGCAGTTAGTGCTGCTAAAATTAATGCAGCTCCACCACGTAAATCTTTAGAAAATAAATTAGTGCCATGAAGATTTTTTACGCCATCAATAATAAAAGTTGTACCGTCAGGCAAAATTTTTATTTTCGCTCCCATCTTTATTAATTGTGGGATATGTTTGTTACGCGACTCAAAAATTTTTTCGTGTACAATACTTTTTCCATTCGCAATTGATAAAACTGATACAAATTGTGCTTGTAAATCTGTTGGAAATCCTGGATACGGTACAGTTTGTAAATTTTCTATCGGCCTAATAAAATCTGGCGCACGTAAAAAAATTTTGTTCTCATTTGTTTTTATAAAACATCCAAGCTGTAAAAAATTTTTAAGTGGTAAATGCTCTGGAATTACATTCGTAATTTCAATTTCTCCATTAGTAATTACGGCAGAAAGTAAAAAAGTTCCGGCAACTATTCTGTCAGGAATAACTGTATATTCAACAGCGTGTAAAGTTTTTACACCATTAATAATAATTTCGGAAGTTCCGGCGCCATTTATATCGGCGCCCATTTTTTTGAGAAAATTTTGTAAGTCAACAATTTCCGGCTCACATGCCGCATTAATTATTTTTGTAGTGCCATTAGCAAAAATTGCCGCTAAAATAATATTTTGAGTTGCGCCAACGCTTGGAAAATTTAAATTTATTTCGCAACCTTTCAAATTTTCTCCATGACAAATAATATTTCCATCTTCTTCAAAAATTTGCGCACCTAATTTTTTAAATGCAGCAATATGAAAATCAATTGGCCGCTTACCGAGTGAACAACCGCCCGGATAACTTATTGCAACTTTTTTCATACGTGATAATAAACTCCCACAAAAAATAATTGATGAACGCATTTGTTTAACTAAATCATGTGGGACATCATAAAAATTTACCGATGATGAATCTATAACAACTGTATTTTTCTCAAAGAAAACTTTACAGCCAATATGTTTTAAAATTTTTATTGCGATACGTACGTCAGAAATATCTGGGCAATTATGAATAATTGTTGTACCGGAATTTAAAATACTAGCGGCTAAAATTGGTAGTGAAGAATTTTTACTACCGGATAATTTCAAAGTCCCGGAAATTTTTTTTCTACCATTAATTAAATATTTTCCCATTGTGCCCACCCCCACTAATTTCATCTTATGCAGACAAAATATTTTTGTTATGTATATACTGAAAAAAATTGGGAAGGCTACCAATAAAAAGTAAGTGAGGGTGATAACTTGCAGAAGCGATTTAAATTTATGATAATTTTTCTGGGACTTATTATCTGTATGACACAAGTTATTGTAAAAAATAAAGCTGGCCTTATAAAAAATCATAGCCAACTTCTAAAAAATAATTATGAGCATTCATTTTATGAGGCAGTAAATTATATGAATGATGTCGATAATTTACTGACAAAAGTTCAATTAACTAAATTACCAAAACAAAATATAAATATGTTCGCACAAATTTGGCGTTCAAGTTCAGCCGCACATGATAATTTATCAAATCTCCCGTACAATCATAATTCAATTATGAAAGCATTAAAATATCTGTCACAAACAAGTGATTTTTCATACGCAATGATGAATAAATCAATTGATAATGAAGATTTATCAGCAGAAGAATGGGAAACGCTAAACAATTTAAAAACTTACGCACAAAATTTAAGTAAAGAAATGGATACAATTTTAACTGACGCAAATGTATCAGAAAAAATTAATTGGGACGCATTAGCGCAAGAAAATTTTGATAAAAGTAATCTTGTTGGCTCAATGCAAAATGTTAATAAGCAATTTCAAGATTATGGCGAATTAATTTATGATGGACCATTTTCCGACCACATTCAAAATTTAAATCCAAAAATGTTAGCGGGGAAAACAGAGGTAAGTAAGTTAGATGCGTTAGAGAAAGCAAAAAAAATATTGCTGCGAACACAAAATGAAATAAAAAATATAGAATATAGTGGACAAGTTACGAGTAGAAAAAATCTGCCGGCATATAGTTTCACTGCAAAAAATAATGACGATGAAGAAATATATTTAGAAATTACAAAGAACGGCGCGTATCCATTATTAATGATAACGGCGCCGATAGAAAAAATTTCTGAGAACAAAATTAATTGTCAAGAAGCTATTACAACGGCAAAAAAATTTTTATCCGATAATGATTTTATAAATATGAAAGAAAGTTATTACGAACGATTTGAAAATTACTTAACAATAAATTTTGCACCATTTGAAAATAATTTGATAATGTATCCGGACCTTGTGAAAGTTAAAGTAAATTTAGCAAATGGAAAAATTTCTGGCTTCGAATCACTCGGATATATTATGATGCATTGTGAACGACAATCGAATGAACCAACTTTACCTTATCAATTATTAGATGAATTATTGCCAATCGGTTTTGAAAAATTAAGTATAAAAAGATGCGTAATTCCTTTGGACTCAAAGAAAGAAATTTTTTGCTACGAAATTATTGGTAAATTTAATGAAAACAAATTTATAATTTATATCAATAATGATAGTGGAAAGTTTGAAAAAATTTATAGATTAATTGAGAATGAAAGAGGTACACTTGCTGAATAAAAAAATATTTTTGCTACAAAAAAACATCTCAAAAATATTTGAGATACTTTTTGTTTTATAATTTTTTTCGAATTAATTTGAGCAAATTAATTTTATATGTTAAAATATATTTGTAATTCAAAAAATGAAAATGGTGATATCTGTGCAAAATAATTTAAGTGGAGTAGAAAATAATTTAAATAAATCAGAACAATCTTGGGAAAAAACAATTAATTTTATTTTAGAAAATCAAGGTACAAGAGAAGAGTTAATGCGTAATCGTAATAACAAAAAATTATTTTATACAAATTCCTATCCTGAACTTAAAGAAATCTGTGAATATATTAAAACTTACACGACAAAGCAAGCAGTATATATTAATTCAATAATAGATAAAACTAATGAATTTGTAAATGAATATTGCAAAAAACACGAGATAGATGTTAATGAACTTGCTTTACAAAAAAATAATAGAGCTATTACAAGTGACACACGTGGAAATCTTTTCTCTGTGATGGTAGCATTAACTTTTTCGGGTATCATTTTTTTTAAAAATTGTTTCTTTTATTTTGATTTGGCACATAATAGATTTTTTAGAAGTGAAGAAGAATATATACAATTCATTAAGGAAGAAATTATTGCAGCCAACAATATCCATTACATAAAATTTATAAACATTTTCATTAAATATTCTGAAGAACTTATTAATATTCTTAATCAAAATGAAAATTATCTTGAACCAATAGAAAGATTAAAGAAATTAATAAATGAAGAAAGTGAAAATAAAAATCATCAATTCAACATAATTAAGGAAATTAAAAAAATCACAGAAACCAATAAAATTCATGAAAATTATGAAATTTATGAAAAAAAAATATATACCAAAAAAGAAATTACATTAAAATTTACTGATAATAATGGAAATGAAATTAAAATTTACAAACACAATTCCGAATTTTCTTTGAAAATTGAAGCAGAAAATTTTTCTAAAACGTCTACAATTTATACAGGAACTAATAAAAATATTAACAGTACACTTTTAAAATATAAAAAATTTTTTATTTATAACATACTTAAAACTAATTGCCTTAATCATTTTTATTTGATACCAATCTCTTATATTAATCCAAATTTAAAAGGAAAATTTATCAACTTAGGTAATTTAATTGCCAAAGAATCTGAACTCAATTATATTATAGAAAACAAATTTAGCATAATAGATTATATAATTTTCGAAAAATTTGAATTTAATTGTATTATAGAAAACAAATCTATCATAAAATTTGAATCTATTGTTTGCCTTGTAATTTATGCACTTTTATCACAAGCAAAGCCCAATTCAATAATATGTTTACTTGGTAATCATGAAACTACTTTAAAAGATAATGAACTTCTTCAAAATTTAATCGAATTTTGTATCGAAAAAAAAGCATTACGAACTGGCTATATTGAAAAAGCTATAAAAGATGGCAAAAAAATTTACTGCTCTTACTCACGTGCCGCAATTGACTTAATAACTTTAGTAAATTTATTTGCTATTTTGTACGGAATTTACATAGATATAGAAATAGAAAGTTTACGAGATAAAGGAATACAGGAATCAGATATTGAAGCATTTATAAAACATATAAAAGAAAAATGGCCAAGAAGATTTAGCGAATTACCGGAAGAATTACAAACAAAAGTAATAAATTTTTTTGATAAAAATAATTTAAAACAATTATCTATAGAATTTGATGATCCTGATGATCCAAATTATATTACAGAATTCCATCGGTTTGATGACTTTTTTGAATTTATTATTTTTTTTATAGGAAAACCGTATCTTTTACATCAAATATTAAAAAATGCAGGATTTAACGATATAGATTTTGTGGAACTAAGAAACGCTTTAGGTGATATTATTTATAATAAATTTCTTTCTATAATTTCTTCTGTGAGCAGACTTGGCGAGTTTATATTTGCAGCACATAAAGAAAATTTCATCAATGCACAAAAAATTTATCGAACAAACCAAAAGACTCCAGATAGTCTTTTAGATAATATATATCAGCATGTTAGCAATTTCCCCAATTATTTTACAGTAATTCCGGAAAACTTAAATGGTCTCTTCACAAATCATAATGTTTTAGTCGATTGCCATAATGAAATACAAAACTTTAATTTTGGGATACTCGAAAGACATTCAAATTTTTATAAAACAGAAACCAGAATCAATTTATTTATATTAAATATAATTACAAACGATTTTTTCATAATAGATGGATTTGTTTCAAGAAATGGTAATGAAATTTCAAAAAAATCACAAATTATTATTGATGATTCAATTAGTCAAATTATTTTTCATTCAGAAAGAAATTGTAATACATATATGAATTATAATGAATTAAAAGAATATGTTTCTGAAATAGAAAATTTTAGCAATAACAAAATTGATGAAAATTTAATTAAGAAATCATTGACTAAAAATAATGAATTAGAAGAAACAAAAATTATTTTAGCTGAATCAAAAGGATATTGGCAAACAGCTATTAATTTTATAAATCAAACATCTAAACCAATAAATAATTCTGAAACAGCAACAAAAGATTTAAGTTTAATTAAATACATTGAATTTGATTTAAATTCATTAATAAATAAAATTTATAAATCTGCAAAACATACTGAGCCCAATGATCTGAAAGAAAATAGTTACTTTTCGTTAATTGTGGCATTAATTAAACAAAATATTATTACTTTGGATAAATCTTTTTCATTATATTTTGATTTAAAAAATAATGAATTTACAAGTAAAGAAAAATTATTTAAAAGCAAAAGCGCTATTTTACTTATTAATATATTTCTGGAAAACTTCGATGATTTTATGAATCTTTGCCCTACTCCTGATTACAACAAAAAATTTGGATACTTGGAAAACTTTTCTTACGAATTTAGTAAATTACTAACATTAAAATCATTAATAAATAAAATTGCATATAAAACTGTTGATTTAATTATGACATTCGCATTAGTAAATGTACCTAGAGAAGTAGAATTTTCTAATGATAAAGGAAATTTTATTATAGAATTAGAACCTGAAAAAATAAAATTTTCTGACGATAATGGAAATTATATTTACATAGACACGTCTAATACAAAATTTTTTGATGATAAAGGAAATTCTATTCCTAGTGAAAAATTTTTATGTATCGAAATAAATTCTAAAACTAATCTTAACAGAGATTATAAAAATAGCAGTAAAATAGACTTAGATCCGTATTTAGAAACATACAAAAGCAAACTTCTCGTACGCTATGAGGATCTCTTTCTCGGTGAAAAGTTCTATAATTATGATTATCCCACTTACCAAGAAATAAACATTAACAGTTACTTTCAAGCAGTCAAAGATGTAGTTTTAAGTTGGCAAAAAGATTTAATGGATGATTTAATTAAATCTAAAAAAGAAGATATGAAATTTTATTTTGAAATACCAATTCCAATTACACAATCAAAAAAAAAATTTATTTGTTTCCTTAAAGAACCAAATAATGTAATACAACAAATAAAGCATGAAGAATTATCTAAAAAAGAATTTATTGAAAAATTAATTGAAATTTATGATCAAAAAAACAAAGAAACTATAACTTGTCTTATGACACTTGCACTTACAACTTTATCAAATCCAAATATAAAATTCATTCTTAGTAACTATGAAACTACGTTTTCTGGAAATGAATATTTTGCCAAAATTATTGATTATTGTATTGAAGAAAAAATATTTATAAACGGATATGTTGAAGAAAAAACAGAAGGCGACAAACAAATTTGGCATTCTTATTTTCCAGCCATATTTACAAAAAAGCATTTACAAAAATTATTTGCAATTTTATTTATATTAATTTACATCGACAAAGAAATTCAGAGACTTAATTATTTTGGAAAGGAATTATCATTTTACCTAGAAAATTATTTAAAAGCAAAATGGACAGTTAAATTAAAAGAATTACCTAAAGAATCTCAGGAAAAATTACTTTCATTTTTTAATGAACGTAATTTACAAGCACTTAATTTAAATACATGGGAAGATTTTTTTAAAATGGATTGGCAAAATTTTTATGAAATATTAATAAAAGCAAAATTTACTGATATAGAATTTTTTTTGTTAAAAATAATTGTATGTGATATTTTTCATAATGAATATTATTCAGAAGCTAATCAGATTTGGAAACTTCTTTTTTCTGCTATTACAGGAAAAATGAATTGGTTATATCACGAAGAATATATTCCACAAAACTCAAATGAAACTTTTAGTGTAATTCAACATCTTGGACAATATTACGAAAGTTTACCACAAAATTTAAATTGCTTTAATACAGAATTGATTCAACTACCAAAAACAGAATATAATTTTTTAGATGATGAAGCAAAATATAATTTAGTATCTTCTTCAGATGATGAAGAAGAAGATAAGATAAAAGAAGAGGATTTAGCAACACCAATCGAAATTCCTCCATTAATTCCTGGAGATCAATCTGAACTATCTGAACCTTAACAAAAAAAGATTGAGCACGAAACTCAATCTTTTTTTATGAAAAAATTTATTTAATAAAACACAAAGCGAAAGTAGAAATAAAATATAAACCAGCAAGAATTTTTGTAAATTTTTCAAGCTTGCCATCTAACGAATTTCCTTTATTCTTATCCCAATAAGTTTGTACCATACCGCCGGACAAATTTCCCAAACCTGCATTACGTCTCTTTTGTAAAATAATAATTGTAATGAGTGCAACGCATAAAAAAATATAAAAACATCCACAGCAAATAAAAATCGAACTCATAACATACCTCCTCGTAAAAATTCTAACACATATGAACTTATGCAACAAGGATAAATTTTTTCGCGTCGGAAATAATATCAAAAAAAGGAGATTTAATATGTTAGATAAAAATCTTGATAAAAATATTTCAAAACTCGAAGAAATATTTAAAGATTGTGGCGATCTCGTATCACGAAAAATTCCATTTGCCCAAACACAAAATATTTTTTTCTACATCATTTATATCGATATGTTAACCGATCGCGAATTAATTGAAACTCAAATAATTAATCGGCTTATGCACAAAATTAATTTATCCCAAAACATTCCACAATATATTTTTGACGAATTTAAAAATTACGGAATGACTACGGCCGAAGTAAGTCAGTCAGATAATTTTGACGAAATAACTACCGAAATAATGTCAGGTAACACTGTACTTTTAATCGATGGCTTTGCAAAAGCAATTATTGTTTCTACAAAACAATTTCCTAATCGTGGCATACAAACTGCAGAAATTGAGTCTGTCGTTTACGGGCCAAAAGATTCTTTTACCGAAGGTATGCGGCATAATACCGCATTGATACGCCGACGAATTCGTGATGTAAATTTAAAAGTTAAGCAAATGAAAATTGGCCAGCGTAGTCAAACTGATATTGCAATCATGTATTTAAAAGATGTTGCGCGCGAAAAAATAATTGATGACGCACAGCAAGCATTAAACAAAATAAATACCAATGCGATATTTGACATCGGATACATTCAACAATATTTAGATCAATCATGGCAATCAGTATTCCCACAATCACAAATGACTGAGCGCCCTGATAAAGCATCTTCAGCAATTTTAGAAGGCCGTATCGTAATAATTTGCGATAACTCTCCATTCGTATTGATAATTCCGGCGACACTCCCAACATTTTTTCAATCGTCAGAAGATTATTATGAGCGATGGCAAGTAATGAATTTTCTTCGCATAATGCGTCATATTTGTGCAATCATTTCATTGACATTGCCAGGATTTTTTGTCGCACTTACACTATATCATCCATCAATGATTCCAATGAAATTAGTTTTAAAACTCGCTAGCGAACGTGCAAATGTTCCATTCCCAACCGTATTTGAAATTTTAATGATGGAGCTAGCGTTTGAATTATTAAAGGAAGCCGGAATAAGATTGCCAAATCCTATTGGCAGTACAATTGGAATAGTTGGTGGAATAATTATTGGACAAGCAGCAGTTGATGCCGGACTTGTAAGTCCGATAATTATTATAATCGTTGCACTAACAGCGATAAGTAGTTTTTCGATACCAAATGCAAATTTTGTATCAGCATTTCGTCTTTTAAAATATCTTGTAATAATTTTTTCGGCAATGTTTGGATTATATGGATTTTGGATAGCGATATTAATTATCCTGACACATCTTGTATCTTTAAAAAGTTTTGGCATTCCATATTTATTTCCAATAGTTTCGGGGGAAGTTAATAATTTTAATGACATGGAAGATACATTTTTTCATATGCCAATTTTTAAAATGAATAAGCGTCCAATTTTTGCAAAACATTCTCAGATAAAAAGATAAAAAAAAATAGCGGTGAAAAATTTTCATCGCTACTTTTTTATTGTCTTTCATTATTGTTCTGCGATTTCCCTTCATTTTCTTTTTTATTCATTTTATTAACTATATCTAAAGGATTATATTTAATATTTGGCTGAACTATTATAGGTTTTGTTTTGCCTGTTTTATATTTTGCATTTTTAAGTTCTCCAAAAGATTTTGGTAAAGCATCTTGCTTCTTTTCATCGTTTATTCCTTTTTGATCACTTGATAATCCAGTTGTTACCTCATTATTTAAAGAGTTATCCTTGAAATTTTTACGAATTTTTACATCTTTTTGAGATAAAGACTCAAGTTTTTTATTTAAAATTTCTTCATTACTTTCCTTTTTTATTTCTTTTTGTTCATTAAATTTTTGCATAGTATTTTCAGATAATACTTCTTCATCATTTCCAACTTCAAATTCATCTATTTTGTCAGCAACTTCCGAACTTTCTGGAAGTTTATCATCTATATATTCACAAGCTTTCGAAATATCATTATTTTTTATAAGTGAAACCGCCGGCTTAATAATTTCACTTAACTCATTTAATTGTTCTTGAAGTTTATCACTATTTTCTACAAAATAACTATTATCTGCTAAAACATAATTTTCAGTTTCACAAAGTAATGCATAAATAATATCTATTTTATTAACTGCATTTTCCTGCTGTTCATTAAATGAATTATTTTCTTCGTTAGTTAAGTTTTCTTTAATATAATTCACATCATTAAAAATATCATCTATTTTGCTCAACAAATTATCTTTTAAATTAACTGAACCTTGCGACATAACAAACACCTCCATAAAATTTAATCACTATAAATTTGACAATAATTATTAAAAAAACGATGAAAAATTTTCATCGCTAATTTTTATATTTATAAATCATCATGTAAAATTTCTAATACTGAATTTAAAAATATGCTCATATATTGCGTAAAATCATCAACAAATTCAACATAATCTTTTTTCTCATTATTAAATCTCTCAAAAATAATATCATTTATATTTTCAAAATGTGATTGTTCAAAAACATCTGATGCAATTGCATCATTAAGTTTTTCTATATTATTTATAAAATTTGGCAATAATTTATTATAAGAATCTATATTCTGCATTTTTAATTGTTGCATACTTCGATATTGCTGGCAGATCGCTCGAAAACTATCAAATAAATATAATTCATCCGTATTAAATGTCAATTCACTACCTTGATTTTTTAAATCTAATTGAATTTCAAAAAATGTATCAATTACATCTTCGTATAAAATACTATTGTCAAAAATTTCAGTTACCTCTGCCATCTAAATCACCTCATTTTTTTTAAAAAATTTATCTGCCACCAAATGTATTATTTTTATGCATAATTGGATTTTTAGCGTTATTAACTTTTTGCAAAGGCTTTACTTTATTTCCTGCAATAATATTTCTTGCAGCTAATTGTATAGGAGACAGATTTCGTAAATTTTTCCCGAATTCTTTTATATCTTTATTAATAGACATAAAATGACTTGTATTCGATCCAACAAGATCATGTAACTCAACAGATTTCTCTGCCATAACAACCACCTCCATAAAATTAAAAACCAAATGTTTAATAAGTTTAACAAAATTACATTTATATGTCAAGCATTTATTTTTTGTTCGGATAAATTTTTACAAATCTGCCAATAATAACAGAAAGAAGGTGAAAGAAATGTTTTCCGACAATAACAAAATATCGAATCGTCAACTACAAATTTTAATCATTACAAATAATCTTGGCATTGGATTGATATTGCTACCAAAAATTTTTTTCGGTTACTCAATATTAAACATGATTATCTTACTAAGTTTAGTAACTGCGACAATCGGATTGATGTATAAAACGGCAGAAAAATTTAAAGGTAAAAGTTTTTTTAACTATATGGAAAAAAATTTT
The DNA here is from genome assembly GCA_947427385.1 of uncultured Clostridia bacterium. Classification (GTDB taxonomy): domain Bacteria; phylum Bacillota; class Clostridia; order Lachnospirales; family CAMVHY01; genus CANEHT01. Next base: position 122,715 of record CANEHT010000001.1, on the reverse strand, counting down.
GGCATTTATATTACAAAACTTTTGTCAATATTTTTGCTGGCAAAGATAATTTTAACGACGGCATACGAATTAAAATTATTCGCATGGATAATAAAAATTTATGTTTTACCGAATACAAATGAATTTGTTACAAATTTGATACTAATTTTAGCGGCAGCATATTTAATTTCAAAAGGATATGAGACACGCGCACGGCTCTGTGAAATTTTGATATGGCTAATAGTTTTACCATTGGCAATAACATTTTTGATTTCACTATTCAATTTCGAGCAAATAATTATTGACAATAATAGAATAAACGTAAAAGAAACTTTTTATTCATTATTCATTTTTTCGCAATTAGATTATCTATTTTTATCAAAACAATTTGTCAAAAATAACTCATGTAAAAAAATATTACAAGCAACATTTTTAACATGGCTATTAATAACATTTTTGACATACATCATAAATTTGCGGATAAATTTTGAAACACCGCTCCCAATTTTAAAATTAATGAGTATGACCGATATTCCCGGCGGTTTTGTACAAAATCAAGATTTTTTTATCATAAGTTTCGTAATAATTTCATTTTTCGTTTTAGTTAGCAGTGGTTTGTTTTTTTCAACGATGATAACTGCAAAAAAAATATCGCTGGCGACAGCGATAACATTTTTTTCATTATTAATTCCAAATAATTTTTTGAAACCGGCGATTTGTATTCTCGGAAGTTTTTTCTATTTTTTATTGCCGTTAATTATTTTATGTAAAGGCGGTGAAAAAAAATTAAATACTTAACTTTTTTTGTTTTGTCAATTTTTTTGCTATGCAACAGCGCAAAAGATTTAATTGAACTCGAAGACCGAAATTTTATAATTGCAATTGGCGTTGACAAACATAAAGATGGTCTAGAAGTTACGACACTCAGTGGTGATTTGAATTATTTTGAAGAATCAAATAAGAAACATGTCAAATCAGCAACAGCTGATACAATTCAAAAAGCTTTGACGAAAATAGATTCACAGCTTGAAAAGAAAATTTATCTTGGCCACACACAAATCATTTTTTTAGATAAAAATTTAGCAAAAAACAAATCGATGTTAAAAGATTTTGAAAATAAAATCAGTCAAAAAACAAAAATAATTTTTGTGGATAATGCGAAAAAAACAATTACAAAAAAATTTTCGCCAAAACTTCTTGATTTCATAAAAAATAAAGTTGGTGAAAAAACTTTGACTATAAACAAACTTTACTCTGAAAATGAATAGTCAAAGAAATTTTCTACCAACTTTATTTACATTAAAATTTAATTTTTGCCGTAATATGCATTCAAATACATTTGCTTAATCTCACTCATTAACGGATAGCGTGGATTTGCACCCGTGCACTGATCGTCAAAAGCTTGCTGCGTCATTTCATCCAATCTATTCAGAAAATCTTGCTCATCTGCAACATAATCCTTTATGGTTTTCTTTATGCCAATGCGCTCTTTCAAATCATTTATCGCCTTAATAAGATTTTCAACTTTTTCCTCATCAGTATTTCCGCCAAACTTCAAATAATCTGCAATTTCTGCGTAACGCGCCAAAGTATGCGGATACGAATATTGTGGGAATGTTCCCATTTTCTCCGGTGTTTCCGACGAATTAAATCGTATAACTTCTTCAATCATTAACGCATTTGCAAGTCCATGCGGCAAATGATGGAACGCTCCAAGTTTATGCGCCATTGAATGGCAAACACCTAAGAATGCGTTTGCAAAAGCCATACCCGCCATAGTTGCCGCATTCGCCATTTTTTCACGTGCCTCTGCATCATTTGGCCCATTCTCATACGCACGCGGTAAGTATTCAAAAACCATTTTCATTGACCGCAATGCTAATCCATCCGTATAATCTGTCGCCATAATTGATGCGTAAGCCTCAAGCGAATGTACGAGCGCATCAATTCCCGACGCACTTGTCAAACCTTTTGGCGCATTCATCATCATATCAGCGTCAACAATTGCCATATTCGGCATCAATTCGTAATCAGCAAGTGGATATTTTACGCCGGTTTTTTCGTCAGTAATAACTGCAAATGGTGTAACTTCACTACCAGTTCCTGCGGACGTTGGTACCGCAATAAAATAAGCTTTCTCACCCATTTTAGGGAAAGTATAAATACGTTTACGAATATCCATGAATCTCATTGCCATATCTAAAAAGTCAACTTCAGGATGTTCGTACATAACCCACATAATTTTACCGGCATCCATTGCGCTTCCACCACCAATTGCAATTATACAATCGGGGGCGAACTCAGTCATTTCTTTTGCACCAGCTTTTGCACAAGCGAGAGAAGGATCCGGTGCAACATCAAAGAAAGTTTTATGTTTAATATTTAATTCGTCAAGTTTATCCGTAATACATTTTGTATAGCCATTGTTATAGAGGAATGAATCGGTTACGATAAAAACTTTTTTCTTATCCATAACATCTTTCAATTCCTGCAGAGCAACAGGTAGACAACCTTTTTTGATATAAACTTTTTGAGCAGTTCTAAACCAAAGCATATTTTCTCTCCTCTCGGCAACAGTTTTTATATTCAAAAGATGTTTTACGCCGACATTTTCGGAAACCGAATTACCACCCCATGAGCCGCAACCTAAAGTCATAGACGGAGCCAATTTGAAATTATAGATATCACCGATACCGCCTTGCGACGATGGCGTATTAACTAATATACGACAAGTTTTCATACGTGCGGCAAATTTATTTAACTTTTCATTTTGTGAAACATTATCGAGATAAATTGCAGCAGTATGCCCATATCCACCATCAGAAATTAATTTTTCAGCTTTAGCTAATGCCTCGTCAAAATCATTAAACTTATACATTGCTAAAACTGGCGACAATTTTTCATGTGCGAACTCTTCACTTATATCAACGCTATCAACTTCACCAATTAAAATTTTTGTATTTTCCGGAACATTAACTCCGGCCATCTCAGCAATTTTACTTGCTTTTTGTCCAACGATTTTAGCATTCAATGCGCCATCAATAATAATTGTCTTTCTAACTTTTTCGATTTCGTCATTATTTAAGAAATAACAACCTCGTGTTGTAAATTCTTTTTTCACTTGCGCATAAATTTTTTCGGAAACAATGACTGATTGTTCCGACGCACAAACCATTCCGTTGTCAAAAGTTTTTGAATGAATAATCGAATTTACGGCTACAATTATATTAGCGCTTTCATCAATAACTGCCGGCGTATTTCCTGAGCCAACTCCAACTGCCGGCGTACCTGATGAATAAGCAGCTTTAACCATTCCGGGCCCACCTGTTGCTAAAATTAAATCTGACATTTGCATAAGTGCATTTGTCAATTCAAGCGATGGTATATCTATCCAACCAATAATTCCTTCCGGCGCTCCAGCTTTTACTGCTGCCTCTAAAACAATTTTTGCTGCTTCAATCGTAGATTTCTTAGCACGTGGATGCGGACTGATAATAATTCCGTTACGAGTTTTAAGTGCAATAAGCGTTTTAAAAATTGCAGTAGATGTAGGATTTGTAGTTGGGATAACGGCTCCAATTACTCCAACCGGTTCAGCTATTTTTTTTATTCCAAATGCTTTATCTTCCTCGATAACTCCACATGTTTTTGTATTTTTATACGCATTATAGATATATTCAGATGCAAAATGATTTTTAATAACTTTATCCTCAACGATACCCATTCCAGTTTCCTCAACTGCTAATTGAGCTAAAGGGATACGGGCATTCGATGCAGCCATTGCAGCGGCTAAAAATATTTTATCAACTTTACACTGCGAGAATGACGCAAATATTTTTTGTGCTTCACGTACTTTTTTTAGTAAAGTTTGTAATGCTTCAAGACTATCAATAATTTCGGCCATTATTATTCTCCTTATTTTTTTTAAAATTTGTACGGGATAACTTGCCATGAAAAACTTACCGTACCGTTTCTAGCTTAACTATTTTTTTGAATAATGTCAAGTAATTATCCGAAAAAAAATTTTTTTACTCTTGACTTAATTTTTTTTTTATGCTAGACTTTAAAAGTTGGCCGTAAAAAAATATGACGGGATGTAGCGTAGTTTGGCTAGCGCGCCTGATTTGGGATCAGGAGGTCGCAGGTTCAAATCCTGTCATCCCGATTCGGTTTCGTATCTGTAGCTCAGTTGGATAGAGCAACGGCCTTCTAAGCCGTGGGTCGGGGGTTCGAATCCCTTCAGATACACTTACCTTTTATGGTGGGTATAGCTCAGTTGGTTAGAGCGCCAGATTGTGGCTCTGGAGGTCGTGAGTTCGAATCTCACTATTCACCTATTTTTTTGTGAGCCACTAGCTCAGGTGGTAGAGCACTTGACTTTTAATCAAGTTGTCCCGGGTTCGAGTCCCGGGTGGCTCATATTAAAATTAACGCTGATTTCTATTCAGCGTTTTTTTTATAAAAAAAATTTGTACAAAAAAAATACGAAAGTAAAATTTCACTTTCGTATTTTATTTTTATAATAAAAATTTAAATGAGTAAACAACTTTTCTTTTCTTGTGGCGGAACTTGATTTTGTTCTTGTTGCTTTGTTAAATTTGTAAATCTATTTAACTCATCAATAAACCCAGTGTTTAAAAATTCTCTAGCAAAACAATTTTGACTTTCTTCGTCAAGATTTTCAAAATTTTTTAAAACATCTTTCATACATTCTACCAAAATAAATCTTGTTTCTTCTTGCTTTGAAGATAATTTATTTGCTTTATTTTTCATACTACTAAAGTTTTCAATAAATTCATTTTTAAATACATTTTCTGCTAAATAATTTTGAAGATTTTTATCTAAATTTTGAAAGGTTTTTAAAAAATCATTTAAAGCATTTCTTACAATAATTCTTGGTTCTTCACTATTAATTTCACTCATTCAAATCACTCCAAAATTTTTTTGAAATTTAATGTTACCTTTTTATGGTAAAAAAATTGTGTGAAATTGTCAAGTTTATATTGGATTTGTAACCGCACAGACATATTTATAATTATTTGTTTTTTTGCACTAATTATGTTAACGTAAATATATATGTGAAAAATTCTCAGTTTAATGAATCGGAGGTGAAAAATTATGGCAGAAGATAACACTCAAATTATTGAAAATCAAGAACCTATAACATCACTAAATGATTTAAACGAACGAAAAGAATATTTTAGAGTAATAAAAAACTTTCAGGCAGGAGAATCTCCCGCAGAAAATTCTTTAATAACTATATCAAATATAAATGGAGATATTTTATATCTGATAGAAAAATTAATTTCATTAGGAGTTTGCAATTCTAATGGATTATCTTTTTACGAATTTGAAAAACAAGAATCCATTTCTGAAGAAGAATTAACTCAATTAATTGCATTGAAAGAAATAGCAAATGAAAACGTTGAAAATAATTTTACTCAAGTGATAAGTAATTTTTTTATACTTCCAGATTTAAATAAAGTTAGTAATATCAACATTACCGAAAAAATTAACAATACCATTCAAAGATTAAATTCCAAAAAATGTACAAGAAATCCTATAACATTTAATAAAGATAATGACAAATTAATTTTCACTCAAAAATTTGAAAATAATGAATATAAAATTGTAATTTCGAATGAATCTAATCCATCAAATATGGATTTTTTTTATAATGACATATGTTTTTTACAAGATGAAATGCCTAAAAATTTTAGTAACCCTTCGTCTAATACAGCAGCATTCTCAAGCAAAATTTCTAACAGATTAACCAGAGCTCAACATTCTTTTTATCCTGTACCAATGATACAAATTAATCCAAATTTTAAGCAAAAAATTATTTTCTCAGGAAATATAATTGGTGAATTTAAATCTGTTCCATGTCTTTTACTTATGGAACATTTGGTTACGGCAAATCCAAATATAAAATTTTTAATTAGCATTCAAGAAATAACATCAATTGATCCTAAAAAAACAACATTCAAAGATAAAGATAAAAATAAATATATAGCGCACAATATTATAAAAATACTTGTTGCAAGTAATAAATTATCAACGGTAATTATCATACAAGATAATTATTTTTCTTACAATATATTTTTACCATCTCATTTACCACAGTTATTTGAAATTTTGCAAGCATTACGAAATGAAAATTCAGATTTGCCCAATGAATATAAAGAGAATTGGCAAATTCAATTTGATAAACTTTCTCCTGATTTAAAAGATAAAATTAATTTAGAAATTCCTTTTATCAAAAAAAATGATAAACCTAATGTCGTAGAAAAATCTAATAGAAAAAAAATTTATATTAATCGTAACGGTTATGAGTTATATTGTGAATTAAAAAATAACGGATTTACTGATAAAGATTTAATTGAACTAAAAAATGCTATCGGTAATATTTTTTTTGATCTTAGCTATCTTACTGAAAGATTAATAAAAAAATATTTATCTCTCAATGAAAATTATGATAACTGGATTTTTGGAAAAATAAATTCAATATCCAATGGATCTTTTTTAGATATAAAACAAAATATAAGCGATACTAAACCTTTGGAATTATTTAAAAAATGCTATAGAATCATAAAAACAAAAAATACTATTCTTTCAACAGGAAAAATATTAGAAAATGAAAGTTATTCTTATCAAAAATTTTACAAAGCAGAACTTTACATTTTATTTAAAATTTTGGAGAAATTATATGATGAATTTGTATTTATCTTAAGAGATCCAGAAAGAAATAAAAATCGCCGTGCTTTATTTATGATTCGTAATAATCAAAAATATTTTGGGAAATTTTCTCGAAATCAAAAAAATAAAATAAGGTTATTTTGTAATCGCATTGAAGAATTACAAAATTCAAATCCAAACGTTAACATATTTATGGATGAGCAACTTTCAATTATGCTAAACAATTCAAATGATTTTGGTGAAGATTATGCGTTATTACTTATTACTTGTCAAAATTATCCGTATAAATATCACCAAGAAATTTTTGAAAATCAAATCGCTAGTCTTGACAACGTAAGCGAAAAATTAAAATTATTCATTCGAGATTTCCACATTGATAACTTTGAAAATTATGAAGCTTTATATAACAAATTAATAGAAAAAAATTTTTCTGATGTTGATTTATTTACAATAAAATTTGCTGTTGATAATTTTTTCTGTGATTTAGTTAATATACCAAATGATGTCGAAGAATTGTTTGGTATAAAATTTGCAGCAGAAATTGCTCAGGATTTTACCGATGAACTTATGTCTTTAAAAATTGAACAAAATGAAATCAACTATGTTAATTCACAATTAGAAAGTGTAGGGTTAAATGAAGATGTAGACAATTTCGATTTAGCACAACATTATTTACAGTCGAATTTTGATATACAAAATAATGACGAAGAGCTCATAAATAATGAATCAATAAATCAAAATTCATTCTCAAAAAATTTTAAAATAGGAATTGGTTTCGGAATTGGATTTTTATCTGCCGCATTAATATTTGGTATATTATTTTATCTATTTCTTTCAACAATTGCTGCTATTTCAACAACTGCTTCATTAATAACAATTGCTGTAATTACAATGATTTCAGCAAAAATTATCCATAATAAAAAAATGAAAACAAAATATGAAAATTTAAATAAAAATTCTGAAATTAATATTTTACCTGAAATAGAAGATGAAATGGCAAATAATTTAAATGGTTTTAATAAAGGCTCCCCTGTTCAAATTACAAGCGAAACAAACGAACAAAATATTTGACATGAAATTTATTTTCTCTTTATAAAAAGCTAACAAAAAATAATTTGTCAGCTATTTTTTTGTAATTTTTTACACTTTATATTACAAAAAATTTGATACAGAATTTATTATTGACATAATGAAAATTTTTGTGATAAAATTAAAAGTGTTGACGCTCTGAGAGGTTCAAAATTTTTACCATATCAGGCGATTAAAAGTTTTAGGAGGTTTATTATGTACGCAATAATTGAGACCGGTTCAAAGCAATATAAAGTTTCGGTCGGCGATATAATTAAAGTTGAGAAATTGCCGCTTGAACAAGGTCAAAGTTATGATTTAAAAAATGTTTTACTTATAGCTGATGGTCAAAATATTTTGACTGGTAGTCCTTATATTGAAAATGCTTCAGTAACTTCAAGTGTTATTTGTAATGGTAAAGAAAAAAAAGTTATTGTTTATAAATTCAAATCGAAAAAAGGTTTTCATAAAAAGAAAGGTCATCGCCAACAATTTACGCAATTAAAAATTGAAAATATTTCGTTTTAAATGATTCAGATTAATTTTTTTTATAATTCTGTTAGTGAATTATCGGCTTTTAAAATAAAAGGGCACGCTCCAGAATATATTTGTTCGGCAGTTTCATTGTTTACAATTAATACAGTTAATTGTATTGAAAAATTTACTATTGACAAATTTATTTGTAACTATGATAAAAAATCTGGATTAATTGATTTTAAATTTACCGATAAAAATATTTCTCATGATTCAAAAATTTTAATTATGGCACTTGAATTTGGATTAAAAGATGTTGCACAAAAACATGATAAATTTGTTTGTATCTCGGAGGTGAAATCATGATTGAATTAAGTTTAAGTTTTTTTGCACATAAAAAAGGTGCTGGTTCCACTAAAAACGGCCGCGATTCACATTCAAAACGTTTAGGTGCAAAAAGAGCTGACGGTCAATTTGTTAGAGCCGGAAATATTTTGTACAAGCAACGTGGAACAAAAATTCATCCTGGAATTAATGTTGGTAAAGGTTCTGATGATACATTATTTGCTTTAATTGACGGCCAAGTAAAATATGAACGTAAGGGAAAAGATAAAAAACAAGTTTCAGTTTACGAAATTGAAAAAGCTAGCTAGTTTTTCACACCTTAATTATTTCGGATAATTAAGGTGATTTTTTATTGGAGGTTTAATATGAATAAAACAGTATTGAAATTTATTTTTGTTGGGATTTTGAATACTTTGCTTGGATATGCAATAATGTTCACGTTATACAATTTTTTCAACTGTAATTATTTCTTTTCGACTGCAATGAATTACATATTTGGCGGCATACTCAGCTTTTTTTTAAATAAATATTTTACGTTTCAAAATAAAACTAAATCTGCAAAGCAAATATTTAAATTCATTTTTAATTTGATAATTTGCTATGGTATAGCTTATGGACTAGCGAAACCATTTGTAAATTTCATTTTTACTACATTTTCTAAATCAATACGTGAAAATATTGCTATGTTTATCGGTATGATTTTATTTACAGTTTTAAATTATTTTGGTCAAAAAATTTTTGTGTTTGAATATTCTTCTGACAAAAAAAATTAACATAAAAATCTTAAAATCTCACGAAAAATTTTTTCGTGAGATTTTTTTTATTCAACTGTAACAGATTTGGCAAGATTTCGTGGCTTATCAATATCATAACCTAAACCCTTCGCTATGTAATAAGCAAAAAGTTGTAAAGAAATATTTGCTAAAAGTGGCGCAAATATTTGACTAATTTGTGGAATTATAAAACTATCGTCAGCAACATTTTTTATGTCACTATTATTTTCGGTTGTAACGATAAAAATTTTTCCGTGCCTCGACTTACATTCCTTTAAATTACTCAGCGTTTTTTCAACAATATTTTTTTGAGTAATAACGCCAACAATGAGAATCGAATCATCAATTAACGCAATCGGTCCATGCTTTAATTCACCAGCTGCATACGCTTGCGAATATAAATAAGCAATTTCTTTTAACTTAAGTGAACCCTCGCGCGCAATAAAATAATCTAAACCACGACCAATGTAAAAAACATTTTTACACGATAAATATTTTTCCGCCATAATTTTTATTTCATTTTCACGGTCCAAAATTTCAGTAACTAATGATGGAATTCTTTGCAATTCATTTTGTAATTGCAAAAATTTCTCTGTCGATATAACTTTACAAACTTTATACAAATTACAAACTAAAACATACAGCGCCATAACTTGCAATGAAAAAGCTTTTGTACTTGCAACTGAAATCTCCGGCCCCGCCGTTATATAAATAACATTGTCAGATTCTCTAGCAATACTGCTACCAACAACATTTACAATTGACAGTACACGCGCATTTTTTTCCTTTGCCATACGCAATGCCGCCAAAGTGTCTGCCGTCTCACCAGATTGTGAAATAACTATAAGTAAAGTTTTTTCGTCTATCAACGGCTCATTATATCTAAACTCACTTGCCATTTCTGCCGAAACAAAAATGTTTGGTAACTTTGACAAAAGACGCGCGCCAATCAAACTTGCATGATACGCCGTCCCACAACCAACAATATAAATACGAGTAAAATTTTCAAGCGTTTCCAAATTTATCTTGTGTAAAAAATTTTCGTCGTAAAGATTTATTGACAAAAAATCGTTGATAACTTTTGGCTGCTCAAAAATTTCTTTCAGCATAAAAAAATCATAGCCGCCTTTCTCCGCACTCTCTATATCCCAATCAATTTTAAAAATTTTTTTTGAAACCAACGTTTTATCTTTGTCAAAAATTTTTATATTTTTTGCGTCTATCAGCGCAACTTCACCATCATCCAACAAATACGCATCACGCGTATAATTTATAATTGCAGTTATATCAGACGCAATAAAATTTTCATTTTTCCCTACCCCAATTACCAGCGGATTATCTTTTTTCACCGCTATTAATTTGTCTGGGAAATCAGAACAAATTATCGCTAACGCATACGTCCCACGCATTTTATCTATCGCCGCATATACCGCGTCAAGTAAATTTTCTATCGTCGCTTTCGTGTAAAATTTATTTATCAAATGCGCAATAACTTCCGTATCCGTATCCGATGTAAACGAACTTTCCGTAAGCTCTTCCTTTATACTTAAATAATTTTCTATTATCCCATTATGTACGACCGCAATTTTGCAATTATTACTTGCATGCGGATGCGAATTTATATCTGATGGCGCACCATGCGTTGCCCAACGCGTATGCCCAATCCCCAAAGTTCCTTTTAATTCATTTTGTGAAAGTTTTTTTTGAAGCTCTGCTAACTTTCCCTTTGACTTCACAATATTAATTTTTTGCCCGCTATGTACCGCGATACCTGCTGAATCATAACCTCTATACTCCAATTTTGCGAGCCCATCCAATAAAATTGGTTCAGCTTCATTTAAACCAACATAACCAACTATTCCACACACATTTCTCACTTCCAAATTAATTCAAATATTTTTCCATGATACCAGCCAAACGTTTTGCTTCATGGTTCAATAAAAATTTATTTGAGCCTTCGAGCATAACGCGAATAAGTGGCTCAGTTCCCGATGCACGGACAACAACGCGTCCATTATCAGCAAATTTTTCTTCAAGCATTTTTATTTCAGATTGTATTTGAAGATTTGACATATATTGATTTTTTTTTGTGTTACTAACTTTTGCATTAACTAAAACTTGCGGCATAACACTCATTAAATTATTAAGCTGTGAAATTTTTTTACCGGACTCTGCCATTATTTTTGACACATAAAGTGCCGTCAAAATTCCATCGCCAGTCGTATTATGATCCAAAAAAATAATATGTCCCGACTGTTCGCCGCCTAAATTATAATCGCACTCCAACATTTTCTCCAATACATATCTATCGCCGACGCCCGTACGCTCAATATTTATTCCGTACTTTTTCCCCATCATAAATAATCCAAGATTACTCATAATAGTAGCAACGATTGTGTTTTGTTTGAGAATTTTTTTTTGCTTCATATAGAAAGCACAAATCGACATAATTTCATCGCCATGAATTATATTGCCGTCGGAATCTACAACTAAACATCTATCGCCATCGCCATCAAATGCGAAGCCAACATCACATTTATTTGCTACAACGAACTCAACTAGCGAATCTAAATGCGTTGAGCCGCAATTCAAATTAATATTTTTACCATCAGGCTTGTCATTAATAACGAATAAATTTGCGCCAAGATTTTTAAAAACAGTCGGTGCGACTTTAAAAGTTGCGCCATTCGCACAATCTAATGCAATATTTAAACCTGAGAAATTTAAATCACCAAGCGTACTCTCTAAAAATTTTATGTAATCATCATTATATTTATAAGTAACAGACCCAACTTTTTCAGCCGTTGGCTCCGGCAAAACTATATCTTTGTCAAAAATAACATTTTCAATTTCTTCTTCTAATGCGTCTGAAAGCTTATAGCCGGCATTGTTAAAAAATTTTATACCGTTATCATAAAACGGATTATGTGAGGCTGAGATTACAACTCCCGCATCACAATTATATTTTCTGACGCAGTAAGCAATTCCTGGAGTTGGGATAACACCGGCTAAAATAACTTTTGCGCCGACAGAACACATTCCAGCGACTAAAGCAGATTCAAGCATATAGCCAGAAATACGAGTATCTTTCCCGACAATAATTTGTGGGGGATGCTTACAAAATTTTGAAAGTACGAAAGCGCCACTACGACCGAGATTAAAAGCGAGTTGAGGAGTTAATTCACTATTAGCGAGGCCACGTACGCCATCAGTACCAAATAATTTACGCATAAAAAAACCTCCGAATGTATTTGAAATAATTATAACAGATATAATAAGATATGCAAAAAATGAAAAGGTGGCGATAGGAAATAAAATTATTGCTTATAATTTTGGTAATAATTTTTAGTGGAGAGTATACGTGTCCGATAAAAAAATATTTTGGGATAGGATGTCCATCATGTGGATTAACACGCGCATTAAAATCGTTAATACATTTTCGATTTAGGGAATCATTTTTTTATCATCCATTATTAATTTTAATAATACCAGCGATATTTTTTGGAGTTAATACTGATAAATTCCCACGCCAAAAAAAATTTATCAATGGATATTTAATTATGACATCAATTTTATTTGTCATCGTTTATCTCATTCGCTTGCATACAAATTCTATTCCATAAAAATTATGGTATAATATAATTTATTTTGAAAGGAGTCGATAAAAATGGAAGAAAATAAAATTTTGGAGCCACAAAAAATTGAGGTAAAAAAGGTTGACCCACAAAAAGTTGAAATGTATATTTTATCGAATCGTCAATATTTTCCGTCTGAAAAACTTATTTATATGAAAAATAAAATGTTTGAAATGGATGAAAATAAATTTGAATTAGTTTCAACCGTTGACTTAAAATCTCCACAAATAATTATGCTCGTGTCAATATTTTTAGGCGAACTCGGCGTTGATAGATTTATGATTGGCGATATCGGAATGGGAATTTTAAAACTTTTTACGGGTGGATTATGTGCAATTTTGTGGCTTTATGATTTCTTTACAATTGCTGAGCGCGTAAAAAAAATCAACTTTGAAAACATAATGATTTTGCTTTAAGAATTATTTTTGCCAGTAAAATTTAATTTTGTAAAACGTGGCGATTGTTGATACAATTTATAATTAAAGAAAATATTTTTCAATGAAGTTTCAGATTTATATACATGAATTTTCAATTTAACATGATTTTCTATCAATTTTGAGTTATTTAGCGCGTAATAATTTATTTGGTTATGCAAAATCAAATAGAAAGCGTCATTATCGTTCAAATTTAAATTATTCAGTGTAATTTTGTCGTCTTTGATATAATTTTCATCTTGAACGAAATTATAATTTGCTTTTACATCTAAATTAAATTCTCGTGCAATTATTAAAAAAAATTCGTGCAAGTTCATTTGTCCGCAGCATTCAAAAACTTTCCAATACTGTGGGCTTTCATCAATTTCAATACGAAATTTAAAACTCATTAAAGTATCCCGATTGGGATACTTTTTTTCGTCCAAAATGTCAAAATCATTTATCAAGTAATCGATTTCATTATCCGATATTTTTCCGAATAAATCAGTTGTTTCCGACTTGAAATAATTTTCACCAAGCTTTGTCAAATTAAAATACGTATTTGAAAAATCAAAAACTCTGTAAACATCTTTTTCCTTTTCAATACAACTTTTGAGTAAATCATACAGCGTTTCAATGTCAAATGAATTTGTATTCACCGGTACTATCAACTTCAAATAATTCCCGAATGGCACAAAAAAAAATCGATTCAATGTGATATTTAAAAAGTATAAAAAATCTTTGAATTGGTCCGCTAAAAATGACTTCTCCTCAACATTAAAAAAATGTAAAATCTCATTCATTATCCTACTCATTGGATTGTTATACATGTAAAACAAATCTATCACAAAATCATAACCATCAAAATTATTCTCCGCACTAAAAAATGCACATAAACTATCAAAAAAAATCTCTACGTTCGCATCAAAAATTGCATCAAATATATCTGATGCGTCATTCTCAAAAAATTTATGTGCGTCATCCTCAATCCATAACTTTTGACAATTTATTGATGGCATTATTTTAAATAATCCCAGCTTCGCACACATTATTTTTAGATATTCAAAATAATTTACGTCGTACATGCTTAACATATGCAAAATTCTTTTTACGTCCCCATCATTAATATCAAATCCCGCAATTAAATCATAAATCGGTACAAAATTCTCGACTATAATCTTTAAATCATTTACTACTGGATGATTATCAAGTGAATAATGTAAAGGCTCTACGTCAATATTTTTCTCGCTAAAATTTTTTACCACTGGGAAAATATTTTCATCCATCGCCATAAAAATATTTGCCGGCGTTATCATAACATCTTTACGTATTGTCGAATAAAGCCATTTATTATAAATCTCCGGCATATATATTTGAAAAATTTTTCGGTCCGCTATCTTTATCTTCTTTAACTTCCTCGCAAATATATCGTTCAGCATTTTAAAATTATCCATTTCTATCACCATAGCTAATAAATTTTTTATCATAAATCGTTCCGATAACTTTTACTTTTTCCGTAAATATTTTTTTACCTAAAATTTCACCTATTTTCTCTAAAATATTATCGTAAAAATTTTCCCTCACATAAAAAATTACCCTTACTTCCGTATCATAAATTATTTCCTCTACGTAACAATTATTTTTCCTCAGCTCATTATTTATTTTGCTAAAAAATTCATACCTAAAATTAATTGCTACTCTCTCATATTCCTCATTCTCTAATATAATTGCTTGCTCTAAAACTTTTTGTGCCGCTAATGAATATGCTCGTGAAAGTCCCCCTGTCCCTAATAATATCCCACCAAAATATCTCACTACTATAACTATCGTATAAAAAAAATTGCCGTGCTCCAAAATTTTTAAAATTGGTACACCGGCTGTTAATGATGGCTCTCCATCATCACTATATCTTTTCTCTTCCTTACCTAATATATATCCATAAACTATATGTCGTGCATCATAATAAATTTTCCGCTGCGTACTTATATATTCTTTTGCCTCTAACTCTGTCCCTATCGCTTTTACTTTCCCTATAAATTTTGATTTTTTTTCTACTATCTCACTCTCATATTCTCCATATATTGTTTTAAACATTACGCACCTTCTTTATATAAAAGCTGAAGATGGGACTCGAACCCACGACCTGTTGATTACGAATCAACTGCTCTACCAACTGAGCCACTTCAGCATTTCATATCTCAATTAAAAATTTTACCATATTTTTTTTTTACGTGCAACATTTTATATAATCTTGCATTGCATTTTTATTTGAACTATAATCGCAAATGTAAATAAAAACTGATATGGAGGAAAATATTATGAAACTAAAAAAATTTCTACCGCTACTACTAACTTCTTTTTTAGTTAGTGGCTGTACTAATTCTACCGATAAAATTTATATCGGTGGGATATTACCAATGAGTGGCGATTATTACTATTGTGGTCAGGAAATAAAAAATGGTGTCGAACTCGCTATCTCTAAACGCCCTAAAATTTTAGATAAAGATATTAAATTTGAAATCCTTGATGACAATAGTGACCACATTAGAAATATTGATGCCTATAATAAATTTGCTGCGAATAAAAAAATTTGTTCAATTATTGGTGGCGGAAATAGTATTTTGTCAGAAGATATTGCTGCTAACTCACAAAAAAATCCTCTGCCAATTATTGTTCCTAGTGCCTCACTTAATTCTATTACTGAATACGGTAATAATATTTATCGCGTAGGATTTACTGATGAAATACAAGGAACTTGTATGGCAAAATTTGCTCTTACTGATTTAAATTTAAAAACTGCTGCCGTACTATATGATTCCGAAAATAATTATTCTGTTGAGCTTGCAAAATCTTTTGCTGATACATTTAATCAAAATGGTGGCAATGTTTTAATTCTACAAAAACATGCGACATTAGACAGTGATTTTCGAATTGAATTAAATAAAATAAAACCATTTAATCCGGACGTTTTATTTGTTCCCGATTATGCGTATAATGCAGTTTTAATTGCGAAGCAAGCACGTGATATTGGAATTCAATCTGTAATTTTAGGTTCAGATACTTGGGAGGAAGCTATAACTCAAACTTCAAATCCAAATGATATCGAAGGAATTTATTTCTGTACGCATTATTCTGTTGATAATCCAAATGATGAGATACAAAATTTTGTAAATGATTACGAAACAAATTATAAATCGAAACCAAGTTCATTTGCCGCATTAGGTTTTGATTCTGCAAATATTTTACTTGATGCAATTATTGATGCGAAATCAACTCAAATGGATGAAATACTAAATTCTTTAGCGAAAACAAATTATTCCGGAATAACTGGCCAAATAAATTTCGATAGTAATCATAATCCAATTAAAGCCGTAACAATTGTAAAAATTTCTGGCGGTAAAAATAATTTCATTAAAGTATTTAATTCATAGGAGGCGTTATGATTGAATCTCATTAGTTCTATTATTAATAGTCTATTGGCCGGCGGTATATATGCCCTAATCGCTTTAGCTTTTACTTTAGGCGTAAATATCTGCAGCTTAATTAATTTCGTTAATGGCGAATTATTTGTTATTTGTATCTATATTATCAATCTTTGCGTTAATCTACGTATCCCTTTCATCTTTTCTGTTATTATTACAATGATAATTTGTGCAATATCTAATATGGCATTAGAATTTTACTTTTACCGCCCAATATTAAAACGAAATAAATTTCATAGTTTAATAGTCTCTATCGGTTTAGCTTTCCTCATTCAAAATGTTTTCGTATTTATTTTTGGTGACGACCCTCAAAATTTATCTGATGCAGTTATTGGAACATTAATGTTTGGCTCGATTGAAATCGAATATTCATTATTTATTTGCTTTATTGTTACTCTCGCTTTAATGTTTGCAGTTTACTTACTTTTAAAATGTACCAAACTTGGAAAAATGATACGTGCGGTCTCAGAAAATTCTGACTCTACTGCACTAATGGGAATTAATAATGACAAAATTATTTTGATTGTGTTCGGTATCTGCTCAATATTATTAACGGCAGCCGCAAGTTTATTTTATATGTCAATTAGTGTTACTGACCCATATGTTGGTACAATGATTGGATTACGCTCACTCGCTGCAGCAATTATTGGTGGGCTCGGAATAATTTCAGGTTCCATACCTGAATCAGTTATCGGAGCTATTGCCGGTGGATTTATTGTTGGATTAATTGAAACTTTGACACGTACTTATATTTCAACTCAAATGTCAGATATCGCTATCTTCTTAATCTTAGCAGTGTATTTAACTGTCAACTGCAAAAAATATAAATAGAGAGGTGACTACGCTTGAAAAAAAAATTTTTCTCTCCAAAAATTTTTCTCCTAATCTGTTTGATATATGTAATCTCAATAGCAGCAATAAATTTCGGCTTCATTAATTCATATTGGGAAGGAATTTTAAAAATCGCATTGATTAACATTATCTTAGTCGTTAGTTTGAATTTAGCTACGGGAATTTTAGGACAATTAAGTCTGGCTCATTCAGCATTTATGGCAATGGGCGCTTATACTTCCGTTATGATTACAAAATTTTTTACTGCATCCGGTTGGCTCGAATTTCCTTTCGCTGTAATTTGTGGCGGCTTAGTCGCAATGTTTTTTGCCGTCTTTATCAGTTATCCTGCTATGAAAATCCCTGGAAATTATCTATTAATCATAACGCTCGCCGTAAATGAAATCGTTCGTAATTTTATTATCAATTTTAATATTGCTGGTGGCTCAACTGGTTGTCGCGGTATCGCTCATTACTCAAATTTCTCTGCCGTCTATATTATTACCGTATTAATTGTCGGTTTTATTTATTTACTAATTCATTCAAAATATGGACGCGCAACAATTTGTATCTCACAAAATGAAATGCTGACAAAATCTTGTGGCGTCGATACTTTTTCTTATAAAATTGCAACTTTTTCATTAGCTGCATTTTTTGCCGGAATTGCCGGTGGATTATTCGCACATGAATTATTAGTTATTGAGCCAAATATGTTTGATTACACTTACTCATTAGAATTATTAGCAATGGTAATTATCGGAGGACTTGGAAGTATTTCCGGCTCAATTATTTCTGCTGTTATTTTTACTATCTTACCGTACACTATTGAATTTATTTTAGACATCAAAATAATTATCTACTTACTCGCAATGATTTTAGTTATTTTTTATATGCCAACTGGATTATTTAGTGACTATAAAGCGATACTGGCCGCTATCAAACAAAGATTTTTGAAAAAATTCAGTCGAGGTGAAAAATCATGATATTACTTAAAATTGATAATGTTAGTTTAACGCTCGACGGTTCACGTATTATTCGTAATTTAAATTTTTCCGTTCCTCAAAATGAAATTGTTGGATTAATTGGTGCAACTGAATCCGGTAAGTCCTCACTTTTTGATTTAATATCTGGCGTATATATTCCTGATGAAGGTAAAATAACTTTAGCAGGAATCGATATCACTCCATTAACAATTGAGAAATTAACAACGCTTGGAGTCGCACGAACTTTTCAAAATGCAAATTTCTTCTCAAATTTCTCTGTAACTGATAATATTCGATTAGGCTTCCATAATTCTTTGAAATATAATTTATTTGACGTAATTTTACGGACGCAAAAATTTTTTAATAGTGAGAAAGAAATTGATGAACGTACGAATGAATTAATTTCTATATTTAATTTGTCGGATTATGCCGATATGTTCCCTAATGATATACCTTATGACGCACAATGTCGTTTAGATATTGCACGAGCAGTTGCTACTTCTCCTAAATTACTTTTACTTGATAGACCAACTGGTGGATTAAGTATTAATCAAGCGGAAGAATTTATGAATACGATAGAAATGGTTAATAGACGATTTAAAACTGCTATTGTTATTATTGAGAACGATTTAAATTTATTACTAAATATCTGTAGTGAGATTTCGGTAATGGAATACGGTACAATTATTGCGACGGATAATCCAATTGAAATTAAAAATAATCAAGTACTAACATCAATTTGTCTAGGTGAATAGGAGGATATATCGTGTTAGAAATATCCCATTTGAATTTTAACTACCCAAATTTAAAAGTTATTCATGATTTATCAATTAAAATAGATACAAATGAAATAGTTTCTATAATTGGTCATAAGCATAGTGGTAAGTCAACACTATTTAAAATAATTGCGGGATTACAATTACCTACCACTGGGAAAATAATTTTTATGGGTAATGATATAACTACGAAACGAAAATTAAATGGTGAATTATTTTGCCAGGCTCGTTATAAGGGATTATTTTACGGATTAACAGTACGTGAGAATATTGAATTAGGTGGGTGGCGGATAAAGGATAAAAATATATTGAAAGAAAATTTTGAGAAAACTATTGAGCTTATCCCGCACCTTCAAAAATCTTATAATAAAAATATAAAGAAATTATGTAATGGAGAGAGGATGCTAACTGCTATTGCACGTGCAATTATTTCGTTCCCAAAATTAATCGTAATAGATGAGCCAATGTTAGGATTTTATCCATTATTTGTTGAGAAGATAGCAGATTTAATTTATAAAGCAAATAAATTAGGTATAACTTTTTTACTACTTCAAAAAAATATAAGTGATGCAGTTAAGATTTCAAATCGAATATATGAAATGGAAGATGGTCAGATAGTTAAAGAAGGAAATAGTAAATCATTTGAGAAATTTGATTTACCTTTATAAAATAAGTAAAAAAAAAGAAGCGAGTATTTCTATTTAGGAAACTCGCTCTTTTTGTATTTATATCTTTATTTTTTATTTACATATATATTTTTCATTTGTATTTTTATTTTTCATTTGAATTAAAATTTCCCATTTGGTTTTTCGTTTGAAATGTTTTATAATAATTTTAGAATAGTTTATTCTATTTCGAGGTGATTTATATGGAACTATTACCATTTAATGATGAAAATAATTATGGTGTTTCTCCTCAAGCGTTAAAAGATGCAAGATTAGATATGCTTTACGAAATAGAACCTCAAAAAGCAACTGCAAATTATCGTTTATGTAATACAAATGTTTCACAAATCGATCATGTAACATCAATAGCTTCAACAGTAAATAAAGTTTATCAAAATTTTATTGAAAACGGCGGATTACCACCAACTCATTCAAAAAAGAAAACTCATTTATTTGTTTCAGATTGCCACGACGATGCTGTACCAATGCTTGCTCAATTAGTATTCTCCAAATCATTTAAAATTGATCCAACAAAATTAGTAGCCGTTAATATTGATAAAGGCATTATATATCGCACAATAGATGAAATACGAACAGCTAAGGAACAACTCGATAGAGGCAAATTAACTCATGAGGATACTTATTCTTATGAAGATCGCAAAGATAGACTTGTTTATTTCCCTCTTATGGAATATATTCCAAACTCAGAAGAAAAAGAAGAAATTGAATTATATTTAGGCGGAGATTATGGAGACAGAGGTCCTGAATCCGCTGTGAATTACGCAATTTTACGTTATTTGCAAGCATTAAAAAATGAACAAGAAATTAAAAATGTACACGTTTTGGCCGGAAATCATGAAATTGAAATAGTTTGTGGCACCCCCAGTATTATGGCACCATTGGATAATGATTCTAAAAGTTACTTAAATATAACAAATGATCTATTTGAAAAAAATTTTTTTGAATTTTGTATTACAAAAGAAACGGAAAAAGGATTATTAGTTTTTTCACATGCACCCCATACTATATGTAATTTACCTGCAATAATACTTTTGACTAAAACTTTATTATCAAATCTTGAAGATGTTGAGAATGAACAATTTAAAAATTCTATAGATGATTTTAGACAAAGTAAACAAATTCTTATTCAAGAATTAGAAAAAAGTCAACCTTTATATGAAAAAATTACAAACTTAGTAGAAAGTGGAAAAATTAACTGGGAAGATTTTAATTTTGTCTTTGATAGGCAAACAATCCCTGAGGCTGATTCTTCACTCAAACAAACCAGTATTAATTTATATAATGAAATCCAAAATGCAAACTTTACAGCTAAAGATATTTTTGATTGGATAAATATTTTAGGACATGCAGCTCGTAATTTACAATTTTTTTGTCCAGCATGTGATACTTTTACAAATGATGAATATTCTTTACTCCGAAATATGCTATCTGCAACAAGATCAGATAAGTCAGGAAAGGAATGGAGCAATTTAGGATGGCTTGTTGGAGAAAGATTGCGCGATGATTTTATTGATTTATTATGGAAAGATGTTTTTTTATCAATTTTTGGGCATACTCCTGATACAGATATGGCCTTTGATCTTAATGCCCAATTTTTAAACACAGACGTAAGATTAGGAACGCGAGAAGGTGGAGCTAAAAGCAAAGATTATTCCAGCATAAACTTTACCTTTGTTAACGAAGATGGCGAACTTTTTTTAACTAATTATAAAGTTGATCGTGATAAAGATAAAAAAGTAACCGGCACATTTGAAAAATTACCTGCAAAAATAAAAATAAAGAATAATGATACAGTTAAAGTAATAAATGCACCAAATGAAGTTGAAATAACTAAATCAGTGGAAGATAAAAATGAAAAAGATAAAACCTTAAGTGAAAACAATGATAATGGCAACCACGATTTTCATGATGATTCAGATAGTCATGATAATGACAATGATAATGATAACAAACCTGACGCACCTAAAATTAAATTACAAAATCTATCTCCAGAAACATCAACTGACAGTGATATCGAAAATAATAATGATAATGATGATAATAATAACCACCATAAAAATAATTTCCTTGATGAAATCAAATTAAATTTAGGTAAATTTATTCGCATCAACGAAATAATAACCTATTTAATCAATATAATTGAAGATAAGAAAAAAAAATTATTACAAAAAGCAAAAGAAATACATGAAGAATTAAATGTACTATTTAAATATTTCCATGTTATACAAAACCTTACTAAAGAAGAAATAAGTATTAGCATGGAAGAATTTGAAAACGCCAATGTTGAAGAAAAATTAAATATTTTAGCATTTTATGACAATGAACAAATTGAATTACAAAGTCAGTACGAAGAATTTATTAAGCTTATATCGAACAGTTTACTCGAAAAAATAGATAAAGATTATTTGATTAATATAGTAAATAATCCAGAAATTAATTTTTCAGCAAAAGTAACTACCACAAATTCTTATTTAAAATTTTTATTTAGCAAACAGCTCCCAAGTATTGGAATTAATACAGCAGAAGAAAAAATACCTTATTTAATCGAATACGATAAATTACCAATTGAAAATAGAATAGAAATTTTAAATAATTTTGCGCGAAATATTTATTGGGAAATAGTAAATTATATTCCTAAAACCAAAACTCAAAATGAATTGTCTACTAAAATATGCCGACAACTTCTTGAAAGAAAAAGTATTTCTGAAATAAAAAATGATTCAGATTCAAATGAAGATTTGGTAAAAATTTTCATCGAACATTTTAATAAAGATATTGAAAATGATGAAGATAAAAAAGATGTTGAGCTTTTCAGAAAAGAAAGTTTTGACAATAAATTAGCTGTATTAAAATCTATTTACAAATATGAGCAACAAAATAAATTAAATAACAAAAATCCAGACTTCGTTGATAAAATTCCTCCTCTCGAACAAAATGATGCCCAAGAAATTTAAAACACACGAGCTTTTTGTAGAGCATTATTAACGGCGCTCAATAAAATTTTCCCAGTAACTGAGTAATCATTTATTGTTGGAATATTTAATGATTGATATTGAATAATTTCGCGTGAGAGCATTTCCATTGTTGGTTTAAATAATGGATAAAAAACCTCTTGCGCTTTATTTATGTCTTTTATTTTTATCGCTAAAATTTTACTCTCATCTACTTCTACCATTACCTCTATCGGATTATTATGTAATATAATTTCAGATGAATAACATCCCGGAATATATAATGACGACGTACTATCGCCATGCGGACTAAATACATAAATTAGTACTCCAATTAATACTAACCCAATTAATATTAAAATTCCTGACTTAATTATTTGCTTCATTTGCAATACAATTATTTTCGTATTCCCCATCTTTATTCCTCCTACTTATTTTTATATAGCTTATTAAAATTCTAAAATATTTATGAGTAAAAAGGTGATTACTATGCTCCTAAAATATATAATGGGTGCCCCATCAACTGGTAAATCAAAATTCTGCCTCGATAAAATAATAAATCTCGAAAAATCTTCTAACTCTAATATCTTATTAATCGTCCCTGAACAATCGTCCCTCCAAGCTGAAAAAGAATTAATAAATCGTAAATCATCAATCATAAAAACTCAGGCGCTAAGTTTCCAGCGTCTATCTTTTTACATATTCTCAGAACTTGGTTGTGAAAAAAAAATATTACTCGAAGATATCGGTAAAAATATGTTGCTACGAAAAATTTTAGCCGATACGCCATTAAATTTTTTTACCAATATCACTAAAAAATCTGGCTTCATTGATAATCTTGGCAGTATCATCAGTGATTTTTATAAATATCAAATTTCACCACAAAAATTAAATAATGCGATTTCATCAGCTTCTGGTATTTTTAAAAATAAACTTGCCGATTTATATTTGATTTATAAAAAATATACCGAATACATTCGTGAAAAATATTTATCATTGGACGAAATGCTTGACATATTGGCGGAAAAAATTACGCAATCAAAATACCTTGACGGCATAAAAATTTTTTTTGATGGCTTTGATAGTTTTAATCTGCAAGAATATAAAGTAATTGAGGAATTAATGAAGAAAGCCGACACAATTTTTTTTACCGCCGGCATACATATAAATCAAGGTCATGGTATTGAGTACAAAAATATAAGTTTAACGGACCCATATTATCAAATTAAAGGTACAATAAATTATTTAAGCGATATGGCGCAGCAAAATAATTATGAAATTGCCGAACCAATTTCGTTCAAAAAAATTTACAAAGATAATGACGAACTCGAGTTTTTAGTCAATAATTATTTTTATGTTTACGCCACTGAATATACGCAGCCTGCTGAAAATATTTTTTTACATCGTGCAAATGATTCATATGAAGAAATTGAATTTGTGGCAAAAAAAATTATCCGCTACGTAAAAAATGGTTTACGCTTCAAAGATATTGCAATTATCACTGGGGATCTTGATGAATATAGCGCGCCGATAGAAAGAATTTTTAACATCTTTGCAATTCCATTTTTTATTGACAAAAAAGTTAGCGTCATGACAAATCAATTAGTCGCATTTATCCGCGCCGCCTTAGACGTTATCATTTTTAATTTTTCGTACGAAAGTGTATTTTGTTTCTTGAAGACAAATTTACTCGACATCGAACTCGATGATATTGATTTACTTGAAAATTATGTTTTAGAATTTGGAATAAAAGGCGATATGTGGAAAAAAGATTGGACTTTTATATCTAAAAAATACGACCAATCCGAAATTAATCGTATAAAAAATTTTGTATGCGAAAAATTTGATTTCCTCACTGAAAACTTATCACTAAATCGTAAATATAAAGTCATTCAGCTTTGTAAATTCATCTTTGAAATGTTAAATTCATTTAACGTCCAAAATAAATTATTAATCGAAAATGCCGATGAAAATTTAAAAGTTTGGCAGAAAATTTGCATCGTCTTTGACAAAATCGTCGATATATTCGGAAATGAAAAGGTTTCTTTACGTGAGTTCGCACAAATCTTAGATGAAGGCTTAAAAAAAATTGACCTCGGCGTAATCCCTGAATTCATCGACCAAATTATTGTCGGCGGTATCGAACGTTCCCGTATCCCTAACGTAAAAGTTTTGTTCGTCGTCGGCGCTAACGAAGGAAATTTATCCGCTCTCCAAAATGAAAACGCTATCATCAATGACGAAGAAAAAACTTTTTTACATTCTATCGACTTGAAAATTTCTGAAAACCGCCTCATTAAATTGTTTAAAAATAATTTCTTGCTCTATGGCTTCATCTCTAAACCGTCATATCAACTTAACATAACTTGCAGCTTGAAAAGTAACGACGAAAAGTCAATTTATCCTGACGAAATCTTTAACAAAATTTCGTCGCTATTCCCTTACATAAATAATGAATGCGACCTCGATTTTTCCGTCCCGCAAGCAATGTTAAACGATACCATAAAAATAATTTACGATAGCAATCGTGATAACTCTAAACTCCAAATTTATAATTGGTTTCGGGAAAATTCATTTTACGCGCCTAAAATAAAAAAATTTGAGAATGCTTTCACGAATAATTTTTCACATACTTTAAATGTTAAATATGATAAAGTTAAAGTAAGTGTAACGGAGCTCGAAAATTTTGCGCGCTGCCCATTCGCACATTTTTTGAAATATAATTTAAAATTACGGCCACGAAAAATTTATCAGCTTAAATCTGTTGACATCGGTTCGTTCCTACATGCCGTCCTAAAAGAATTCTTTAGCTTTATGAAAAATC
The DNA here is from genome assembly GCA_947427385.1 of uncultured Clostridia bacterium. Classification (GTDB taxonomy): domain Bacteria; phylum Bacillota; class Clostridia; order Lachnospirales; family CAMVHY01; genus CANEHT01. The sequence continues at coordinate 96,799 of CANEHT010000001.1, read as the reverse complement.
ATCACGCATTTGATTTATGTAAAAATAATCCGTCAAAATATATCGATTTAGCTATCCAAAAATGTGATTTCGATAAAAATATTTTTTTCGATTCCGCTTATTATGAATTTTTGCTCTACCACGCCAAAAATGTTTTACTAAATTCCATCACGTCAATGTTAAATGATTTAGACCGCGAAAAATATTTGCCAACTGAATTTGAACATGAATTCAAAAATGTTAAGCTTGCCGAAAATATTTTCTTGAACGGCAAAATCGACCGTATCGATTTATTTGAAGCAAATGGTCAAAAATATTTGCGCGTCATTGACTATAAATCTGGTGAAAAAAATTTCTCCGCTAATGACGTCGCCGACGGCCTCCAACTTCAATTATTAATGTATTTGAAAATTTTATCCGGTGAAAATGTAAAACCTGCTGGCGCTTTCTACTTCCATTTGTCAAATCCTTTTGTTGATATAAATGACGAAATAAATGATGTCGACTTGGCTAAAAAAATAAATGAAAAATTTAAAATGAACGGTATAAAATCTGAAAATTTGTCAGAAATGATTGATATCGCTTATTCAAAATCATTGGATATTTGTCACGAAATTATTAATGGAAATATCAAAGCAACTGTACAGCGTTCATGTACATATTGCCCATATTATTTTATTTGTCGCGAAGAGAGAGATCCTTATGCAAATTAAAGATACTTTGACGTACGGCAAAAAAATTTTACAAAATTCGTCTACGCCTTTTTTAGATTCGTTAATTTTGCTCGAAACCGTTACAAATTTACCGAAAGAAAAAATTTTAATCTCAGAAAATTTTTTGCGCGACGATTTATTTGACAAATTTTGCGATATGCTTCATCTTCGTCAAAAAAATATGCCAATTCAATATATTATCAATCGCGCCGAATTTATGGGCTTGAATTTTTTCGTTGACAAAAATGTTTTAATTCCGCGCCGTGATACCGAAATTTTAGTCGAAACCGCAATAAATTATATCGGTCACAAAAAATTAAACGTCATTGATTTATGCACCGGCTCGGGATGTATCGCCATCGCTTTGAAAAAATTTTGCTCGCAAATTTCTATCAGCGCTCTCGACATTAGTTTAAATGCTATTGACATTGCTAAAAAAAATTCTGCCGACAACAACGTTTCCGTAAATTTTTTGTGCCGCGATATTTTTCAAAGCTATAATATTTTCAATGAATTTGATGTAATAATTTCAAATCCACCTTACATCTCTTCAAATCAAATTGATAATCTCGATGAAAATGTAAAATGTTTTGAACCAAAATCAGCACTTGATGGTGGCATTGATGGTTTAACTTTTTACAAATTTATCGCACAAAAAATTAATCACAAATGTAAAATCTTTTTTGAAATCGGTTACGACCAAGCTAACGCCGTTTCAAAAATTTTGTTGCAAAATAAATTTATAAATATCAGTCTCGTCAAGGACTTCGCTAACCTTGACCGAGTTATCTACGCCGATAAGGAGTGATTTCTATGCTTGAAAAACTTGAACAGCTCGAAAAAAAATATGATGAATTGTCTAAACAACTTAATAATCCTGAAACTTTAAATGACCGCGACCTATGGCAAAAATTGATGCGCGAACATAGCAATTTAACACCTATCATCGAAAAATTTAAGGAATATAAATCTGCTTCCGCTATCCTCGATGAAGCTAAATTAATTCTCGAAGATAAATCTCTTGACAATGAATTACGCGCTATCGCTAAAGATGATTTCCATGAAAATACTGTGAAACTCGAAAAAATTTTGCACGAAATTAAAATCCTCCTCCTCCCTCAAGATCCTAATGACCAAAAAAATGTTATCGTCGAAATTCGTGGTGGTGCCGGTGGCGATGAAGCCGCCCTATTCGCCTACGACCTCTATCGCATGTATTCCCATTACGCTGAATATAAACATTGGAAAACTGAAATCTTAAGCTTAAATGAAAATGATGTCGGTGGCTTTAAAGAAATCGCTTTCATGATTTCCGGTAAAGGTGTCTTCTCACGTTTAAAATATGAAAGTGGCGTCCATCGTGTCCAACGTATCCCTTCAACTGAATCTAACGGCCGTATCCATACTTCAACCGTTACTGTCGCTATTTTACCTGAGGCAAAAGAAATTGACGTTCAAATAAATCCGAATGATTTACGCATTGATGTCTTTCGTTCATCAGGTAATGGTGGACAAAGTGTAAATACAACTGACTCCGCCGTTCGTATCACTCACATTCCAACTGGAATTGTAATTTCAAGTCAAAATGAAAAATCTCAATTGAAAAATAAAGATCGTGGTTTGAAAATTTTACGGGCAAAACTTTATGAACTCGAACAATCTAAGCAACAAAAACAATTATCTGAAGAACGAAAAAATCAAGTTGGTACTGGCGACCGTAGTGAACGTATCAGAACTTATAATTTCCCTCAAAGTCGTGTAACTGACCATCGTATTAATTTGACTCTATATCGTTTGGAAAGTATTTTAAATGGCGACTTGGATGAAATTATTGACGCTTTAGTTACTAATGACCAAGCTGAAAAATTAAATGAAAATTAAATAACAACATAAATCATCAAAACTTTTATAAAAAATCTTTGTGCAAACTCACAAAGATTTTTTTTAGTAAAATTTTTTTGATAAAGTTTTTTTCATGAAGCGGTTTTAAAGAAACCGCTTATGGTTCTTTTTTTACAAAAAAAGAACGGTTTTAAAATAAACACAGCTTTTATTTTTTTCTTGCACCTTTATAAAAATTGTCATAAAATTTGATTGAAATTTCCTTGGAGGTTATCACTATGCAAAATTTAATCGATAATTTTGATGACATTCAATCTATTAAAAAAAAACTTACCGTTATTAATATCGTTGATATCGCTGAAATCCTTGAAAATGTTGAAAACCATAAACTCTTAAAAATCTTCCGCCTCCTCCCTAAAGATAAAGCTGCTGATGTTTTCTCCTATATGTCTCCTGAAAACCAGAAAATTATTATCGAAACTATTACCGATAAAGAACTCGCTACTATCGTTAATGACTTATACCTCGATGATACTGTTGACCTTTTAGAAGAATTACCCGCTAATGTCGTAAAAAAAGTCTTGAAAAATACTGACGGTGCTACTCGTAAAATTATTAACCAATTCCTTAATTATCCTGAAGATTCCGCCGGTAGTGTTATGACTATCGAATACGTCGACCTTAAAAAAAATCTTACTATCAAAGATGCTATCAATCGTATCCGTAAAACTGTTGATGCGAAAGAAACTTTCGATATCTGTTACGTTACTGATAGTCATCGTATCTTAGAAGGTACCGTTTCATTTCGTGATATCTTACTCGCGAATGATAATCAAAAAATTGAAGATATTATGGATAAAAATATTATTTTTGCACATACAACTGATGATAAAGAAATTGTCTCAAATATGTTTATGAAATATGATTGTTCATCACTTGCTGTCGTCGATAATGAAAAACGTTTAGTCGGTATCATTACTGTTGATGATGTTGTCGATATCATTCAAGATGAAAATACTGAAGACTTTGAATTAATGGCCGCAATAACTCCTTCTGAAAAACCTTACCTTAAAACAAATGTTTTTCGTCTCGCACTTAATCGTATTCCATGGCTCCTATTCTTAATGCTTTCCGCAACTTTTACCGGTTTCGTTATCCATAATTTTGAGAATCAACTTGCTGCTCAATCTGTTTTAATTGCTTTTATTCCAATGCTAATGGATACGGGAGGAAATTCTGGTTCACAGTCAGCTACTTTAGCAATTCGTGGATTAGCACTAAATGAAATTAAAGTCTCAGATTTTTTTATCATTATGATTAAGGAATCATTTGTTGGATTAATTGCGGGAATCGTACTCGCTATCTTTAATTTCGCACGATTAATTATTTTAAAATATGACCCATTAGTTTCATTAACAGTTTGTTTAAGTATTTTATTGACAGTTATATTAGCAAATGTTATCGGAGGAATTTTACCAATCCTTGCGAAATCATTAAAGCTTGACCCCGCACTTATGGCTGCACCACTTATTACGACAATAGTTGATGTAATATCACTCATTTCATTTTTTACTATTGCCTCAATATTTTTACCGGTTTAATTTTGTATTGACATTTAAAATGAAATTATGCTACAATTGCTAGGTTATTTTATTGATAATATATGAGGTGAAATTATGAGGACTCCTATCGGTTTGGCTTGTACTAACTGTAAACGTAGAAATTACTCTACATCAAAAGATAAAAAGGCTCATCCCGAACGAATGGAAATTAAAAAATTTTGTAAGTTCTGTGCTGCCCATACTATCCATAAAGAAACTAAAAATTAGGACGTGATTCCGTAATGGCTAAAAAATTAAAAACTTTCTTCTCCAATCTTAAAGGTGAGTATAAAAAAATTATCTGGCTCGATTTCAAAAATTTATGTAAACAAACTTATACCGTTATTGTAACTTGCTTTTTCTTCGGCTTTATCGTCTTCTTAATGGATATTATGTATGGTTTTAGTATGAACTATGCAATTGATTTTTTTTGTAAGTAGAGGTTGATTCTAAATGTCTGATGAACTTAAATGGTACGTCATTCATACTTATTCCGGTTATGAAAATAAAGTTAAGGCTAATCTCGAAAAAATTATCGAACATCGTAATCTCCATGACTTTATATCGCAAGTTGAAGTCCCAATGCAGGAAGTTACCGAAATTAAAAATGGCCAGAAAAAAACTGTTATGCGTAAAACTTTCCCCGGTTATGTCTTAGTTAAAATGATTATGAATGATGAGATGTGGAGCGTCGTTAGAAATACTCGTGGCGTTACCAGTTTTGTTGGTCCCGGCTCTAAACCTAGTCCATTAACCGATAGCGAATTAAATATCAGTTGTATCAATATTCATCAAGATATTGATTTGGAATTAGGTGAAAGCGTAAAAATAATTTCCGGACCATTCGAAAATTCAATCGGTATCGTCTCCGAAATTAATCAAGCTAAATCTTCTGTTATCGTAAAATTGTCAGTATTTGGCCGTGAAACACCTGTCGAGTTAAGTTTTTCACAAATACAAAAAATTTAATTTAATTTTTTTATAAATAAAAATGTAGGAGGAATTTTTTTATGGCTAAAAAAGTAACAGGCTATGTAAAATTACAAATAGCTGCCGGAAAAGCTACACCGGCTCCACCAGTTGGGCCTGCGCTCGGTCAGCAAGGAATTAATATCAAAAATTTTGTAGATGAATTTAATAGCCGAACACAATCTCAAGCAGGTATGATAATACCTGTAGTTATAACAGTTTACCAAGACAAAACTTTTACTTTTATAACAAAAACGCCGCCGGTTGCTAATCTTTTGAAAAAAGCTTGCAATATTGAATCAGGATCAAAAGTTCCTAACAAAGAGATTGTTTCTACAATTTCAAAAGAAAAAGTTAAAGAGATTGCACAAACAAAAATGGCTGACTTAAATGCAGCAAGCTTGGAAGCGGCAATGAGTATGATTTGTGGTACCGCACGAAGTATGGGTATCAAAGTTGAAGATTAATTAATAAAATTGTGGAAGAATTATTTCGCTATTACCACTAGGAGGATTTTTATGAAAAGAGGAAAAAAATATCTTGAAAAAGCAAAATTAGTTGACCGTTCAGTTTTGTATGATGTAAACGAAGCATTTGAGTTAATTCAAAAAACTACGGTTGCTAAATTTGACGAAAGTGTTGAAGCACATATAAAATTAGGCGTTGACAGCCGCTATGCTGAACAACAAGTTCGTGGCGCAGTTGTTTTGCCGCATGGAACAGGAAAAAAAATTCGCATTCTTGTGTTTGCAAAAGGTCAGAAAGCTACAGAAGCTGAACAAGCAGGTGCAGATTTTGTTGGCGCTGAAGAATTCATTCCAAAAATTCAAAATGAAAATTGGTTTGATTATGATGTTGTTATCGCAACTCCGGACATGATGGGAATCGTTGGACGACTAGGTAAACTTCTCGGTCCAAAAGGTTTAATGCCGAATCCTAAAGCCGGAACAGTTACAATGGATGTTGAAAAAGCTGTTAAAGAAATTAAAGCCGGAAAGATTGAATATCGTTTGGATAAATCAAACATTATTCACGTTGTGATTGGTAAAATTTCTTTTGGCACGGAAAAATTGAAAGAAAATTTTAACACACTTATTAATGCCATAATAAAAGCTCGGCCGTCGGCTGCAAAAGGTCAATATTTGCGTAGCGTTGCAATTGCTTCGACAATGGGCCCCGGTATAAAATTAAATCCATTAAAAATTGCTGAATAAAACCGTAGACAGCAGGTATAAAAATAAATCCTGCCGAGGAATTTAAAAATACTTCCTGTCTACAGGAAGTATTTTTTTTGAAGGAGGTGAGCACATGCCGAACATTGAAAAAAAGCAAACAGTCGTTGCTGAAATAAAAGAAAATTTGAATAATGCAGTGTCCGTTGTTTTAGTAAATGCACGCGGCTTAACTGTTGCAAAAGATAGTGAGTTACGAAAAAAATTGCGTGAGTCAGGAATATTTTACAAGGTATACAAAAATACAATGCTAAAGTTTGCAATTAAAGATTCTAAATTTGAACCATTAATTGAATATTTAAATGGTCCGACAGCTGTTGCAATTTCTTATGACGATGCAACCGCTTCTGCTAGAATTATGAATAAAGAAATGCAAGATGAAGAAAATTTTCAATTCAAAGCTGCTGTTATTGACGGTGTTTTTTATGATACAAATGGTGTGAATGCAATCGCAAATATTCCGCCGCGTGAAGAATTATTGGCAAAACTTCTTGGTTCACTTAAATCACCAATGGTTTCATTCGCTCGCGTGATTAAAGCTATTGCTGAAAAAAATGTTGCTTAATTTAAGGAGGTATTTTTATGACTATTGATGAAATTATCGCTGCTATTAAAGAGTTATCCGTTTTGGAATTAAATGATTTAGTAAAAAAAGCTGAGGAAGAATTCGGTGTATCCGCTGCCGCTGGTATGATAGTTGCTGGCGCTGGCGCCGGTACAGCTACTGCCGCTGAAGAAAAAACTGAATTTAACATCGAGTTAACTGAAGTTGGCGCTGAAAAAATTAAAGTTATCAAAGCCGTACGCGAAATTACTGGATTTGGTCTCAAAGAAGCTAAAGACATAGTTGACAATGCACCTAAAATTTTGAAAGAAGGCGCGGCAAAAGAAGAAGCAGAAGCTGCAAAAGCTAAACTCGAAGAAGTTGGCGCAAAAGTTACTTTAAAATAAAAATTAAAAAGCTGAATTCAAATGAGTTCAGCTTTTTTACTTGTTTTGTAAATAATATTTAAACCTTTCAGTAATAAATCCCTTTCCAAATATATTCCATGGTTACAAATTGGAACAATATATTCTGCCATTCCGCCTGTTGCAATTACAATCATTTTTTTGCTTAATTCTTTTTCCATACGTTCAATCATGCCATCCAACATTGATGCCGTACCATATATAATACCACTGCGTATTCTTTCAATCGTATTCTTGCCAATCACTTGTGCAGGTTTTTCTAATTGAATTGCTGGCAACTGAGCCGCACGATTAATCAATGCCTCCATTGATATTTGAATGCCAGGAATAATTGCGCCGCCTAAAAATAAATTACCTTCATCTACAACTGTAATAGTTGTCGCCGTACCCATGTCAATAATAATTAACGGCGATTCATATTCCGTAATTGCTGCTGCCGCTGTTACGATTAAATCACTTCCCACTGCCGCAGGATTATCCGTACAAATATTTATTTTTGTTTGCATATCCGATTTTACTATCATCGGATTTTTTTTTATAATATTTTTTACTGCATTATGTATCGAATTAAAAACTGGCGGTACTACCGACGAAATAATGCAGTCAAAAATTTCATTGCCTGCAATATCATACATATGTAACAAATTTTTAATTTCTAATTCATATTGATCTTGTGTCTTTACATAATCAGTAGCAATTCTGAACTGAAAAATAATTTTGTCATTACGAATCCCGCCAAAAACTATATTACTATTTCCAATATCAACTGCTAAAAGCATTTTCGCACTCCTATTGTTTATAAACTGTAAGCAAAACTTTCCCAATCATAGTAACTAATACTAAAGTTACAATTGCTTCAAGCACGCCTGATGTTCCAATTATACCTATAACCATTCCAAAAACTGATTTTATATCGGCTTTCATAGCTCTCGCATATTCAGGACGCAATAAGAAATAAATACTGCCCATAACTAAAATTGTATTTGTCATTGAGCCTACAAAACCAACAATTGGTAAAGCAATTAAGTCATTGACATTAAATTTTTTTAACAAAATCCACAACCAACCGGAAACTATACCTATCATAATCCGACAGCTTACTGCCACCCAAATTGCTTTTAATGCACCGATTACCGTAGAGCTACAAAACGGTGAAAATGCAAATGAAAGCAATGCGGGATTCATGGTATTAATAATGATTGAGCAAAATCCGAATACAGCGCCCAAAATTCCGCCAGCCAATGGCCCTAAAAAAATTGCCCCCAAAATTACTGGAATTTGTGTAGTTGTCGCCTTGATAATTGGCAATGGAATCATTCCTAACGGCGTAGCAGCCAATAAAATCACGATAACCGATAACATAGCAACTCCGGCTAACCAATGAACATCATGCTTAAATTTTTTCATATTTTTGTCTCCTATCACTACAAATGCCTTAAAAAATTTATCGTATTTTTTATCTCATATTTCAGCAAAAATTATATATAAAATTTTGAAATATTGCAAGTGAATTTATCGCCTTTGCTTTACAGAATTATGAAAAATTATTATAATTTAAACATATCACGCATTTTTAGGAGGAATTCACATGCTTCATGGAAAAACTGTATTATTAGGCATATCTGGTAGCATTGCGGCCTATAAAGCGGCGGCATTAGCATCAGCATTAACAAAATTACATGCTTCAGTAGAGGTTATTATGACAGAAAACGCGACAAAATTCATTTTGCCATTGACATTTGAACAACTCACGGGTAATCGTACAATTGTGGACACATTCGACCGAAATTTTGCACACAAAGTTGAACATATTTCACTAGCAAAACGCGCCGATATTTTGCTAATTGCTCCGGCAACTGCAAACGTATGTGCTAAACTTGCTCATGGTTTGGCTGACGATATGTTGACAACAACAGCATTGGCATGTAATTGTCCAAAACTTATTTCTCCAGCGATGAACAGCAATATGTATAAAAATCCGGTAACGCAAAATAATTTAGACATTTTGCGAAAATATAATTGGGAAGTTATAACGCCAGCAAGCGGTCATTTAGCTTGTAACGCAATTGGAATTGGGAAAATGCCGGGGACAGAAATTTTAATTTCACACATTTTGCGTCAAATTGCTTTGCAACATGATATGAACGGAAAGAATGTTTTAATTACTGCGGGGCCGACACAAGAATCGCTAGACCCAATACGATATTTCACAAATCACTCTAGTGGAAAAATGGGCTATGCATTAGCAAAAATTGCTATGTTACGCGGAGCGAATGTCACTTTAATTTCCGGACCTGTTTCTATACAACCACTACAATTTGTGAAAACAATTCCTGTTGTTAGCGCACAAGATATGTTTGAAGCGGTAAAGCAAAATTTTTCGCAAGCAGATTTTATTTTTAAAACTGCCGCTGTTGCAGATTATAAACCTAAAAATTATAGTGAAAACAAGTTAAAAAAAATTGACGATGCACCAATTATTGCTTTGCAACGTAATTATGACATTTTGCAATATTTAGGCGAACATCGTCAAAATGGACAAATAATTTGCGGATTTTCTATGGAAACTGAAAATATGTTGGAAAACAGCCAAAAAAAATTAATGAATAAAAAAGTTGATATGATTTGCGCAAATAATATAAATACAATGAGCTTCGGCTCAGATAATAATATTGTAACTATAATCACCAAAGATAAAATTTTGCAACTTCCTGAACTTTCAAAAGAAGATGTTGCGAAACAAATACTTGATCAAGCACTTATTTTATCAAAAAATATCAACAATGATTAACATAAATAAAAAAATCCGGATTCCCTCCGGATTATTTTTTTATCTTGGACGTTCTTGACTTCCTACAAGTGACGGTATCTGATTATTCCTATTAATATCAGGATAAATTTCTGAAAGATCAACCAAAATATTAGCAACATCACTAACAGTTACAAGTGCCTTACGGTCAATTTTTGAAATTAAATTTCTTATACTTTGGGAGTTCGAAATTCTCATGCTTTCAACGCTATTAGCATTTCTTAAACGCTCAACAAAAATTCTTATTTGACCAACATTAAAATTTAAATCTCTTAACGCTTCTAAATTTATTCTAGTATTTCCTTGCCAATAAGAACCATTTAAAATACTTTCTAAAAAATTCACTAACTTTTCGATTTCTGAATTTTGAGTTTGAGTTTGATTTATCGAACTAACTTGCTGTGCTTGAAAGTTTTGATTCGTGTTATGAATTGTATTATTCGCTGAATTTTGATTTGGGTTAAAAAAGTAATTTGTAACCATATTACATGACCAATTCCATAATTGAGAAAAATTTGACAAAAATGGATTTTGAGCAGGAATTGTATTATTTACCGAATTTTGAGGTTGATTTTGATTTATTGAACTAACTTGCTGTGCTTGAAAGTTTTGACTTGTATTATTTTGAAAATAATTTTGATTGTAAAATGAATTATATAATACATTGCAACCTAAATTAAAATTTTGATTCAATAAATTTTGAAAAGCCGTAGGTGAAGTTTGTTGCATAGCACTTATAAGCTCTCCGTAATTCATTTCTTCAACAGCATCTACGCCATATACAGCATACAAATTTTCTAAAATTTCATTAAATACTTCACCATTATTAATCTCTTCTGATCTTCGCCGAAATTCATCTCTGATTGGTTGTGGAGCGTGACTAAGCATTCGTGATGTTAAGATTGCTGCTTGCATAATAAGATCATCCACCGAAGATTGATTTTGAATTTGAATATTTGCTAAATTTGTTGAAAAAACACTTGGCTGCGTTTGTGTTTGAGTATTCATTAAATCTGAAGACAAACTTATTAATTGCGGGTGAATATTTCTAAAATTATCTGCTCCAACTAAATCAATTAACCTTACTCCAGAATTAAAATCTATAGAATCAACGTTAATACCTGTTTGCTTCAGAAGATTTTTTAAATTGTCCACAAAACAATATACAAACTCTTTAACTTTATCTATAGCTTTATTTTTTACTTCAATTTCACCTTTATCTTTATAAAGACTTAAAAGTTCATCTTTAGATATAGTCTCTATATTTTTATCAAATTTTAATTTATACAAACTTGATGCTGGCATATAAAATGCAATATCGATAATTCTTCCCATTTGTTCATTTGTTAATTTTTCAGACATAAAAATCTCTCCTTTAAAATATATTTAAAATAGTTACATTTTTATTATATAACAAATAAATATATAATTGCAAGTAAAATTTTCTAGAAATTTTATTAAGTCAAAAAAATTTAACGTAAAATTGCATTATGTTCAGATTTTAAGACATCAATTATTTTTTGCATAACAGAATTTATTTCATCTTCGGTCAAAGTTCTGTCGCACGCGCGGAAAATTAATTTATAAGCCAATGATTTCATATTGTTTGCAATTTGCTTGCCCTCGTACACATCAAACAATTTAACGTCCTCTAAATTATGATCGGAAAATTTTAAGATAGTGTCGCATAAACTTTTCGAGCTAATATTTTTATTGACAAGCAATGCGATATCACGAGATATAGCAGGGAATTTAGGAAGAGGCTTAAATTTAACGGAATCACAAACATTTTTGCAAATATATTTCAAATCGATTGTTGCTAAATATATTCGATGTTTTATGTCGTAATTTTTAGACACTTGCGGATGAACTTCACCCAAATATCCAACAATTTCTTCATTTATAAAAATATTTGCCTGACGGAACGGATGTAAAAATTTTTTGTCGCCATTTTTGAAATCAAAATTATTTATCTTTAACTGTTCAAACAAACTTACAATGATACCTTTGAGTGCGAAGAAATCATTTTCGCCAGAAGCAATAATTGTCAAAAATTCTTTCTCGATTGGCAAATCATTTTTATGATTTTCAAAAATTTTACCAATTTCAAACAAAATCAAATCATTATTTTTTTGATTGAGATTAAAACTCATACAGCGCAGTGCAGCATCAATTGTATTTGTCCGCATAATCGAAAATTCTTCGCCAAGCGGATTCAAAATTTTAACCGCATTTACATTTTCAAGCATACATTTTTCTGTAGCTTTTGGACTTTCAAAAGAAAAATTTTTCATTTCAAATGTTGCATGTGCAACCAAAATATTTTTAATTTTGTCGTACAACATTTGCTTTTTACTTTTGCCGCCAATATTTTTAGACGCAGGCAATGTAAAAGGAATTTTATCATAGCCATAAAATCGTAAAATTTCTTCGGCAATGTCAGCATCATTTTCCAAATCACTTCTAAAAGTTGGAACAATGATAAATCCATTTTCCACGCGCAATTCAATTTTTTCTAAAATGTCAATCATTTCTTGCATAGAAATGTTTGTGCCAAGTAAACCGTTAATCTTATCGGGATTCAACTTTATTTGACGCGAATCATTTTTTACAGGATAAAAATCAAAAGTTGGCGACAAAATTTCTCCGCAATTCAATTTTTTTATCAAATAAATTACACGTTTCATTGCAAATTCCGTAAGATTTGGATCCAAATTTTTCTCATAACGCATAGACGCATCCGTACGCAAGTTTAATTTTTTTGACGTTTGGCGCACGTTATAACCATCAAAATTTGCAGACTCAATCATAATTTTTTTTGTCGCCGCATTTATTTTTGAACTTTCGCCACCCATTACACCAGCAACTGCCAAAATTTTTTCGGGGTCAGCTATAACCAACATATCATTTGTCAAATCACGTTGCATACCGTCAAGAGTTTTTAACATTTCATTTTCAGCCGTTCGTACAATAATTTTGTCATGAGAAATATACGTAGCATCGAACGCATGGAGCGGTTGCCCAGTCTCTAGCATAACATAATTTGTAATATCCACAATATTATTTATGGGATTTATTCCGCAAGAAATTAACCGATGACGCAACCATTGCGGCGACGGTTCAATTTTAACATTCTCAACAATTTGCGCCATATAACGTTTACACAAATCTGAATTTCTTACCTCAATATCCATGTCATTTTTCATTGACAAATCTTCACACGATGGATAATTCAATTTTTTATCAAAGGTAGCTGCAGCCTCGCGCGCTATTCCGAAAATTGACAAACAATCTGGACGATTTGTTGTAATTTCAAAATCAATAACATCTTCGGTAAGCTCAAGTATTTCGCGAACATCAGCGCCAAGCTCTACGTCATCTTTAAAAATGTAAATGCCGTTGTCAGGCGCTTCGGGATATTGATTTTTGGTATAGCCAAGTTCTTCAATTGAGCAAAGCATACCCTGCGACCATTCGCCACGAAGTTTATTCTTTTTAATTTTAGTGCCATCGTACAAAAAAGAATTATGGACGGCGACAGGAACAATTGCATTTTCAAAAATATTTGTCGCACCGGTTATAATTTGTAAAATTTCTTTGCCGATATCAACTTTTGTGATAACAAGTTTATCGGCATTAGGATGTTTTTTTATCTCCAAAATTTTTCCGGTTACAATGCCGGAAATTTTTTCACCCAAAAATTTTACCGATTCAACTTTTGAGCCAGTCATAGTCATTTTATCGATGAATTCATTAACTGAGCAGTCTAAATTGACAAATTCTTTTAACCATGAGAAAGGAACATACATTATAATCGCCTCAACTTAAAATTGTCTTAAAAATCTTACATCGTTCTCATAAAACAATCTGATATCCGTAATTCCAAAATGCTGCATGGCAATTCTTTCGATACCCATCCCGAAAGCGAATCCAGAAAATTCTGATGGGTCAATGCCAACATTTTCTAACACTTTTGGATGAACCATTCCACATCCTAATAATTCTATAAAGCCCGTATTTTTGCAAGTTTTGCAACCTTCACCGCCGCATACAAAACAAGTAACGTCCATTTCCGCACTAGGTTCCGTAAATGGAAAATAATGTGGACGAAAACGAGTCTTGATATTTTCACCAATCAATTTTTTTGCAAAAACGTCCAATGTTCCCTTTAAATCACACATTGTAATATTTTTATCGACAACTAAACCTTCCATTTGATGAAACACCGGCGTATGAGTCGCATCAATTTCATCTGTACGATAAACGCGACCTGGTGAAACAATCTTTATCGGCGGTTTTCGCGTTTCCATGACACGAATTTGCATCGGCGAAGTAGCCGTAACCAAAACTTGCTCGTCATTTATATAAAAAGTATCCTGCTCATCACGCGCCGGATGGCTTTTCGGAATATTTAACGCGTCGAAATTATAATAAGCAGTTTCGACATCATGCGCGTCAATAACTTCATACCCCATCGAAATAAAAATATTTTGTATATCATTTAAGACAATGGTTAGCGGATGTAAATTGCCAATTTTATTTGTCACGCCTGGTAAAGTTATATCGATTTTTTCAGCTTGGAAGCAAAGATTTTGCTCCGCCTCAAATAAATTATTCTTTACATCATTCAATTTATTTTCAATTTGATTTCGCAACGCATTAATTTTTTCACCAAATATCGGCCGCTCATTTGGTGCAAGGTCTTTCAGCGATTTCATCAACGAATTTATTTCACTTTTTTTGCCAAGTAACTTAATTTTAATTTCATCAAGTTCCTTTAAACTTTTTGCATTATTAATGAATTCAAAAGCGCGTTGTTTTAAATCTTCCAGCTCTATCAATGAAATTACCTCCAAAAATTTTCATATAAAAGAAATAATAAACTATTCATGAAAATTAATCAAGCAAATATAAGAAGAACGCCTTGTTAAAATTTTAACAAAGCGCCCCAAAACGATTAATCAACCAATTTAAATCCAACCGTTTTAATTCCTGTAAAGCATCGATATTAAATAAGTCCGTAACTTTTGCATCATCAAAATTTATTTCAATAGGTACGTGGGTATTAATAGTCACAAGTTTTTTACAAAACAAAGCATTTTGACCGTGCTCACACAATTTTTTTTCAAAGCTTGTAAGATTTTTTTTACGGTTCAAATTTTCAAGCGCATTTTCAATACTTTTATATTCAACAATAATTTTCAAAGCACTTTTTTCGCCAACACCTGGCACACCGGGGATATTATCAGATTTATCACCCATCAAAGCTTTGACATCGATAAATTCTTTTGGCGTAACACCGATTTTTTCAAAAACAATTTTTTCGTCATATTTTTCTATAGATTTACTATTTTTTTTAGATTTTGGGATAAAAATTTTAATTTTTTCACTTGCCATTTGTAAAAGGTCTCTATCACCGGAAAAAATTATTGTTTCAAAATTTTCATTTTCAAATTTTTTTGCGAGCGTCCCTAAAATATCATCGGCTTCAAATCCACATTTTTCATAATAATTTATTCCCATTTTTTGCAGCAAATTTTTTAACGTAACAAATTGCGCGCGCAATTCATTTGGCATTGCTTTTCGCTTAGCTTTATATTCTGAAAAAAGTTCATGACGAAACGTTGGCTTTGGTAAATCAAATGCGACAGCTAAATGTGTCGGCTTCTCCTCATAATATAATTTCAAAACCATGTTTAAAAAACCATACACTGCATTTGTAAATTCACCAAGTTTATTTGTCAATAATGGTAAACCGTAAAACGCACGATTAATAATACTGTTGCCATCAACTAAAATAATTTTGTTCGGCATAAAATATCCTCCACTTTTTCGCTTGCAATTTTTATTATATAACGTTTGCGAATTCAAATTAATTAAATTTCAGTAAATTAATCTACCTATATTTCATTATCATTTTTGTTATTATTTTTATCATCACCTAAATCTTCAAGTTCAATTTCATCATCATCTTTGTTCTGATTTTTTGATTCTGATTCAACATTTTTTGCTTTCCCTATTAAACTTTCCTTTCCCATTGATTGTTCTTTTTCAAATCCATTTAAAAGTTCAAGCTTTTTATCAATATTACAATTAATATAAAAAGATGTCATTTTAAATAAAACAAAATTATGTTGAACTAATCCAGCATTAACTCCATTTTCCTTCGCATATTTAATAAATTTCCCCAAATTATCTGAATGAAAGAGATTTAACTTGTTAACCTTTTTTAAAATTTTCATATATTTATCTTTTTCATCTTGGGGCATATTTTTATCAACAACAGTTGCGACATTACCATCATTTAAAACTTCAACTTCTTTTGGATAATTACTTAAATCTTTTTTGGCTTTAATATTCGGGAAAAAGACTCGTAATGTTTCAATATCTTTTGTTTCGTAAGCATTTTTATAAATATCAGATAATTGACTAAGTTGCTCTTTTGTACCAAAAAATAATTGAAAAATTTCTTCCTGTTTTAATTTTTTCTTTCTCATTTCCTGTGAATCATCTGTTTCTTCATCTATATTCTCCAATTTTAATTCTTCTTCTTTTTTCACTTATTTTTCCATAATAATCAACCTCCCTCATAAAATAAGTGTTTATAAAATGCTTGTAACGTTATTGTAATATTTATTTATGTCAAAATCAAGTATCACTCAAAAAAAAATTAATTGAATAAATAAACAAAATTGTTATAACAAACAAAAAAATTTATGAGAGATTAAATTTCGTTAAATATCACTTTCTTTATTTAATCTGTTAAATCAGGAACACTATTACCTGTTTCGTCATGCTCACTATTAGGTTGCTCACTTTCTGGTTCATTATTTTCACTTTGCTCATCTGCCTCTTTTTTAGCATCTTTTGCTTTATCCATTATACTTTCCTTTTCTTTTTTTTCTCTTTCTTCTTTTTCCTTTTGAGCTTTTATTTCTTCTTTTTGTTTTTCCAATTCACAAAATTCATCTAAAAAATAAGATACAGCTTTAGCATCACATCCTGGATCAAATTTTGCCATATCATCTCCAAATTGTTCTAACTTAGCATTTATTCCTCTAACTTGCAAAAATTTTGCAAAATCCGGTAATTTTTTATAAAGATTAATTTCCATTGCTTTTTTTAAAACATTATTACGCTCTTCTTTTTCCTTAAAAGTAAGATGTTGCGGAACAACAGTTGCTACACATCCTACTTGTAAGACTTCAATCTTACCTGATAACTCTTCAGGATTAAGTCCCCAACGTCCAGCAAATTCTTTTTCTTCATCTTGTTGCAATGTTTTTGACTCGCTTCCTTGGGGTTCATTAGCATTATTATTATTATTCTCTTGTTTATCATTATCGTTTTTTTCATTTGTTTCTTTTTTTAAACTTTCTACTTCTGCACGTTTTTGAGCTATAACTTGAAACTCTTTTGCATATTCTTCATATAATTTTTGAAGATCTGTTGGCTTACCAAAAATCAAATTAATTCGCGCTATTTGTTGCTCCTCATATTTTTTTCTTCTTTCTATGTCTTCTTCACTTTGTTCATCATTATTTAAAGTTTGAGCTTGATTTTCATTTTGTACTTGCTCAGCATTTTCCACTGTTTCAACTTTTGGATTTTGTTGGTCTTCCATAATAATCATCTCCTATAATTTTTAAAAAATAATTATAAAACAATCACAATTTTATTGTAATATTTATACACATCAAAGTCAAGTAACACTCAAGGAAAATTTCATTGACTAAATGATTGAAACTATTTATAATAGAAATGAAAAATAGAGATGGAGGAGATTTATTATGGCATTTGGTAAGAATTCGGGATTTCCCGGCTCAATGGATATAAATAGTTTAATGAAGCAAGCGAAAAAAATGCAGGAAGATATGAAAAAAACGCAAGATGAATTAGCTAAAAAAACATTTGAAATTACATCAGGAGGTGGCGCTATTAAATTAATTATTGATGGGAAGAAAACAGTTCAATCAATTGAGATATCAAAAGAAGTAGTTGATGATTTAGAAATGCTTCAAGACTTAATTATTAGTGCAGTAAATGAAGCGATAAGGCAAGTAGATGAAGCTGCTGCCGCATCATTAAATAATTTAACAGGTGGAATGTTTTAGGTGAAGATATGAATTATTATGGGGACCCAGTAAATAAATTAATAGAGCAATTTTCAAAACTTCCCGGTATCGGAAGCAAGTCTGCACAAAGACTTGCTTTTTATATAATTAACTTAGAACCGGAAAAAGTTTTAGAATTTACAAATACAATAATAGAAGCGAAGGATAAAATAAAATATTGTCAAGTATGCTGTAATTTTTCGGATAAAGAAATTTGTGAGATATGTGCTTCATCAAAACGTAATAATAAATTAATAATGGTAGTTGAAGACCCACGCGATATGGCGGCATATGAAAAAACAAATAATTTTAATGGAGTCTACCACGTTTTACATGGATTAATTTCACCGATAAATAATATTGGGCCAAATGATTTAAAAATAAAACAATTACTTGAGCGAATAAAAAATGATAAGCCAACTGAAATAATTTTAGCGACAAACTCAACAGTTGAAGGTGAAGCTACGGCAATTTATTTAAAAAATTTGCTAAGTATGTTTGATATCGAAATAACACGAATAGCATATGGGATTCCAATTGGAGCAGATATTCAATATGCTGACGAAATAACTTTAGCAAAAGCATTAGAGGGCCGCCGTAAATTTTAAATGGAATTTATATTGGAGTTTTTACGCATGAAAGAAAAAATTGAGATTACTGGTACGGTAAAAAATATTGTATTCCGTAGCGAACAAAATGGTTATACCGTTTTTAAATTAAAAATTAATGACGAAAAAATAATTATCTGTACGGGATATTTTGCACAAATTAATGAAAGTGAATCGATAAATATTACGGGAAATTTCGTTATTCATCCTGTTTACGGTGAGCAATTTAAAGTTATTAGTATTGAGAAAAAAATTCCGGTTACAAATGAAAATATTGAAAAATATCTGTCATCAGGAATTATTAAAGGTATTGGCCCAAAAATTGCCGAACGTATTGTAAAAACTTTTGGGAGTAAAACTTTTGATATCATTGAAAATAATTATGAGCAATTGTCAAAAGTTAGGGGTATCAATAAAAAATTTGCGAAGTTAATAAATGAAACATTTATGGAAATAAATCGCTCACGAAATATTATGATTTACCTACAAAGTTTAGATATCACGCCAGCATATATTGCGAAGATTCAAAAAAAATATGGTGATGATACGATAAACATGATAAAAATAAATCCGTATAGATTAACGGATGAAGTATGGGGAATAGGATTTAAAAAAGCCGATGTGATAGCGAAAAAGGTTGGGATTGAGAAAGACTCACCTTTTCGTATTCAATCGGCAATAAAATTTTGTCTTAAACAAGCTGCTGAAATTTCCGGTCATGTTTATCTACCAGAAAAAATTTTGCTAGAGAATGTAATCGAACTTATAAATATTGACATAGATTTGATAAAAGAAAATTTAAAACAAATGCAAATAAATAATTTGATAAAGCGTGAGAATTTGCAAGATGAAGTTGTCGTTTACCTAAATATTTATTATTATATGGAACAATTTATTGCAAAAAAAATTTTACTGCTCAATACAAATAGTTTTGACATGCAAAATGATGACGCCATAAAAAATTTCATGGTACAAAATAAAATAAATTTAGCTGATAATCAACTTGAAGCCGTCAAACAATCTATACAAAATGGCGTAACAATTATCACGGGCGGTCCTGGTACTGGAAAAACAACTACGCTCAAAGCAATCGTTGGAATTTTGAAATCATTTGGGAATTATATTGAACTTTGTGCACCAACAGGTCGTGCGGCAAAAAAAATGTCGGAGGCAACAAATTTTGAAGCGAAAACCATACATCGATTGCTTGGAATAAATTTTGATGACGCACAAAAATTTAATTGTGATGAGAACAATCCCGTCAAAGCGGATTATATAATTGTGGATGAGGCATCGATGATTGATATCACACTTATGTATAGTTTGCTCAAAGCAACCGCTATTGATACGAAATTAATTTTGGTAGGCGATGTTGACCAACTTCCATCAGTTGGCCCGGGAAATATTTTGCATGATTTAATTGAAAGCGGTAAGACTAAAGTTGTACGGCTTGACAAGATTTTTCGTCAAGCATCACAAAGTTCAATTATTATTAATGCGCATAAAATAAATAATGGTGAGCAATTTGATTTAAATTCTAAAAGTGACGACTTTTTTTTCATTTATAAGCCTGATTCAAATTCGATTATCAATACGATAATTGAGATGGTTGCGAATCGAATTCCTCGTAAATTAAATTCCAACGATATATCTGAAATTCAAGTTTTAGCGCCAATGAAACGTGGTGAACTCGGTACAATTAATTTAAATAAAATTTTACAAGAAAAATTAAATCCATCAAGTATGTTAAAAAATGAAAAAGAATTTGGCAATTATATTTACCGTGAGGGCGACAAAGTTATGCAAGTAAAAAATAACTATTCGCTCGAGTGGCAATGTTTTGAAAATAATATTTGTGTCGCTAACGGATTAGGCGTTTTTAATGGCGATACCGGTTTCATCGAAAAAATTGATGAGTATCACAAGAAAATAACAATTAAATTTGACGACAATAAATTTGTCGATTATGATTTCACTCAGCTTGATGAAATTGATTTAGCCTACGCAATTACTATTCATAAATCTCAAGGTAGTGAATATAAATCAATTGTTGTTCCAATTTTCGGCGGTCCGCCAATGCTTATGAATCGAAATTTATTATATACGGCCGTAACGCGTGCAAAAGATTTAGTCATAATGATTGGCTTGCCGCAAACAGTTTACTCAATGATAAAAAATAAAAAAAAGTTTGAGCGGTATTCTGCGCTGGATTATCGCATCAAATCATTGGATAAGATTAACGATGTTTAATTTCATTTTAGATTTAATTTATCCGCCGCGATGTATCGTTTGCAACAATATTTTTGA
The DNA here is from genome assembly GCA_947427385.1 of uncultured Clostridia bacterium. Lineage (GTDB taxonomy): Bacteria > Bacillota > Clostridia > Lachnospirales > CAMVHY01 > CANEHT01. The sequence continues at coordinate 75,656 of CANEHT010000001.1, read as the reverse complement.
ATTTGGAACACAAAAATTTTTGTGCGATGAATGTAAAAATTTAATTACGCCAATAAATTCAAAACGTTGTGAGAAATGTAGTCGGCCAATTGATTTTGGAAATTTATGTGGCATTTGCGCGCGAACTCATGAAAAAGTTTTCTTTGACAAAAATTTTTCACTTTTTATCTATGACGATGTAATTTCAGATTTGATTCATCGTTTTAAATTTAAAAATCATCCCGCAATTGGCAAAGGTTTGTCAAAAATTATGGCCAATGAAATAAATCTTGACATTTCTCAAATTGATTATATAATTCCTGTGCCGATACATAAAGCTCGTAAGCGTGACCGTGGCTTTAATCAATCGGAAATTTTGGCAAAAAATCTTGCACAAAAATTTCAAATACCATTACGTACGGATTTACTCAAAAGAATACGGAATACGAAGCCTCAATGGCTTTTAGATTTCCACGAACGTAAACGTAATTTAATTGGCGCTTTTAGTTGTAAAAATGTTAGCGGTAAAAATATTATTTTGCTCGACGATATTTTTACGACTGGAACTACAATTAATGAGTGCTCTCAAATGCTAAAAAATGCCGGCGCTAACTATATTTTGAGTCTCACTCTCGCTATTACTTTTAAAAAATTATAAGCTTGACTTTTTCCTCTTCTCATTATAAAATTAAAAATGTTGAATCGTGGAGAGATGTCCGAGTGGTTTAAGGAGCCAGTCTTGAAAACTGGTGTCTCCGTAAGGAGCCGTGGGTTCGAATCCCACTCTCTCCGCTCCTTTTTTATGGAAAAGTACCCAAGTGGCTGAAGGGGCTCCCTTGGAAAGGGAGTAGGTCGAGTTAATCGATGCAAGGGTTCAAATCCCTTCTTTTCCGCATTTTTTTATTCATGAAACTCCTTATTTAAAATCCGCTTAGGCGGATTTTTTTATAAAATCAGGTGGAAATTATGGGATTTATTTCTTATAGTATAAAATTTTTTAACTTACGTCTAAATTTTTATGAAACAAATTATTCACTTAATGCTCCACAAAAAATTATTCACGAAGCGAAAGTATTACTAAAATTTTTGGAAGATATAAAAGATGAAGGTTATCAAAGTTCTTATGATTTCATAAATCAAAAAACAAATGTGATAACGCGTTTGAATTCGTTCATATTAAAAAATAATGAAATTCCATTTCCCATGAAAAAATTTACTATAAAATCTGATTTGAAATATAAAAATGAACAGCACGATTTGAATGAATATATAACATATTTGAAAAATCAAATGGAATTATATGAAGCAACTTCGCCACCTGAAATTTTTTACGATATTTTAAATTATTCACGAAATATTTTTGAAACCGCTGATTTAAATACAGCGTATTGTTTTTTATTGCGCGACGCTTTGCTGCCATACTTAGCATTTAACAAATGGAATTCAAATTGTAAATTTGAAATTTATCCACTTTTTATAAGTCGAAAATATTTATCTTTTTTTGACGACGATATTTACAGCGAAATTCAAAATATTATTTTTGATGCACTTGATTCTGGCATTAAAAATTTTTATGAGTTAAAGATTTACGTCAAAAATGAAATAAAAACTAAAAGAAATTTTGACAAATTGATTCAATCACTTGAAAATTTATTGAGCGAAATTAAACAAGAAAAAATTATGATTATTGAGTCAGGTTACATTGGCACAATACCCATGCTTTTAAGTTCGATTGACAACCGAATTGATTTTAAATTATTCTCGACAATTCCATATTTCTATGACGTTTATAATGGTAAATTTTTTACCGATGAATTTCAAAAGATGCGGCTTTTCGAAACTATTCAATGTCAAGATACTTTGTTTGAATTATCATCTATTGACGGAAAAAATATAAACATTTGCGAAACAGAAAATGATTCAGTAAAAAAATTTGCTTTCTCTGAACTTGCTACTTGGAATAAATTAATCTCTAAAAAATAGAAATAAAAATAAAACCTTTACTTTTCTTGAAAGAAAAGTAATAAAAGAACTTTAACAAAAAAAATCTTTGTGCAAACGCACAAAGATTTTTTATAAAGTTTTTTCATGAAGCAGCTTTGAAAAAGCTGATTATGGTCCTTTTTTTACAAAAAAAGAACGGTTTTGTTTTTTAAGAGTTAATCATTTATTTTTTTTGTAACATCAGCCTTAATAAAATTTACACATTGTGAAATTGCATTTTTGATAGCTTTTGCATTTGATGACCCATGCGCTTTAACTACAATTGAAGTTAAACCTAAAAATGGAGCGCCACCAATTTCTGCATAATCAAATTTCTTTTTCATATTTATAAAAGCTGGCTTAGCTAAAATAGCGCCAAGTTTTCTTGAAAAATTTTTCTTTAGTTCAGTTTTCAACATCTTGAAAATATTTTGCGCAACACCTTCAGTATTTTTTAAAATCACGTTCCCAGTAAATCCATCACAAACTATTACGTCTGCGATACCAGCGGGAATATCACGCGCTTCAACATTGCCAATAAAATTTAAATTTGAGTTTTTCAAAATTTCGTAAGCTTCCTTTGTCAATGCATTGCCTTTCGTATCTTCAACCCCAACGTTAACCAATCCAACGCGTGGATTTTTTATGCCCATAACATTTTCCATATAAACTGAACCCATTTTTGCAAACTGTTCTAAATAAATTGGTTTACATTCAACATTTGCACCACTGTCAAGCAAAAGTGAAATGCCGTTAATATTTGGCAAAGGTGTTGCTAATGCTGGACGATTTATTTTTGGAATACGTTTGAGCAAAATTGTAGCACAAGACAAAATTGCACCGGTATTACCGGCCGAAACGAATCCGTCCGCAATTTTTTCTTTAACCAAATTTAAACCTTTTACAATTGATGAATCTTTTTTATTTTTCAGTGCCCATATTGGTGAATCTTCGGTATTAATCACTTCGGTTGCATTCAAAATTTCTATGTCCGTAAAATTAAATTTCTGAGATTCTATCAAATTTTTTTTACCAACCAAAATTATTTTCACGTTTTTATTTGCAGCATCGATACAGCCTTTAATGATTTCGTGCGGTGCGTTATCGCCGCCCATCGCGTCAACTGCTATTGTAATTTTATCAGCCATACGAACCTTCCTAATTAAAATTTATTATCGAGAGCGTGTTATCCGAAACTTTAGCAATCGCATTTTTTATGTCAATAAAAATTTCCTTTTCATCATTTTTTATCTTAACAGGCGCATTCAAAATCGTTGCCATTGGAATATGATTAGCCATAACAGCAAGTTCGCCGTCCACCGTTTTCATAACAACAATGTCAGCCAAACCGTCATAAAGATTTTTATCGACAGAATTTATTTTCACATTAAGTTTGGCCATCAGCATTCACCTTTGCCAAAACTTCGTCAATAGTTCCGACATTTAAAAAAAATCCTTCAGGAATATTGTCGTGCTTTCCATCCAAAATTTCTTTAAAACCACGAATAGTTTCAGAAATTGGAACATATTTGCCCGGATAATTCGTAAACTTTTCAGCAACAAAAAATGGTTGTGACAAAAATCTTTGAATTTTCCGCGCACGATTTACAATTAAACGGTCGCTCTCCGAAAGTTCATCCATTCCCAAAATGACAATTATATCTTGCAATTCTTTGTAATGCTGTAAAATTTCCTGTACGCCTCGCGCAACTTTATAATGCTCCTCTCCAACAATAAGTGGGTCAAGAATTCGTGAACTCGATTCCAACGGATCAATTGCCGGATAAATTCCAAGTTCGACAATTGAACGCGACAAAACTGTCGTCGCATCAAGATGCGTAAAAGTTGTTGCAGGCGCTGGGTCAGTTAAATCATCTGCTGGAACATAAATCGCTTGCACCGATGTAATCGAACCATTTTTAGTCGACGTAATTCGCTCTTGGAGTGCGCCAAGTTCATTTGCCAAAGTAGGTTGGTATCCAACGGCACTTGGCATTCGTCCAAGAAGCGCTGAAACTTCTGAGCCTGCCTGCACAAATCGAAAAATATTGTCAATAAAAAGTAAAACATCTTGATGCGAAACATCACGAAAATATTCTGCAATAGTCAAACCTGTGAGCGCAATTCTCATTCTTGCGCCCGGCGGCTCATTCATTTGTCCAAATACCAACGCCGTTTTATCTATTACGCCGGAATCTTTCATTTCATTGTACAAATCATTTCCTTCGCGCGTACGCTCACCAACGCCAGAAAAAACTGAATATCCACCGTGTTCACTAGCAATATTGCGAATCAATTCCATAATCAAAACAGTTTTACCAACACCAGCGCCGCCAAACAAACCAATTTTTCCACCTTTTAAATACGGACACAATAAATCGATAGCTTTTATGCCGGTTTCTAAAATTTCAGTTGTAGTAGATAATTCGAAGTAATCAGGACTTTTACGATGTATCGGCCATTTCTCAACAGAATTAGGTTGAGGAATATTGTCAATCGGTTCGCCAATAACATTGAACATTCGACCTAAAGTTTTATCACCGACGGGAACCATAATAGGATTTTGGGTATCGAAAGCTTTGGTATTACGACGTAAGCCATCAGTTGAGGACATCGCGATACAGCGTACGATATTTGAGCCAAGATGTTGAACGACTTCAGCGATAATTTTTTTATCACCATTTTGAATTTCGATAGCATTATTTAATTTAGGTGCATAATCGAATTCGATATCGATAACGGCGCCAATAATTTGAACGATTTTACCGTAGTTATCCAAATTTTTTCACACTCCTAATCATTTAAAGCATCAGCGCCGCCAATAATTTCAGTTAATTCCTGAGTAATTTGATTTTGGCGGAGGCGATTATATTTCAAGACCAAATTATTAATCATTTCATTCGCATTTTCCGTAGCGGCATTCATATTCATCATGCGCGTACTTTGCTCGCAAACACTAGCTTCTAAAATAGCGGAAGAAATAGCAGCACGAACATAATTTGGTACAAAAAAATCGACAACAGTTTTTTCATCAGGTTCAAAGATAACGTTAGATTTTTTCATTGGTAAAATTTTTTTATAAGTCGGAACAGTTTTCACAGCTGAATAAAATTTTGTGTACGCCAAATAAATTTCATAATCATCATGATAAAAAGAAATCGCTGCGTCCGCAATTTCTGAAACATAATTTTCATCTGCACCAGTAAAAATTCTATCAGGCGCAATATTATTACGACGAACAATTTCCGCACCACTGCTTCCTATTATCATCAGTGCTGAATTTTTTTTTTCGCGATACAAATCAACAGCGAAACGCCCGATATTTAAATTATAACTGCCACATAAACCTTTGTCGCTTACAACCAAAATCACACAACGTTTGCTTTTAGGCTGACAAAAAAATTTGCTAGAAACATTTAAATTTTCGATTTGGGAAAAAAATTGACGCGAACTTTCAAATTTAGTCCGCATCCGTTGCAAACGAGTCGAAGAAACTAAACCAACCGCTTTTGTAATTTGACGGATATTTTTTACGCTATTTATCCGATATTTCATATCTTTTATAGACATTGCGGCACCTCAAAATTTTTATAAAAGCTGGAGATTTTCAGCTTTAAATTTGTCAATAGCTTTTTTAATTTTTATTTCCAACGCATCAGAAATATCTTTTTTATCGGCAATTTCGTCAATAATATCCTTGTGGAATTTATTAACGTAAATCAAAAATTCATTTTCAAACTCCAAAACTTTTTCAAGCGGTACATCGTCCAAATAATTTTGCGTTACAGCATACAAAATAATAACTTCATCCTCAACTGCCATCGTCTCATATTGTTTTTGTTTTAAAATTTCCAAAAGTCTTTTACCTTTTTCCAATCGCTTCAATGTATCCGCATCAAGTTCGGAACCAAATTGTGAAAAAGCTTCAAGCTCACGATATTGTGCAAGTTCAATTCGAATTGGCCCCGCAACTTTTTTCATTGCTTTAATCTGCGCACTGCCTCCAACTCTTGAAACTGACAATCCAGGATTTATAGCCGGCCGTATTCCTGAATTAAACAATTCAGTTTCCAAATAAATTTGTCCATCAGTAATGGAAATAACATTTGTCGGAATGTACGCGGAAACATCGCCCGCTTGAGTTTCAATTATTGGTAACGCCGTAATCGAACCGCCGCCATATTCTTTTGACAAACGTGCCGACCTTTCCAGCAATCTCGAATGGAGATAAAAAACATCGCCGGGATATGCTTCACGACCAGGCGGCCGCCGTAAAAGCAATGACATGGTTCGGTAAGCGACAGCATGTTTTGACAAATCATCGTACACAATCAAAACATCTTTACCGTGCTCCATCCACTCTTCCGCCATCGTACAGCCTGCGTACGGCGCAATATATTGCATTGACGCACTATCAGCCGCACTGGCAACAACAATTGTTGTGTAATCCAAAGCGCCGTAATCTGTTAGCGTTTTAACAATGCGCGTAATCGTTGACATTTTTTGTCCAATTGCAACATAAACGCAATAAACGTTTTTGTTTTTCTGATTTATTATAGCGTCGATACAAATTGCTGTTTTACCAGTTTGGCGATCACCAATAACCAATTCACGCTGACCACGGCCAATCGGAACCATTGCATCAATCGCTTTAATTCCCGTTTGTAACGGAACATTTACTTCTTTACGCGTGATAACACCTGGTGCAACTTTTTCAATCGGCTTTTTAATTTTTGAAACAATCGGACCTTTTTCATCAATTGGTTCACCGAGTGCATTAACAACTCTGCCGAGCAATGAATCACCGACAGGAACTTCTACGACTTTATTAGTTAACTTAACTTGACTGCCTTCGGAAATTTCATCAGCGTTACCGAAAATAATTACGCCAACGCTGTCGACTTCGAGATTCATAGCCATACCGAAAATATTATTGTCGAACTCAACGAGCTCACCGCTCATAACATTTGTCAAGCCGTAGACATGAGCGATACCGTCATTAACTTGTACAACAGTTCCGACTTGAGAGACATCGGAGATTGAGTCATAATTTTTAATTTCGTGCTTAATGATATTGGCAACTTCTTCAAGGTTCAAACTCATAGTGAATTTCCACTCCATTCTTGCAAATTCAAATTGAAAAGATATTTTTTGAAATTAGCGAGATACGAACTAATACTCAAATCGATGAGGGTTTCATCAATTTTTACAATGAAACCGCCCAAAACATTTTTGTCAATAATATTTTCCAAAACGATAGTTGCATGGAATTTTTTTTCAAGGATATTTTGCACGGTTGTCAAAACATTTTGAGATAGTGGTACGGCGGAACGAATTGACGCATTCAAAATATTTTGGGATTTATTATACAAATTGAAAAAAATTTCAATAACAGAATTCACATGTGCGAACCTGTTTTTTTGGAGCATTACTAAAAAAAAATTCACAAGTAATTTATTATCTGTGAAAATTTTTTTAATAATAGCAGATTTATCCGCAAATTTTATATTTGGATTGAGGAATAGCGATATGAATTGTTGGTTATTAAAAACATTTTGACGCGCAAATTTTAAATCAGCAGAAATTAAATCGAGGCAATTATCTTCATTTGCTAATTCAAATAGAACTTGCGCGTAAATTTTTGAGATTACCATTTTGTTTCACCCATTTTTTTTAAAGCTAAATCTACCAGTTTATTTTGCATCTCACTGTCCAAATTATTTTGCAAAAAATCGCTTATAACAATCCAAGAAATATTAACAACTTGATTTTTCATATCGGCATGAATTTGCTGTTTTTCATATTTAATTTCGAGATTAGCACGCTCTATTATTTTTGCGGCCTCACGTTTTGCCTCCGTAATAATTAAATCTTTATTAATAATGGCTTGTTTGTGCGCCGCCTCTAATATCTCATTCTTTTCGTTCTCAATTTGTACCAATTTTTGCTCGTAATCACTCTTTAATTTTTGTACTTGAGCAGAATTTTTTTCTGTATCATTTATTTCTTTTGCAATACGATTTGTACGATTTTGCATGAATTTCTTTACAGGCTTATATAAAAAATGATAAAGAATCATTACACAAACTAATGTATTAAAAAATTGAAAGAAAATTTGTATGATTAATTGATTGTCAAAGCCAATTATCCTGTCCAAAATTTTTCCTCCTACATCCCTAAAAGTGAAATATATTTATCAATTAGAGGATTCGCAAACATTAATATCATTGCGACAATTAATCCATAAATGCCAGTAGTCTCAGCAACTGCCGCACCAACAAGCATTGTACTCATAATAGTTGAACGAGCTTCCGGCTGACGTCCAACAGCTTCTGCACCTTTACCTGCTGCATAACCTTGACCAATTCCGGGACCGATACCCGCTATCATAGCGATACCTGCACCAATTGCAGAACAACCTAAAATAAAAGCTCTAGGGTCCATAAAAAATTCCTCCTGAATCATAATAAATTAATTTGTCTAACAAGTTCGTCAACGAGTTCATCCTCACGAACTTTTTTAATTATAACGCCTTTTTTAAATAAAAGTCCAGTTTTAATTCCGCCAGCAATTCCAATGTCAGCATCTTTTGCCTCACCAGGTCCGTTAACCGCGCATCCCATGATGGCGACCTTAATTTTTTTATCAATATTTTTGCATTTATCTTTGACTTGATTTGCAATTTTAATTAAATCGATTTGAGTACGTGCACAAGTTGGACACGATACGAATTCGATACCAAAATTTCGTAATTCTAATGCACTCAAAATTTTTTTTGCACATTCAATTTCTTTGACAGGTTCATCAGTAAGTGAAACACGAATTGTATCGCCAATTCCCATTGATAAAATTGCACCGATTCCAACGGCAGATTTTATCGGGTCAATTCCAGCTTCAGTAATTCCGATATGTAAAGGATAATTTGTTTGGCACGATAAAATTTTGTAAGCTTCGATTGATAGTGGAACGCTTGAAGATTTTACCGATAAAACTATATCGTCGAAATCGTAATCATTAAACAATTTTACATGATTCAATGCGCTTTGAGCCAAACCTTGTGCCGTTACACCATTATATTTTTCGATGAGAGATTTTTCGAGCGAACCGGAATTTACACCAATACGAACTGGAATTTTATATTGTTTGGCATAATCCAAAACAGCTTTAATTTTTTCACGTGAACCAATATTTCCGGGATTGATACGAATTTTATCGGCGCCATTTTTTATTGCTTCGATAGCTAATCTATAATCAAAATGTATGTCGGCAACGAGCGGAATTTTTATACGGCTTTTTATAATTTTAAAAGCTTGAGCCATTTCAAAATTTGGGACAGCACACCGAATAATTTCACAACCTGCACTTTCAAGCAAATTAATTTGTGCAATAATATCGTTGACATTTTTTTTATTAGTCATTGATTGAATTGCAATTTTATTTTCTCCGCCAATTTTTATATTACCGATTTGAATAACTTTCGTGCTCATGAGTTTCATCTCCATCTCTATCAAGCCAATAATTTATTTCAATTCCAATAAGTAAAACATTAATGAGTAAATTAATCCAAAGCATTAAAATAAAAATACTACCGACACTACCGTAAAAAGTTGAGTAGCGAGAGAAATTATTTACGTAGAAATTAAAAGCGGAACTTAAAACTATCCAGCCGCATGCACAAAACATTGCGCCGGGAAGTAATGATAAAAAATTTATTTTACGGCTAATAGAAATTTTATAAATTAATGCGGAGAAAAATGTTAAAAGAAAAATTGAGGTAAAGTAACGAAAAATTATACTAATTGGGGAATAGATAGAGAGTGACGAGAAAATTTTGTTACCGAATACGATTAAGATAATGCATAAAATTAATGAGAGTGCAAAAAATATTACGCAAAAAATACTTATTATACGAATAACTAAAAAATTCCGTGAGTCATATTGGCAGTAAATTTTATTTATACATTTAATAATTGATGAGAAACCAGACGACGCACTAAATATACTTATTAATAAACTTGATGAGAGTAATTGGATATTTTTTTTAGTAACAACTTCGGTGATAAATAAATTTACTATTCCCATTGCCTGTATCGGTATCATATTACTAACTTTCATGAGTAAAATATTTATATCGAGATTAAAGTATGCGATTAATGTCATTAAAAATATTACAAATGGGAATAGTGAGAGTAAAATTTTATAGGTTAATTGATTTGAAATCGTATTAATATTATCATTTTTGCATTTTAGGAAAATTTGCGTTATAATTTTCAGAATCATTATACTTACCTCACGTTTTAATTTTGTATTTTAACATAAAAAATTATTTTTAGGGAGGAATTAATTATGGAAGATAATGAGCAAAAAAATTCGGACCAACTTAATCATGATGAAATTGATTACGTAAAAATTGTTAATAAACGTCGTAAACGTGAAAAAATTACCGGTATCATCGCTTTAGTTTGTATCGCAAGTATTTTAGGCGGTAGTGCAATTGGATTTGGATTCGGTTTCGGTACCGGTCTCGTTAATAATTTCTTAAATAGATATTCAAACAATGAAGATAATAATTTTTCATTTACAACTAATGAGCCAACATCATCTATTGACAATCAAGACTCAGTTTCAATAATAAATAATGTAACGAAATCAGTTGTCGTAATAAATACGGTTTCGACAACAAAAAGTGATATGTTTTTCGGCTTCCCAATTCAACAAGATGGTTCAGGTTCCGGAATAATTTTTTACGAAGATGATGAAAAAGTTTATATCGTTACGAATTGCCACGTAATAAATGGCGCAGATACTGTAAGTATAACGATAGAAAATTCGCAGGCAATTCCAGCACAACCTGTCGGAAAAAATGCACAATCAGATTTAGCAGTTATAAGTGTCAATAAAAAAGATTTGGCAAGCCAAAATATTACTAATATAAAAGTAGCACGCTTTGGAAATTCTGATGAGGCACTCGTTGGTGAAAAAATTATTGCAATTGGAAATGCGTTGGGCGAAGGAAATTCAGTAACCTCTGGAATAATAAGTGCTAAAGATAAAAAAATTAGTGTCGATGGCAAAGAACTTAATGTAATGCAAATTGACGCATCGATTAATACCGGCAATAGTGGTGGCGCCGTGATAAATTCTTCAGGCGAAGTAATCGGTATAACAACGGCAAAATATGCAAAATTTACAGTCGAAGGAATTGCGTTCTGCATTCCCGCAAATAATGTCAAAACAATTGTCGAAGAAATTATGAATTCACCAAATAAACCTTACTTAGGAATCATGGGAATCAATATCACGCAAAAAATTGCTGACGAATACGGCTTGCCAACAATCGGCGTATTTGTAAATTCTGTCGTAACTAACTCTAACGCTGAAAAATACGGCGTTCGAGAATTCGACGTGATAACAAAATTTAACGATAAAACTGTTTATACCATAGAAGAATTGTCAAATTTAATTAGCAAATGTAAAATCAATGATGAAATAAAATTACACGTCATTCGTGGCGGTAACGGCTTAGATTTAAAAGTTAAATTAGAAAAATTTATTGAGAACAAGTTTTGATTTTTACGAAAGATTTTGAATGGAGTGAATTAGATGTACGATTTTAGCGAAATCGAAAAAGTTGACCCAGAAATTGCGGCCGCAATTACAAAAGAAATTGACAGACAAAATAATAAAATTGAATTAATTGCGTCAGAAAATTTTGTCTCCAAAGCTGTTATGGCAGCAATGGGTTCGCCACTTACAAATAAATACGCAGAAGGTTATCCGTCAAAAAGATATTACGGCGGCTGCGAAAATGTTGATATAGTTGAAAATCTCGCACGCGAAAGACTTAAAAAATTGTTTGGCGCTGAGCATGCAAACGTTCAGCCACATTCCGGCGCGCAAGCAAACATGGCAGTTTTTTTTGCAGTTTTGAATCCCGGCGACACAATCATGGGTATGGATTTGTCACACGGCGGGCATTTAACTCATGGTAGTCATGTAAACTTTTCCGGACGATATTTTAAAATTGTTTCGTACGGCGTCGACCAATCAACTGAAATGATTGATTACGACCAAGTGCGCGAGATTGCAAAAGAAAACAAGCCAAAACTTATAATTGCAGGCGCAAGCGCTTATCCACGTACAATTGATTTTAAAAAATTTGCTGAAATTTCAAAAGAAGTTGGCGCATATTTAATGGTTGATATGGCGCATATTGCTGGCTTAATTGCAACAGGTTTACATCAAAATCCCGTACCATATGCTGATTTTGTTACATCAACTACGCATAAAACTTTGCGTGGACCACGTGGCGGAATAATTTTGTGTAAAAAAGAATATGCCGAAAAAATTGATAAAGCTGTGTTTCCTGGTATACAAGGCGGGCCACTGATGCATGTAATTGCGGCGAAAGCTGTTGCATTTAAGGAAGCACTCGATGATTCATTTAAGATTTACTGTAAAAAAATAATTGCAAATGCGCAGGCACTTGCAACTGAACTTTTGACATTAAATTTTAAATTGGTGTCAGGTGGTACGAACAATCATTTATTGTTGGTTGACCTACGTAACATGGGAATAACGGGCAAAGAAGCAGAAAAGCGTTTGGACGAAATCGGAATCACTTGCAATAAAAATACGGTTCCATTTGAAACTCAAAAACCGTCGATAGCGAGCGGTATAAGACTCGGAACTCCAGCCGTTACAACTCGCGGAATGGACATAGATGATATGCGAGAAATCGCACGCATAATTAAAGAAATAACTGTCAATTATGAAAGCAAAAAGCAAGAATGTTTGATGCGCGTAAAAAATTTGACAAATAAATATCAAAAAAATATGTCTAAGTAATCAAAGAAACCTGGAAACGAATCATCGATACATTGTGCATCATTTATCACCAGTTCTTTATTGGCCGCAATTGCAAAAATTGCTAAACTCATTGCAATTCGATGGTCACCGTGCGAAAAAACCTCACAATTTTTATTTAAATCAAACCCACCTTCGATAATCATTCCATCGGATGTGGGCTTAATTTTTGCACCTAAACGGTTAAATTCTTCAGTAGCAGTCATAATTCTGTCAGATTCTTTGAACTTTAATTGTCTAGCATTTTTTACAATACTCGTACCTTTGGCAAACAATGCAGCAACAATAAACGCTGGAAATTCATCAATCATATCGACAACAATATCGCCACAAATTTGAATTGATTTCAATTGTGACGAACAAACTTCGATATCGGCAACATCTTCACCAGGATAAATTTCGTGCTGATTATTGATAAAAATTTTCGCGCCCATTTTTTGCAAAACTCGTATCAAACCGGTTCGTCTTGGATTTACAAGCACGTTTCGTAAAATAATATGTGCACCGGGAAAAACTAAAGCGAGAACAATAAAAAATGCGGCAGAAGACGTATCTGCCGGTAAATTCATTTTCTTGCCTATCAAACTTTGATGACCAACACATAAAATTTTATTGTCATGACAAAAAACCTTACCACCAAAATAATTTATCATTGTTTCCGTATGATTACGAGATTTTATAGGTTCAATAATTTTTGTCGTTCCACTGCAAAATAAACTTGTCAAAATTACAGCCGATTTAATTTGTGCACTTGGTACTGGCATTTTATATTCAATCGGTGAAAGTTGGCTTGGCTCAATAAAAAATGTTCCGTCACGTAAAGTTATTTTTGCGCCCATTTTTCTGAGCGCTTCTAATAACTTACTCATCGGCCGCTTTTTCAACGAGCCGATACATTTTATTTGTGACGGAAATTTTTGAGCTGCTAAAAGCCCCAGCATTAATCGAAGAGTTGTGCCACTAGTTTGTGCGTTTAAAATTTTTTTTGGCTGTAAAAAATCATGGCCATTTATGACAACTTTGTTGGACAAATTTTTTATATCTGCGCCCAAATCTTTCAAACAGTTTAAAGTTGCTCGACATGCATTATTGAACGAAAAATTTTTTATTTGAGTTTGGCCATTCGCAATTGCACCAAGAATCAATGCGCGATGTGAAATAGATTTGTCAGCAGGCAAATTTATTACGCCTTTAATAACCTTTTTCGTTCTCACAATTTTTTTCATCGATATTCACCAACAATTTTTCACCCAAAAAATCTAAAGCGGCATTGACAGTTTGATTACGAATGCTTTCACGGTCGCCCATAAAATTATATTTTTGTATATAAGATTTATCATTTATTTTCAAACCAATATAAACAAGTCCGACAGGTTTTTGAGAATTGTCTGACGTAGGTCCTGCAATTCCTGTCGTAGAAATACGAATATCGGTTTCTAATCCATTTAACATTTCCAAAGCTGTCTGCTCGCTTACGGCGCCAAATTTTCTTAACGTTTCTTTGCTAACGCCTAATCTTTTTACTTTTGCGGTGTTGTTGTAAGCTACAATTCCTTCGAAAAAAATTTTGGATATTCCAGCGAAATCGACAAATTTAGCTGACAACAATCCACCCGTACATGATTCGGCGCAAGACAAACTCAAATTATTTTTAATCATAAAATCAATTAAATACAAATTCATCACCAATCAAAATTTTATTCACTATCAATCGATTGTTTGTAAAATCTTTTAAGCTTTTCCATCGCCAACCCATGCACAGAATCCACCGGATAATTCCCCTTAAAATCTCTCTGTCCGGCCTGCACGCCTGTCAATATTTCAATACCTTCGTCAATATGTTTTATCGGATAAATATGAAATTGACCATGCTTAACCGCTTCGACAACTTTATTATTCAATGTCAAATCGTTTACATTATGCTCGGGAATTATAACGCCTTGCGTCCCCGTCAAGCCACGTTTCTCACATAATTCAAAGAAGCCCTCAATTTTATGCGTAACGCCACCAATAACTTGTATCTCACCGCGTTGATTAATGCTTCCCGTAACAGCAATGTCTTGTCTTATTGGCAAATCAGATAAACTTGAAAGAACAGCATATAACTCTGAACTGGAAGCGCTGTCGCCATCCACACCATTATAATTTTGTTCAAAACAAACCCGACATGAAAGTGCGAGTGGAAAATCTTGTGCATAAGTTTGCCCGAGATATCCAATTAAAACTTGAATACCTTTTTCGTGTATGCTGCCACTCATCTCGGCCTCTTTTTCAATATTAATAACGCCAGCTTTTCCGACATAAGTTGTAGCAGTAATTCTTGATGGCTTTGCGAAAACATAATTGCCGGTGTCAAGAACGGCAAGCCCATTAATTTGCCCAATAACTTCGCCTTGCGTATCAATCATAATGTAATCATCATTAATCATTTCTGTCAACTTTTCTTCATACATATTCAAACGATTTTTACCTTCGTCAATAGCTTTTTCAATGTAGAAGCGCGTGATAATTTTTTCATTATCCAAAGTTGCCCACGCATCTGCCTCCGTCATGATTTCGGCCAACAAATTATAGCGCGCAGATAATTTTTTTTGTGACTCAGCAAGTCTTGAAGAATGCTCAATTATCGCAGCAACGGCATCGACATCCAAATCTTTTATCTTATTTTGCACAATAAAATTTTTGATGAAATGCAAAGTATCTTCGACAGATTTTTCACAAAAATCCATTTCATAATCGAAATCGGCCAAAATTTTAAACATACGCGAGAAATCTTCATCGCACTGATACAGCGTTCGATAATAGCTTTCATTTCCGACAATAATAATTTTCACATTGGCGTCAAAAGATTCAGGCGTCAAACTAGAAATTGCGAAACCGGTATTAACTTCGCGCGGCGGCTCAATAGAAATTTTGTCGGTTTTCAAAACACGCTGAATTGCTTCCCATGACGAATTATTTTTAAAAATATCGGTTGCCTGCAAAATTAAATAGCCACCATTGGCTTTATGCAAAAGCCCCGACTTTATTTTAGTAAAATCAGTCGTCAAGTTTCCGAATTCATTTTCGTACTCAATTTCGCCGCACAAATTTGAATAAGTTGGATTAAAATCAGCGATAACTGGTGCACAAATCAAATTTGAATTATCAACCAAAACATTAACTTTATATTTAAGAAAAATGTCAGAATCTTTTTTCACTTTCAATGGTAACATCAATTGCTGTGGCTCTTCTTCGGCATCATCATCTTTTAAAAATTCATTAATATTGTCCAAAATACTTTCCTTGACCTCTTGCAAATAATTTACGACATTTTCATGCTCAGAATATTTATCAAACAAATTACTCATTTGACGCCCAACCTCAAATAAACCGATACTATAATCGAGCGCGTCAATTTCTTTATTCATACTTTTTTCGTAATCTTTCAGCTCACTCATAATTTCCGACGCATGATTTTGCATAACCAATGAATTTTTTGTAATAATATCTTTTTGTTCCTGCGGCAAACTGTCAAATTGCTCTTCAGATATAACTTGGCCATCAATCATTGGCATAAAATAAATGCCGCTATTTTTTGACTTGACACTAAAATTTTGTTCTTGTGCCTGCACGGTAATATCCTGAATAATTTTATCTTTCTTGTCCTGATATTTTTGGATAATCTGAAGCTTTCGTTCCTCATAATCTTTAGAGTTAAAAACTTTTGGCAAATCGTCCGTCAAATAATTTATTAATTCCGCCATTTCATCCTTAAAAATTTTGCCAAAACCTGCGGGCAAAATTAATTTTTTTGGAAATTTTGGGTCATCAAAATTATAGACATAACATAAATCAGGTGGAATTTGTTCAGTATCAGCGATTTTTTGTGCAACTTTTTTTACAAAACCAGTTTTACCAATTCCACTTATACCACTAACAAAAATGTTGAAACCTTTAGTTTTAACACGTAAGCCAAATTCTAGAGCTTTTAGTGCACGTTTTTGGCCAATAGTATCATCGAAGCCATCTAATTCTTTTGTCGTTTTGAAGTCAAAAGATTTAGGGTCGCAATTTTTTTTAAGCTGCTTATAAGTTAATTCTTTAGGCATTATAGGTGACCTCCTAAAAATATTTTTGCATAACAATCGCATCTTCATTGGTATCTAAGTAGAAATTTTTTTTGAAGTGAATAGGTTTAAAGCCAAATTTAGTATAAAGATGTTGTGCAATAATATTACTTATTTTAACTTCCAAAGTCAAACAGTCAAATTTTTTTTGCATAGCGATATCAATTAAATTTTGCAATAGTAGTGAACCAATACCTATACGGCGAAATTTTTCAGCTACAATAATATTTGTAATATGAGCATCACGTTTGCAATACATACTTGAATAGCCACAAACAAAATTATTTTTGAGCGCAACAAAATAAAATGAATAAGGCTTGTAAAAATCATTGAGCAATTTATTTTTCGACCACGCAATAATATTTGACTCACTCTCAATTTTTGCAACATCATCAAGATGTTTAAATTGCATTGGAACAACTTGCATCATATATATCACCAAAATTATTATAAGCAAATTCAAAAAATATTTTACGCCAAAAAAAATATCCGAACAATTGTCGGATATTAATTTTTACTATGGAACTAAATCTAAAAGATCTTCACCTATTTTTAGCATTGGAATATTTTTGTTTTCATGATTTTTTCTTTGTCCTAAAACATTTTTATCGTTTGGCTGCACATTTTGTCGCAATTTTTCATTATTAATCGCACTATTTAATATAGATAATGACCTAATTGCACAAGGCGCATAAAATTTTTCAAATACAAATCCATTACGCGAAAGAAAATTTATAATTGCACAAAAGTTCTTATGCCATTCTTTTAAATTTGTGAAATTATTATCTTCATTCTTAATTTTATTGCTGAAATCATCCAAAATTCGCAAAAAATTCACATCGCCCATAATTTGAAATACTTCATCTCTAAGCTCATTAACGTTTTGCAATAAAGTTATTTTAAATTCATTTGATAAATATTCTACACGATATTGATATAATTCATTTTTATCAATATTTACATTAACTTTTTTATAAAGTTTTTCCGCAACCTCTAATATCAATTTACCTAAATTGTTAAATTCATTTTCTATAAATTTGTTGTTAAAATATCCTTCTATCATTTTCTTAGTACTTTGAATACCTTCAACAAAGCAAAAAATTCCACTTGAAATCCCAATAACCCAATTACCAGAAGAAATTAATAAAGAAGTAAGATACATAATAACAAAACTAGGATATAAATGCTTATCAAGCATACATTCAATTATTCCATAATAAATTTTCTCTTCTTCAACTATTTCTCTTTTTTCATTTTGCTCCGTTTCTCGAAGCAACTTTTGAATATCTCTATCTTCTGGCACTTGAATTATTCTATCTTTAGTTGATTTTTTAATCCATTCCATCAACTTCTGTAAAACATAACAAAGCTCTTTAAGTTCTTCAAAGCTACTTACTTGATAAACTTTACTCGATAATGTATATAACATCAAAATAAATTTTTGCTTATGTTTCTCATAACATCTTTCTTTAATTAAAGTCTCACATCTATTAACTGTTTTAATCAAGTTATTACTTAATTCTAATAAATTTTGTTCAGGAGATTTTGCTTCCACTTCAAACACATCCCTTTAATAATTTATTAAAAGGATAATATTTTAAAAAACAAAAGTAAAATTTGTCACTATAATTTAATTTTTAAACAAATATATAAATATCATTTGAAAAATCTAGCGGATATTATTTTATATTATCTTTTTGCTTTTTCGCAGTTTTACTTTGACTTGAAGATTTTACTTCTTTTAATGGTTTGCTAGATTTTTGTTTGGACATTTTTGAAAGTGGTTTACCCCCTTTTTCTTCTCTAATTTGTTTTAATTTGTTTTCTCTAACTTGTTCAATTTTATCTACTTCATTTTTCACTTCAGCAGCTTTATCATCTTTTACTTCCACTGATTGCTCTTGCTCATTTTTTTCATTTTTGTTGTTATCAATTTGTTCAACGTTTAGCTTTTTCTCAACTTTTTCTTTTACGCTTTCAACATTATATGAAAATGAAGAAATTGCAAAGGAAAATTTATTTTTTCTAAATCTTTTCTCTAAAATTTCATTTTTATTTAAAATCATATACAGAGCCAACGGAGTAAAAATTAGGGTATGCATCAAAAAATATGCACCCAAATCGAACGAAGCCGACTTTTCTTCCCTAAAATATGACTCATAGTTTTTTGCAAATTTGGATAAATTATTAGTACATTTTTTTAAATCTTTAAAAGTATTTACTCCTTTTACCCTGTCCCTAAAATCATTTAATTTTTGAATTAACTTTTTTCTTACAAAACGAAATCTTGGAATCGCAGATTCAAAATTACTAATTTGATTTAATAAATCATTTTTATAAGATAATAACATTTTTTCATCTTCACTATTATTAATTTTTGCCATAATAATTCCTCCCTTTAAAAAAGCAAATATGTTACGTTTGTGTTACGAATTGTAATTACTTTAATATCAAAAGTCAAATGTACTTTAATAACTATCGAAACACTGTCATAAATGAAATGAACAAATTTATGAAAATAATTTTATAAAAAATATCCGAAATAATTTTCGGATATTAGATTATTTCCTTTTTATCTAAATTTTGATTTTGTTTTTTCTTCTTCGCTTTTCTTCTTTACAAAAGGTTTATTTTGTTGATTTCCATTTTCATTTATTCCAGCCCTGGCTAATATCATTCGTCTAGCTTTATTTCTTAATTTAACATCAGCTTCTGGTTCACGTGGCGCATGTACTGTTGAAGTACTTTTTTCATTTTCCTCTAAAATAATCTGTTTATCAATTGCTTCTTGTTCATTTTTTAATCTGTTAATATAACGTGGAGCAATATCCCCCCTTGCTTCCGTTGGTGCATGTATTATTTTTTGTTCATTTTCTTTTTCAATATTTGATTCATATTCTGTCTGAACTTCTACATTTTTCGTTTGAGTTTGTTCATTATCTTCTTGATTATTTTTAGGCTCTCTGAGTACACTTTTTCTACCTGATGCTTGCGAATCTTCTGATTTTTCAGCATGCTTAACTTTTTTGCGTTTACGATGTTTACTTAAATCATTTTTGACCGTTATATTTATAGTCGTATTACCTTCTTTTTGAGAATTTTGAGTATGCTGCTTATCATTTTCTTTTTCTTTATCATTTCCTCTCTCTTTTTTTTGTTGCATCTGCGTTTTTTTATCATATTCAGTTATATCTTTGCGTGTTTGTTTTACTTTTTCCAAAGTCTGATTAATCTCTTCTTTTTCTTTATCTTTAGCATTAGAATATACTTTTGCTACTCCACATACACCTGCCATAGTTCCTGTAACAGCAGCTCCAACAGGACCTGCAGCCAATGTAGCTGCGGCTACACCAGTTGCTGCAGCTGCAACACCTATAACAGCTCCAGCAACTGTATCAACAGTGATATAATTAGCAACAGTATTTGCAGCTTTTACTGGTAATCTTGAAAATTCCTTATTAACAAAATCTTCTATAAAATTTTCAAAAGGTTTTATACAAGCTGATAAAGCAACTATATCATTTGCAGTTTCTATATCATCTAAAAAATCTTTTGCTTGCTTCACATAATTTTCATTACGATTAAACCAATTAGGAATTTTATCTAAGAATTCGCGCGCTGCTTCTAATGCAGCATCTTTAATTTTTTTAAAATCTTGATCAGTAGAAACATTATTTCCTGACATAAATATCACCCCTCCACTTTAAAACATAAATAATATTACATTTATATTACAAAGTATAATGTTTTTTACTTGATAAGTCAAGCGCATTTTAATGTTTTCCAAAAAAATTTTTATCATGGTAAAGTAAACAAATTTATATAAAAAAATTATTTCATGTTAAATTATATCTATGATAAAATTTGTATATAAATTAAATAAAAAACAAAAAATATCCGAATGAACTATCGGATATTTTTTTATGGTAAATCATTTATAATTTCATTTGGATTTATAACTTTGTTTGAAATGTTACCATTTGTTCTATTTGTTTTTCTGGATTTTTTTCTGCTATCCCTTGTGTTTTTTTGTAAAACTTTATTAAGATTCCTATTTTTGAACCAATTCATAAATGCATTAATAGCTTTACCAATACCCCAAACAACAACTCCAATTGCAGCTGCCGTTCCAATAATTCCTTCCACAAGAATACCTGTTGCAGCAGCCATTGTAACGCTTAAAAAAATGCTGTAGGGATAACGACAAAATAATTCATTTCAACAAAAATAAAAAGTCCAACAGCACTCCACCACAAAAAAATCCCAAAATTCAATTCATCTGAAGATTCTTGTTCAGATTTTTTTCTAATAATGCGTCAAGTATTACTTTTTCCGTTAACTCAATTGGTTTTGTATTTTTTTCAATTTCTTGAATCATTTTAGCTTTTTCTTCCAATTTTTGAAATTCATATTTTATTTTTGAATTTAATTCTTCAATTTCTTCATTAATTCCTTCAGCTGATTCCCTAATTTTTTTTGTAAGTTCACACAAAATATCTCAATATAATTGCAAATTTTCAAGTGTAATATATTCTGATTCCACTTCAATTTTTAATATGTTTAACTTTGCAAAAAGTATATGTTCATCGTATAGTCTTCTTACCTCATATTCAAGGTCTTCAATTTTCTCAACTAAATCATTTTTTAATTTTTGTAGTTCTTGTCCGTCAATTAAAAAGTTCTAATTCATTTTCCATAAAAAATCCCCCTCAAAAAATTTCTCCATTTTAAATTATAACATTTCAACTACAAAATTACAAATCTCAAAAAAAAATCTATGTGAGAACACAGATTTTTTATTATAAACTTGCGGAACAATCTCATATTTCAGTTTGTACAATTGTCTGATTTATTCCCTGTATCGGCTTAGGTTCATTATTTGTATTAGTTGGCATATCTTCTGTTTTAAATTTATTACATATTTTTTCTAATCTCTCAGAAATTTTTTTCAATTCCTTGAAATTTTTTAAAAAATTTGGGTGAGTATTAATAAAATTATTATCATCAAACTCACGACATTTTTCCATAAAAATTTTTTGTAATTCAGATACTTTATCTTTGACTATATTAAGCATATTTTCATTGAATTCTATTAAATCATCTATTGAATTTACTTTTTTTATTTCATCTATTTTTATTTCATCGTTTGATTCATTCAAATTATTTAAATCTCTTAAACAAATTTCATTAACTTCTACAGAAATTGCATTATAATCTCTTACAAATACCAATAAATTATTTCTAATATATAAAAATAATGACTGTTCAATAGTAATAGTTGTCGAATCATTTTCTGGTTGCTTTTCTCGCTCTGAATTTTCTTGAAATTTTTCACCTATCTCCTGTGTTTTTTGCAAAATTTTACAAAGATTTCTATTCCTATGCCATTTTTTAAACATACGAATAAATTTATAACCAATCCACATTCCCGAAATTATTCCAATACATACTCCGAAAGTTGCTAAACAAATAAGTCCTCCAAAAAGTGATGCAACCCCAACAGCTATAAAACCCAAAAATAAAAATATAAAAGTAAAAACAAAAAGTATGTTAATTGCATTATCTTCATCATTTTTTTCTATTTCTTTTACTTGAAATCCTATTATTTTTTTTACTTTATCTCTCATTTTTTTTATTTCTTTTTCTATTTTTGAGTTTATGTTCCAGCCTTCTAACCTAAATCTTACCACAAGTTCACACAAAATATCACAATATACTTTTAAATTTTCACGCGTAACATATTCTGATTCTACTTCCATTCTCAATATATCTAGCATTTGTAAATATTCGTGTTCTTTATATAGCTTTAAAATTTCATACTTAAAATTTTTAATTTGCTCAACTAAATTATTTTTCGAATTTTGTAATTCTTGATCGTCATCATTATCACTATAACTTTGATCTGAAAAATCAATAAAGCTATCGCTATCACTTTCCATAAAAATTCCTCCTAAAAAAACATTCTCCTTTTAAATTATAACATTTTAATTTGCAAAATCAAAAATATTCAACAAAAAAAATCTGTGTGAGAGCACAGATTTTTAATTATAAAATTATGATAAATCACTTGTATTGCATAATGAAAAAATTTCATTACTTCAACATTTTTTTATTAAACCAAACACCATGTTCGCGTGTAACTCGAATCTTTTATGGGTAAACATTTGCAATTTCATCTGAATTTATAAATTGGTTCGGAATATCATTGTAATTGTTTTCTAAATTTTGTTGTCCTTGTAATTGAGGAACAAAACTTTGATCTTGTTGTTGCTCAAATTGTTTTGCTACTAATTCATTTTGCTTATCTTTATTCTCAACAATGCAAAAAACTTTATTATGCTTATTTTCAGCATCTTTACAAATTTGTATAATTCTATTTTTTTTACCACAAACAACACCTGCATATATTAATGCACTAATAACAGAAGCCATTAAAATTCCCATGACAATTATTGCGGCTAATGGTGATGCAGGTAAAATTAGCATTCCAATTATTCCTATTGGTAATCCTGACAAACTAGAACACGCTACTATTCCACCTAAATTCAAATCAGCGGCTAAATTTTTAATTTTACTTGAAAATTCTTTTTTCAAAACCTCTTTTGTGAAATCAAATAAATTAACATTAAATTCCTTTAAATTTTCTAGAAAACTTGATTCTCTTCTTATGCTATCCTCCAAATCATTTAATTTTTGAATCAATTCCTCATTATCAGCTTTTTTCGAAACTTCATTTTTTAGTTTTACAACTTGTATTAATAAATCATTTCTAATATATAAAATCAATGATTGTTTTTTATCAATAGTTTCTGAGCTTTGTCCCTCTACTTCTATTTGAATTTCTTGATTTGCATCTTCTTGAATTTTTTCCTCTATCTTTTGTATTTTTTGTAAAATTTTACAAAGATTCCTATCTCTGTACCAATTTATAAACACATTAATACCTTTATTAATACCTTTATAAATACCCCAAATAGAAAATCCAATTGCAACAGCCGCTCCAATAAATCCTGCTAAAAAAATACCGGCTGCAGCGAACATTCCAATTCCTAAAGAGGCTGCTATAAAGTCAACAACCAAATAACCTGTTACACTAAAAATAAAAATCCCAAAAAAAGCACCAGACCAAAAAAAGCCATCAAAATCATTTTCCCCTGAAGATTTTTGTTCAGACTTTTTTTCTTTTTCAGATAAATCATCTTCCGTTTTCTTTTTTTCTTCCTGAATTTGCTCAATCTCTTGAATTTTTTTAGCTTTTTCCGTCAATTTTTGAAGTTCATCTTCTAATTCTTTGTTAGCTTCTTTAATTTCTTTTTTAGTTTCTTCATCAGATTCTCTAAATCTTTTTACAAGCTCACATAAAATATCACAATATACTTTCAAATTTTCACGTGTAACATATTCTGATTCCACTTCAATTTCTAATATATGTAACTTTGTAAAAAGCTCGTGTTCTTTGTTATATCGTTTTGACACCTCATATCTAAAATTTTCAATTTGCTCAATCAAATTACTTTTCGAATTTTGTAATTCTTGATCGTCATCATTATCAATATAATTTTGATCTGAAAAATCAATAAAGCTATCACTATCACTTTCCATAAAAATTCCTCTTAAAAAAAACATTCCTTTTTTATATTATAACATTTTAATTTGCAAATTGCAAAATCAAAAATTTTCAACAAAAAAAATCTGTGTGCGAACACAGATTTTTAATTATAAACTTGTGGAGCAATTTCATTTATTTTAGTCTGTAATTTTTGCAAATCTTCTTTAGCATATGGTAAATTATTTGGATTTCGTAAAAGAGCCGCCGGATGGAAAGTTCCCATTACCTCAATATTTTTTTTATTAAACCAAACACCATGTTCACGTGTAACTTTAAAATCATTTTTTATAATTCGTATAGCAGCGATACGCCCAACGCAAACAATTATTTTAGGTTTTATCAATTTAAACTGCCAGCGCAAATAATTTATACAACAATCAATTTCTTCAGGCAATGGATCACGATTATTCGGCGGCCGGCACTTAACCATATTTGCTATGTAAATATTTTTATTACGCGATAGGCCAATTTCGTCAAGCATTTTATCCAATAATTGTCCACCGCGTCCGACAAATGGAATTCCGGTCATATCTTCGTTTTGGCCGGGCCCTTCACCGACAAATAATACATCAGCATTTGGATTGCCCACGCCAAAAACGACATTTGTTCGCGTTTGCGACAAGTCGCATTTCGTACATTTGCAAACAACATTTTTCAATTCTGAAATAGTAATAGCAATCACCTCATTAAAATTTATTTGCTGTCAATAAATCTTGCAGCAGATTGTGCCGCAATTTGTCCTTCGCCAATAGCTTTACTAAGTTGCAGCGGCCAACCGCTACAATCGCCGGCAGCAAAAATTCCCGACAAATTTGTTTTGCAAGCGCGATCGATTTTTACGAAATTATTTTGCATTTCCAAACCAAAAATGATATTGCTCGGCAAAATAAATTCCTGCAAAATAAAAACACCATTGCACGGAATTTCCTTTTCACTTGTTTCAACAGCTTCAACATTTTTATCGCCCAAAATTTTTTTTGGTTTGAAATTTAAAATTTCCACATTTTGTGAGAAATTCGAGTTCACTTGATAACTTGGAATGTACTTAACATCTTTACAAATTTCGCTTAAAAATTTGACATCACTCTCAGCTTCCAAATTATCAGCAATCACAACGACAGATTTATTTTTGTAAAACATTCCGTCGCACGTAGCACAATAACTAACGCCACTGCCAATAAATTTTTCTTCGCCATCCAATTTTTTTGATTTTTTACTTCCAACGGCAAGCACAATAGTTTTTGCATTAAAAATTTCATTTTCAAAATTTATAGCAAAAAAATCTTTGAGCGGTAAAATTTGTGTGACACGTCCCGTTTTTATTGGTATCTCAAATTTTTGAATATGGCGCAAAAAAATGTCAAACATTTCTTTACCGTTTATATCAAAAAAACCTAAATGATTGTCAACCTTTTTTGCTCTAAATAACGCGCTCGTATCAATTTTATTTCCAAAAATCACGACATTTTTATTGCGCACTCGTGCATTTATTGCCGCCGATAATCCGGCCGGTCCCGAACCGATAACCGCTATATCTATCATCTTCTCACCTCATTTATATTAATTTCAATAAAATTTGCCAAAGTTTTTTAATGTGCTTACGTGCGTCAAAATTTTTATACGTAATATATGGCGCCGGATTCGTTGTAAAAAATAATTGCTTCTCATCTTTTATCAATGTCAAAAGTTTTTCAATTGGAAACTCCGCATCCTTATCAATCATCATAATTAAATTGTCAAACTTTTGCGATATCGATGTAATTCGTAATTTTTGCGCCAAAGATTTTAACAACGCAATATCAATCAAATTTTGAACTGCATCCGGCACATCACCATACCTATCAATTAATTCTTCTTGCATTTGTAAATAATCTTGTTGATTGCTGACAAACGAAATTTTTTTATACATATCTAACTTTTGCTTCTCATCACTTATATAATTTTGTGGAATATACGCGCTGATATTTATATCGATGTTGGTTTCAATTTCATTTTGAATCTCAACGCCATTCAACTTTTTTATTTCCTCATTCAATAATTTACAATATAAATCATAGCCGACCGTCTCAATATTACCATGTTGCTGGGCGCCTAATAAATTCCCCGCACCACGTATTTCTAAATCTTTCATCGCAATTTTAAAACCTGCACCAAACTCTGTAAACTCACGTATAGTTTGTAAACGTTTTACGGCATTCTCATTTAAATTTTTATTTTTTTCATATGTCAAATAAGCATATGCTAATTTATTTGAGCGGCCAACACGTCCCCGTAATTGATATAGCTGTGCCAAACCCATCTTATCTGCATTTTGAATGATAATCGTATTTACATTTGGGATATCCATTCCGGTTTCAATAATTGTCGTACAAACTAAAATATCTATCTGGCCACGAATAAATTCTTCCATTATTTTTTCGAGTTCGGTTTCAGATAATTGTCCGTGCGCATATCGAACAGTTGCCGCCGGCACAAGTTTTTTTATTTGATATGCAATTGCCGCAATATTTTTCACTTGATTAAATAAGTAATAAACTTGACCGTTACGCTTTAATTCATTTCCAATTGCTTCCTTTATTAACGGCATATTGTGTTCAATTACATAAGTTTGAACGGGCTGACGTTCAAGTGGCGGCTCTGTTAATAAACTCATATCGCGTATACCTGACAAACTCATATTTAAAGTTCGCGGTATTGGCGTAGCCGTTAGAGTCAAAACGTCAATGTCCTCACACAACTTTTTTAATTTTTCTTTATGCGCGACACCAAATCTTTGTTCTTCATCAATAATTACCAAGCCGAGATTTTTAAAATTTATCTCATTAGACAATAATTTATGCGTTCCAATAATAATATCCAAACGCCCAGATTTTATTTGTGCAATTATTTTTTTTTGCTGAGTTGGTGTACGAAATCGTGAAAGCATTTCAATATTAATTGGGAAATCTGCAAACCGATTTAAAAATGTATTGAAATGTTGCTGAGCAAGAATAGTTGTCGGGACGAGATATGCAACTTGTTTACTATCTTGTACGGCTTTAAATGCGGCACGCATTGCGACTTCCGTTTTCCCATAGCCGACATCACCACAAATTAATCTATCCATTACGATATCAGATTGCATATCTTTTTTTATATCATTTATAGCTGACAATTGGTCGGCAGTTTCTTCGTACGGGAATGAACTTTCAAATTCATTTTGCCAGACATTATCAGGAGAAAATTTAAAACCTTTGGTATTTTTACGTTTAGCATAGAGATTAATTAAGTCGGCAGCAATTTTTTGGACTTCCTCACGCACACGTAATTTATTTTTTTGCCAATCAGAGCCGCCAAGTTTATTTAACCTAACATTTTCAGCGCCGATATATTTTTGAACCAAATCCATTTGTGCGGTATTAACGAACAAAACGCCGCCATCTGCATATTCTAATTTCAAATAATCTTTAGTGACACCATCAACGGTAATTTTTTCGATACCTTTATAGATAGCGATACCATGTTTTTCGTGGACAATTAAATCATTTAATTTCAAATCCAAGAAATTTTGGATAGGATTTTTATTTTTAGGCCCATGAGATTTTTCACGGCGTCCACATGAAATTACAACAAGATTTTCGTATTCAAAATTTGCATGAAGAGCTCCAGACGTAACATAAATTCGATTGGGTAAAATTTCATTTGCATCATCTAAAAATTCTACGGGAATATTTTTATTCACAAGGTATCGCGCAAGATTATTGAACTTGGCGCCGGCAAGGATTATGACAATTTTTTTTGCGGCAAGATATTTTTTCAAACTATCCAAAAAAAAATCGGAATAAATTTTAAAAGTTTCGGGCGTTTTTGTTTTACATTCAATAAAATTTTTTGACGTAAATTCAGAAGTTTGCGGGAAATTTTCAAAAGTTACGCACGATTTATTTTGCAATTTCTCGAACACTTGTTCATAACTCAAAATTATATTTTTCTGGCTTGGAAGCATGTAATCGATTTCAATTTGTTTTTGAATTTGCGTTTGGCAATCATCATAAAAATTTTTAGCATTATCCAAAATTTTTGACGGTTCATCTAAAAAAATTAAACAATTTTGCGCTAAATAATCTAAAAGACAAACATCACCATCACAAAAAAAATTCGCATACATATCCGTATTAAAAACATTTTGCTCGAGTAAAGTTATTTTTTCAACGTCAGCACTCTCCGCTTTTATTTTATCCAATACGGCCGCAAATTTTTCATCGCTATAAATTAATTCACGCATTGGCGTAATTTCTATTTTGTCAACCGAACTTAACGAACGCTGTGAAATTGTGTCAAATAATCTTATCGAATCAATTTCGTTATCGAAAAATTCTAAGCGCACAGCATAATTACTCGTACAAATGTCAAAGATTCCACCACGCACTGAAAACTGTCCAGGAGCTTCAACAATTTCAGCACGTTCATAGCCTAAAAAAATCAAATGCCGTGACAAATCATCAAGCAAAAAATTCATACCAACATTTAATTTTAAAATTGATTGCTTAAAATAATCTGGCGGGCTAAGCCGGTCAAATAATACTTCGATTGACAAAACTATTGAACAATTTTTTTGCTCCATTAATGAATTTAAAACGTCAAATCTTTGCTTATAAACGTCAGAACTTTTGACATCAGCTAAATACGAGACAAAATCTTTTGACGGATAATAATAAACATCATCGCGAAAAAATTTCAAATCGTCATAATTTCGTTTGGCCTGCAATTCCGAATAACTGATAAAAACCATTTGACAATTTAATTTTTCTTTTATCGCCGAAAATAAATGACATTTTTGAGATTCAATTACTCCGGTAATATTTATCGAAAAATTCTTGGCATGAATTGCGCGCGTAATTTTTTGCATAATTTCTGAATTGATAATGACGTCCAAAGTTTTATTCATTTTTGTTACCTTCTCTTACATTAAATTTATTCATGGCGGTAAAAACATCTTTGACAATAATTTTTACACTATCACAAGCTTTATCAACGGCGATGTCAATATCTTTTTTCTCATCAGGCGGAAATTTTCCCAAAACATAATCATCCAGCAACCAACCTTGCGGCTTTTTGCCGATACCAATACGAATTCGGTTAAAATTTTCGCCGCCAAGATGCAAAATTATATTTTTAACGCCATTATGGCCGCCACTACTTCCATTGTGTTTAATTTTTATTTTCCCAATCGGCACATCTAAATCATCGTGAATAATCGTGATATCAGAATTAGAAATTTTGTAGTAGTCGGCAATTTGGCGAATCGACTCACCACTCAAATTCATATAAGTTTGTGGCTTTGCTAAAATAATTTTTGTGTTGTCAATTAAACCTGTCCCCATCAATGCTTTATGTTTCGGCAGCAATTCAATATTATAAATTTGACAAAGTTTATCGACAACTTCAAATCCAATATTATGACGCGAATTAAAATACGAAAGGCCCGGATTTCCTAATCCGGCAATTAATTTCATTTTTATTCCTCATTTCGTTCAAAAAATTTTTTCCGCAAATAATTGTATATCAAAAAAATAAATGGTCAAAACTAAAATAAAAAATGCAGTGAGGCAAAAATGAAAAAAAAATATCTCATCGCAATAATTTTTACCGCTATAATTTATCTGATATGGCGATTAACTCAAAAATTTCCGCCACAAATTATTACGCCATCTACAAAAATTATTTACAACTATGACAATTATACGGAAAGTAAACTTGCCCCGAATTTCTTAATCGGGATGAATGAACATGATTTTAAAAATATATTTAGTGATTGGAATGTCAAAGACTTTTCACGTGAAAAAATTGTTATGCAAAAAAATATTGCCGCTAAACGCCAGCAATATTATATAATTGGAATAAAAGATGGATATGTCGCCGTTTTTTTCCATGACGGCAGAAAAAAAAATCTGAAAGAATTGACAAATACTCCAATTGAATCATTAAGTTCAGAAGATAAAACACGTCTCGAAAATGGTATTAAAATTTCCGATGAAGATAAATTAATTACCATTATGCAAGATTATGAAAGCTAAAAAAAATCCCTCAACGTTATTGTCTAACGCAAGGGATTATTTTTTTACATCATTCCCATTCCGCCAGCTGCCGCCGGTGGCATTGCTGTCGCATTCTCTTCTTTAATGTCAGTTACAATTGACTCCGTCGTAAGTAATGTAGCTGCAACGCTCGTCGCATTTTGTAACGCACTACGCGTAACTTTAGTCGGGTCAATTATTCCAGCTTCAATCATATCTACAAATTCTTCTTTTGCTGCGTCAAAGCCCATTCCTTTTCCAAGTTCTTTGACTTTATTTACAATAACCGCGCCTTCCAAACCAGCATTGTCAACAATTTGACGAAGCGGTGCTTCTAATGCTTTCAAAACGATTGTGGCACCAGTTTTTTCGTCGCCATCTAAAGTTTCTATGAGCTTTGTAACATTTCCCATCGCATAGATGTAAGCTGAACCGCCACCACAAATTATACCTTCTTCAACAGCAGCACGAGTAGCAGCAAGTGCATCTTCCATGCGTAATTTTTTTTCTTTCAATTCAGTTTCAGTAGCGGCACCAACTTTAATTACGGCAACTCCGCCAGATAATTTTGCTAAACGTTCTTGTAATTTTTCACGATCAAAATCGGAAGAAGTTTCATCGATTTGCAATTTAATTTGGCTCACGCGCGCACTTATATCATTTTTATTGCCGCTGCCGTCAACAATTATTGTATTTTCCTTGTCAACTTTAACAGCTTTTGCACGACCAAGCATTTCTAATTTTGCGTCTTTTAAATCCAAACCGATTTCTTCAGAAATTAATTGTCCGCCAGTTAAAATAGCGATATCTTCGAGCATAGCTTTACGACGATCGCCAAAGCCCGGAGCTTTTACTGCAACACAATTAAATGTTCCACGCAATTTATTTACAACTAAAGTTGCGAGTGCTTCACCTTCAATATCTTCGGCAATGATTAATAATTTTGCACCTGTCTGAACAATTTGCTCAAGTAACGGTAAAATGTCTTGGATACTTGAAATCTTTTTATCAGTAATTAAAATGTATGGATTGTCAAGCTGTGCAATCATCTTATCCATATCTGTTGCCATATATGGCGACAAATAACCGCGGTCAAATTGCATTCCTTCTACTAATTCCCACTCGGTATTCATTGTTTTTGATTCTTCAATTGTAATGACACCATCTTTTGAAACTTTTGCCATTACATAAGCAACCATTTTCCCAATTTCTTCATCACCTGCAGAAATTGCAGCGACTTTTGCAACATGATTTTCTCCATCAACAACTTGACTAATTTCCTGAATTGCTTCAACAGCTACTTTGCTAGCTTTAAACATACCTTTACGAAGGACTATAGGATTCGCACCAGCTTCAAGATTTTTTAATCCTTCAATTATCATTGCTTGAGCTAAAACTGTAGCAGTAGTTGTTCCGTCACCTGCTACATCATTAGTTTTTGTAGAAACTTCTTTAACTAATTGAGCGCCCATATTTTCAAATGGATCATCCAGCTCAATTTCTTTCGCAATCGTTACGCCATCATTAGTAATAAGTGGCGTACCATATTTTTTATCTAAAACAACATTACGACCTTTAGGGCCTAAAGTTATTTTAACAGTATCAGCTAATTGATTAACGCCTGCTTTAAGTGAATTTCTTGCTTCAATTCCATACTTAATTTGTTTCGGCATAATAAAACCTCCTAAAATTATTTTTTAACAACAGCTAATATATCATCCTGCTTTACAATCACATATTCTTCTTCATTATATTTAACTTCGGTACCAGAATATTTTGAGTAGATAACTAAATAGCCCGGTTTTACCTGCATTATAATTTCCTTACCATCAATTATACCGCCTGGACCAACGGCAATAACTTCAGCTATTTGTGATTTTTCCTTAACCACATTCGGTAAAATAATACCGGACTTAGTTTTTTCCTCAGGTTTTAGAAGTTTTAATATTACACGATCAAATAAAGGTTCCAAATTGCTCAAAATAAAATCCCCCTTTTTGAAAATTGTTATCACTCTTCATTGATGAGTGCTAAATTATTATAGTTAAAAAAAATTATCATGCCAAATAATTTTTCAGGTAAATATTAAAAAATTCGTAGTGATTTTAGAAATAAATATAGAAATAGGTAGATAAAACGCAATTTAACTTTATTGAACTATTTTATTTAGAGTGAATAAATTAAATTGAGGTGAGAGACTTGCAAAATTTATTTATGCCGCAAATTCCTCCAAATCAATTTAATTCATTAGATGGCGTACGATTTGAGCCATTTAATAAAAATATGCTAGAAAATCCACTACCATTTGATACGAATAAAATTAAAAATCTTATCCAAGATGAATATAATGCTGAGGTATTTTATACGAAATTAGAAACTAACTCAATGAATAAAATTTTAATGGAAATAAAAAATAATTGTCGGTACCGACAAAATATTTTACGTGAAATTTATTCGACTTACTCATCAGATTTATTTGAAGTTAAAGAAATAAAAATAAATTTACCGGGAAATTTTAAAGCCGCAATAAATTATGCAATATATGAGGAGAATTCAAATTTACAAAATTTATTACGGCTATCAAATGAAATAGCTAATCCTGATATAAATAAGAAAATAAATTATATCGCACAGTTAAAACTTTCAGATATAAATTATTTAATTTGGCTAGCTATTAACTAATAAAATTTTTTTCACATAAAAAAAACTGAATTCATATGAGTTCAGCTTTTTTATTTTTATAATATAAATTTTGTCGAAATAATTTTTGAAATTTGATTTTTATTTTTTTGTGTTGTATAATAATTTCGTAGCAAATTTCAAAAAAATTTTGGAGTGATTATTGTGTCTGAAAAACAAATGTCTGAAAAAAAAGAAACTAATTTTGTAAAACTTAAAAAGCTTTTACCTATTATGAAAATACGCAAATTATTTGATTTTTATCTTAATGGAGAAAATGCAACACAATTCTATAAATTATTTGGATTTTGTAAATTCCCTGAAGGTAAAACAGAAAAAGAAAAAATAGAAGAAATCGAAAATTTCATTAAAAATTTTTGGGAAAAGGAAGTAGTACCCAATTTAGACAAAAAATATAACGAAAACACTTCTTCGAATCTTACTGAAATAAAACATTCCAAAAGAGAAAATTCTTCAAATAACAATCCTAATCCTATCAACAATCAAAATGAAACAAATCAAAATTCAGTTACAATAAATTTGACTCAATCAAATCAAAATACATCTCAACCAATTCCTTTTGCACAAACATTTAATCCAACCCCCAATAATTATTCAATGTTTAATCCATTTATGAATTACACTCCAAGTCAATTTGGAAATATTTTTGCGCAACCAAATAATTTTGGTTCTCAATTACCACCACATTTGCAACAACAATTCATGGATTTATTAAATAAATCCAAAAAATTTATGGATCCAACTCAACCTAATCCAAATCCAGATGAATTTATTAACCAAGCGATAAATTTTTACAACCAATTACCACCATATTTGCAGCAACAATTACCACCAGCCTTAAGATATATAGCAAATTTAGCTCAACAACAACAAACTACTCAAATTTTTTCAAATCAACAACCTCAACCTATATCATTAGACGAAAAAATTGATCAATTAATAAGAATTTTTAAAAATATGTTACGAAAAACAAATACGGCCTTTACTTGTGAGCAACTAATTAATGTAATCAACTTTCTTAATTACCTTAAAAGCAATCCCAATGATAATGAAATAAATTACTTTTTTGATATTATTGGAGAATTGTCCTCAAATAATCCAGAAGAAAATGCTAATAATCTTTTAACGATTATTTCAAATAATTTCCCAGAAATTATGAATGAACAAATTCCGCAAATTGAAAATTTTGTTGAAAAACAAAATTCAATATAAAATTTTTTTCACATAAAAAAACTGAATTCATATGAGTTCAGCTTTTTTATTTTTATAATATAAATTTTGTCGAAATAATTTTTGAAATTTGACTTTTATATTTTTTGTGATGTATAATAATTATGTTATGAAAAATATTTTTTTAGAGGAATTTTTATGTCTGAAAATGGAATAGATAAAAATGAAATATTTGTTAATTTTTTATTGAATGCAGATTTGTTTAAATTGAAAACCTGCTATGAAGCAGATAAATTTAATTCATTGAGAGATACTGTTAACCTTGATATTTCAATACAAAAGTTTAAAGATTCTATTAATTTTTTTTGGAAAAATTATCACGAAATTAAAGCTACTTATGAAAATACTTCTTCACCTAAAGCAAAAGATTTAAAAAAAGATCTTTTCGAAACCGCAATAGAAAATCTTAAAAAAAACGATTTTGAAAATCTTAAGGAAAAATTAATAGAGTTTGTAGCAAATTACCCAGAAAAAAATGAGTCATTTAATGATTTACAATGCAAAAAAATTGCTAAATTTTATAATGCATTATCAAAAATATCAGAAAACCCCAATTACCCAACTTTTTTCAATTATTTTCAAACTATTATTAAACATGAAGAATTAACTTCCATATATTTTTACTTTATGTTTATTGTAAATAAAAATTATGAACATCATATAAATAATGTTTGCAAAATAATTGAGGATTCAATCACTAGAAATACTATTTGTCTTTTGCTCAATTTAATACCAATCAACATCACTCAATCTAATCAATATAATCCTAATATAGAAATAGATCATAATCCACAAATATAAAAATAATACCAACAAAAAAGAATTAGAACATTAAAAAAAATAAAACAATACATTGCAAAATTTCTTATAAAATTAACTAAAATGAATTTTACCTAAATATTTTTTGACTTATTTATTTTTATTTATTATAATATTATTGCAATAAAAATTTTTAAATATATTTTTTGGAGGAATTATTATGTCTGAACGTGAATCTAATAAATATGAAAGATTTGTAATAGAACCAATGAAACAATCAACGGAACAACTAATGAAACAAGAAAGGAAACAACGAATAAAACAATCAATTGAACTAAAAATGGAACTAACAATGGAACTAATGGAACAATTTGCGGAACAATCAAAGAAACAACGAATGAAACAATCAACGGAACAAATGAAACAACAAAAAAACTTTCACGAACATCAAGAAATTGCGACACAAACCGAGTCAGTTCCACCACAAAAAAAACCATCATGCATATACACAACATGAATTAATTCCAAAATTTGAATATGCTATTTTACCAATTCCTTATATAAAAGAAAAATTTTTCAAACTTGAAAACAATGAACCAATTCCAAAACTTGAAAACAATAATTATAAAAGTGATGACTACAGATATCAAGTAGATTAAAAAAAAAATCCGACATTTGTCGGATTTTTTTTATAGTTAATATTTTATAATCAATTTACTTTACAACATAACGCAAATAATAATGCAGCATTAGCGAAATTATTTTTTTTATCAGCCAAACAATTTGTATCTATATCATAGACGCCATCTTTATGAATTGATTTATCTATTTCTGCCTGTAAGCCCGCTATCGTCTTCATTACCATTATTGATTCTGCTAGCTTATCTACCATTACATATTTCTCATGCGGTATAAATGGTTTTAAGGCATATAATAGCTCAATTTCTTTCGGCCGATTATTTTTTACCTGCAATCGTTGATACTCTACCTCTTCCTCAATCTTTTGCAGATACCTCTCATAAAACATATTCTTTATTAAATTGGCAGCTTCCTCCATATCATTCCTTATCTTACTTTTATCCTGCAGCATTTGCGTTACCTCATAAAGTGACATCTCATTCCCCCATTACTAATTTTTTTATATCTATTAGTCCCCAACCTTGTTGATTTTGTGGGTAATTTAAATTTATCGTACTCCGTTTTAATCGTAATTTTACCTGATTCGGTGATAATTGTGGGAATCTATCTAGTAATAATGCAATCGCTCCCGTTACTATCGGTGTCGACATTGATGTCCCACTCATCATTGCATAATTATTATCTACCGACTTTAAGTTCTTCACTTCCTTACTCAGACACGATATAATATTTGCACCAGGTGCTATTACATCTGGTTTAATAATGCACTCGGATGTAGGCCCACGTCCTGAAAAATTTATTAATGAATCCCCCCAAATATTTACTGTCTTATGGTCATCCGATGCCCCTACTGTTATTACTTTCTTACAAATTCCCGGTGATGTTACACTTGATTTATTTGGCCCATTATTCCCCGCGGCAATAACTACAACGATACCACTATCCCAAAGTTTTTCAACCGCACGTATAAGTGGGTCATTCGGTCCTTCATCTTTAGTCCCTATTGATAAATTAATAACGCGAATATTAAATTTATCTTTGTTATCTAAAATCCATTGAAGGCCTGCTAATACATCTGCACTATTTCCCTTACCGGTTGCGTCTAAAATTTTTAGCGCTATGATATTACATTCGGGTGCAATCCCCATATATTTCCCACCAGATAAAAATCCATTTCCACCTGCAATCCCACTAACATGAGTTCCATGACCATTATCGTCATATGGCTCACGTTTATTTGCAGTAAAATCTTTAAAGGCAATAATTCGATTATGCGGCATACAAAAATCATTTACCGGACAAATTCCCGTATCTAATATCGAAATAGTAACAGTCTTTCCCGTATAGCCTTTACTATTTACGATATCGGCATTAACTGATTTTCGCGCCGTATTCATTTGTGCCGTAATATTTGCATTTTCATGAATTAATTCTAAGTTACAAAGCTTACGTAAAATATTTGACTTATCTCTATCAATTTCCAGTACAAAACTATTTATCAGTGGTAATTCATATTTTACTTTTCCTAATGATTTTATATTTGCTTCTACTCTCTTATCAGGCATATATTCTATAATATATTGCAAACAATTTTTCATATCGCTCACTCTTCCATTTTTTCTTTATAAATATGAAAAATTGTTCCATTATGTTAATTAACTTGCTTTTAATTCTAATCTTAATCTATCTGCTATTAGTGCAATAAATTCACTATTCGTTGGCTTCCCCTTATTATTATTTATCGTATAGCCAAAAAATTTATCAATTTCCTCTACCTTTCCTCTGTTCCATGCAACTTCTATCGCATGCCTTATTGCCCGCTCAACTCTACTCGATGTCGTATTACATTTTTTTGCTATTGCCGGATATAATTCTTTCGTTATATAGTTTAAAATATCTATATCGTCTACCGCCATCATTATTGCTTCCCTCATATAATGATAGCCACGAATATGTGCAGGTACTCCTATGTTATGTAGGATACCTGTTACTTTTGACTTTAAACTATAGTTTTCAAATGGCAGCGCATTATTCTTGAATAAAATATTTTTATTCGGCAATATATTATTATTGAGTTGATGAACTCGTTTCGCTAAAATATCTATGTCAAATGGTTTCGCTATATAATACTCCGCTCCTAACTCTATTGCTTTTTGCGTTATTTTCTCTTGAGTAATAGCGGATAAAATTATACACATTGGTGAACTTGTTGGATGATTTTTCTTATCTAATTTCTCTAATACTCCTAATCCATCTAATTTCGGCATTATCCCATCTAATATCGCAACATCTGGTTTTAATTCCTGTATTTTTTTATACGCTGTTACTCCGTCATACGCACAATCTATAACATCAATATCGCCTTGTTTTTCTAAATATCCTCCTATTACGTCGCAAAATTCTTTATTATCATCTGCAAGCAATACTTTTATCTTACTCAATTTTTATCCCTCCAAAAATAATGAGTTGTCAATAATTGGAAGCTTACCAATAAATGGAATTATACTTCATGAAATCACTGTTTACAACAAAAAACATTTACATTTTTTCTACTAAAATTTACGTCCTTATACATGAAATAGGCTATTACGCGGTATTATTTGTATAATTAATAAATATTGTGGAAGATGTGAAAGGAGTTTGACTTAATTTGCTTGATTTTGAATATGAATTGTCAAAATATGAACCTATTAATGGAATAGATGATGTCGAAAATTCCGTTGAATCTGACGAATTACGTGATATCATGGACTTTTTAAACTATATTTGTATCAATATCAATAAGGAGTAAGAATAAAAAAATGAAATGCCCTGCATGTAATAATGAAATCCCTTATGGCAAAATTTGTCCCTATTGTAAAAAAGATATTATCTTAACTAAAAAAATTATCGATTTATCAAATACCTTCTATAATCATGCCCTTACTTTTACTAAAAATAATGAACTCTCTTTCGCTATTATCTATCTTAAAAAAAGTCTCTGCCTGTATAAAAATAATACTAATGCCCGAAATCTTTTGGGCCTTATTTTTTATCGTATGGGAAGAATTGGCGACGCATTAAAACATTGGGTCATTAGTCAAACTCTTTCTAAAGGTATAAATCTTGCTAATGATTACCTAATGAGTGCACAGCAAAATCCTAAAATTCTTGATAAGTATAATGATTCAATTAAGTTTTATAATTTAGGTTTGAATTACATAAATCAAAATAATGATGATATGGGAGTGATACAGTTAAAAAAAAGTCTGGAGATAAATCCAGACTTTATCGATGCGTTAAACCTATTAGCATTATGTTATATCTATCAAGAAGAAAAAGATAAGGCACAAAAACTTATAGAGCGCGTATTGCAGATAGATAATTCAAATATAATAGCGAATAATTATTACAAGAGATATATTGACAAGAAAAATTTACAGAGCAAAAAATTTTTTACGACGAAGATAAAATTTATAGATATGTTTAATTTTTCACGAGCAGTAATATTTTTATCAGGGATATTTTTTGGGATAATAATTATTTATGCGTTAGTATTCCCAGCACAAATTTCGTCAAAGAATAAATCGATAGAGAAATTGCAAAAAGAATTAGACGTTATACAGGAAAATTATGATACAATAAATGAAGAGATACCAAAGCTAAAGAAAGAAAATGAGCAGCTAACGAAAGATAATATAGAATTTCAGCAAAAATTATTAGAGAATGAGACACAAAAATTACTTACCCAAGCCCAAGATTTATATAGCCAGAAGAAAATTATTCAAGCTACTGATATTTTATACGGATTAAGCCCAGTAAAATCTGAAGAATTATCAGAGCAAATAGAAAAACTTCGAAAAAAAGTTTATCCCAGCGCAGCAAAAATATATTACGATAAAGGA
This sequence comes from uncultured Clostridia bacterium, assembly GCA_947427385.1. Lineage (GTDB taxonomy): Bacteria > Bacillota > Clostridia > Lachnospirales > CAMVHY01 > CANEHT01. The sequence goes on along the minus strand of CANEHT010000001.1, from coordinate 35,842 downwards.
TTACAAGCATATAACAGTAAAAATTTTGAACAGGCAAAAGAAAATTTTGAAAAAGCTTTGCTTTTCTCCGAAAATCCCGAAAAAATAAATTATTATCTGGAAAAAATGAAATCGGAATAGGAGGCGGGTATAATGAATTTTACATTAAAAAAGGAAATACCAATTGAATCAATAGATTCCACTGGCTTTTTATATGAACATACGAGTGGTGCACAACTTATTTTTATCAAAAATGATGATATCAATAAAGTTTTTTCGGTAGCATTTAAAACTTTACCGAGCGATGATAAAGGTGCGCCACATGTTCTTGAACATTGTACATTATGTGGCTCCAAAAAATATCCGCTTAAAGATACATTTAATGAAATTTCGTTTTCTTCACTTTATACATATTTAAATGCAATAACGTTTAAAGATAAAACTGTTTATCCAATTGCGAGTACGAATGATGGTGAATTTGCTAAGCTCACAAAAATTTATTTAGATTGCGTATTTAATCCACTTTTACGTTTTGAAACATTTTTACATGAAGCATGGCATTATGAAAAAATGGAAAATGGATTAGACGTAAACGGCGTAGTTTATAGTGAAATGAAATCAACTTTTTCAAATCCGGTACGTGAAACTCGTTCATTTATCCATAAAAAATTATTTCCGAGCACATTTTATAAATATGAATCATCGGGCGTCCCTAAAGAAATTTTAAAATTACAGCATCAAGAAATTGTAGACTTGCATAAAAATTTTTACACGCCAGAAAATTGCTTCCTTTATTTATATGGAAATATTGACAATTTGGATTTTTATTTTGAACTATTTGATGAATACCTAACGCCACGTGAAAATCCTAATAAAATTTCCATACCGAAACAACCAATTTTTTCAGAACCATTAATTGCAAATGCACTATATGATTTTTCCGGCGCACAAAAAAAATATTTCGGTGCCGGATTTGTTATCGATACCGCGCTAAATTTGGAATTAGTTTTGGCGTTCAATGTTTTGAATTCATATTTGGCAAAGATGGTTGGCGCACCACTGAAAAGGTTTTTGCCACTGGTAAAAACTTTTCTTGAAACTGAAATATATCAACCAGTTTATTCAATTCTTTCTGAAAATTTTAACGGTAGTACGGAAAAATTTAAGGATACGATTTTGCAAATTTTCCGCCAGATTTATAAAAGTGGATTAAATAAACCGTTGCTGGAATCGTGCATAAATAATTATGAATTTGATTTGCGAACATCATTCCATAAAAATCGTCCGAAAGGTTTGGTATTAAATCTTTTGATGCTAACCGATTGGATTTATGACGGTAATCCATTTTCAAAAATTGAACGTATAAAAGTTTTGAATTCACTCCGTAAAAAAATTCATGAAGGCTATTTCGAAGATTTAATCAGAAAATATATCATTTTTAATACACACGCCGTTTTCACAAGTTTAATTCCCGATAGCAAAAATCCATTTCAATTTAATGTATCCGCCGAAGATATGAAAAATGCAAAGCTAATGAAAAATTTTATTGAAAGCAAAGATAATAATGAAAATTTGATTCCGATTGCAAAAGTTGATGAAACAAAATTTTTAGGTTTTTGTGATTCAAAAGAATATCCGACGGAAAAAATTCTATATACGCCGATGGATACAGAACAAATTATTTATCTGCGGTTTGCATTTAGAACTGATTGCGTGCCGGAAAAATTATTACCGTATGTTGGAATTTTAGCTGAAACTTTAGTTTTCACTGCATTGCAGGAAAATTCAAACGAAAGTATGCAAACGATAATAAATAATATCGGACATATAAAAATGGAATTCGATACTTACTCGAAAGATAACACGAAATTTATTCCAATGTTGAACTTAAAAATTAAGTTGCTGCCAAGTAATATTGACAGCATAATTGAAATTACGCACGCAATTTTCAGTATAAAAACTTTTAATTCAAAAAGTTTGATAAAAAAATTGTTACTGCAAAAATTTGCGCTTATGACAAATTCATTTATAAAAAATCCGATTGAGAATATTGTCAAAAAGATTAATTCATACAACAGCGATGAATATAAGTATAAAGATATTGTTGACGGTATTTGTTTTTATTATTTCATTAAAAATCTTAATCAAAATTTTGATGATGAATATGATGATTTGATAGAAAAACTTTTGGACGTTTTTAAAATTATTTTTACACGTGAAAACTCTTTTTTGCAAATAGTTTGTGATGAAAAAAATTTTGCTGCAATCCATTCAAAACTTATTAACCTTATGCAAAGTTTACCGACATCTCCACAAAAATCTTGCAGTTATGACTTTAAAAATTATAAAACGGATGAGGCATTTCATAATTTGACAACAATAAATACGAATGCAATGATAATCCCGCTTGACATTCAATTGTCTGGCTTTTGCGATGCGTTTGAAACATTTATGGATAAAATTTATTTGATGCGTGAGATAAGAGTTATGGGTGGCGCATATGATTCTAACTGCAAATTTAAAAACAACGCAATATATTTTTATTCATACGCCGACTCAAATATCGAAGCTACTTATAAAAAATTTTTAGCAGCTGCAGATTACGCTTTGAATTTTCAATTCTCTGATGAACAAATTCAAAAATGTATCGTCAGTGCAATAAATGTTTTTGATAAATTGAAGTCTGTAGAAAATCGTGCCGAAACTACTTTTAGTCAATATATTACTGAAACTTCACGCGATGAAATTTTGCAAACACGTACAGAAATTATTTCTACAAAAGTTGAAGACATAAAAAATATTGCTCAGCAAATCAAAAATAACTCAGACAAAACAATGGTTTGTACGATAGGTAATCGCAATAAAATTTTTGATGCACGACATTTATTCGCTGATATTACAAAATTATAGTTTTAAAATTTTACTTTAGAACTTTAACAAAAAAACTTTGTGCATTTGCACAAAGTTTTTTAATAACATTTTGTTATTTATGTTCAATAGAATTTTCTTCATAAAGATTCGGTACATAAAAATTATTTTGTTGCTCAACATTACCTATTTTCTCTTTCAAAGAAAGTTCATCTTGCGGAATACTTTTTTGTTCATTTAAACTTTGTAATTCAGTTCTTCCCTCTTTAATTACAGAACATATTTTATCAATTAAATCTGATTCTTCTTTTGAAATTTTATCAACAATATTTTTTTCATTTTCATTATTATTCAAAATCCAATAAAAATTGATAGCAAATAAATCAGCTTGTTCTGAAATTTTGTTTTTTAATTCTGAAGAAAGTATTGAATCGTCCAACCTCAAATCATTTATTCCAAATTCTTTTAAAATCATATCAACTAAAATAAAATATATATCTAATTCCCCATTCTTTTTATTATAATTATTTATCACATCCAACAACATATTGCGTATATTTTCCTTCACCATAATAAATCCCTCCCCAAAACACATATAAATTACATTATGATAACATTATATAATATAAAAATACGTAAATCAAACGGTAATATTTTTCAAAAATGAATTTAATGATCAATCTTGAAATGATTTGTTTTTATAGTATTTCAATTTTTATTTTAAGGCGAATTAAAATACTTAATATCATTAATTATACTCGTTGTTCTGAATTAAGGAGCAAACTTTGTAATTGTTCACCATTTAGTTCATTTGTTTGCAATAATGCATTATCTTCTTTAGGAAGCAAACTTTTTCTCATACTATCACTATTTTGTCCATAAACAGAATTGTTTTTATTAAGATTATTTATGTTCCGTACTTTTTGACAACACTTAACTATTCCAAAAATTATACCAGCTACAATACCAGCCGAAATTATAATACTAGCGAAAGGCCATACAAGCATACCAATTGCGCCAAGTGCAATACCTACAGCTATTGGTGCAGCAGTAAAAAAAATCCCTAATAACCAACTCAATTTATTCAACATTTTTGAAGTGCTATTAATTTCATTTTTTATTTGTTTAACTCCATTATTTTCTCGTAGAAAACCTTGTAAAAATTTATTTGCATCATCTTCACATTCTTTAATTATATTTTCACTATCAAATTCATCACATCCAAAAGCTTTGCAAAAATCGTTTATTGAATTAATAAAATTTTCTTTAAAATGTATATCTGTCAATTCAAACTCAGGATCATACATTTTAATTATATTAAAGGTGAACCTAAAATTTCTATGTTTTCTTGATTAATTTTAGAGTTTTCATTAAATACAAACAATCCATTTTTATTAATTCTTGGTGCGACAAAAAAAGTAAATATTGTATTGCCATTAGATAAACTGTGTGTCCAACAACTTGTTCAACATCATTAAACAAATATATTCTTTCTACAGAATTTTGAAAAGCAATATAAGTCGGAAATTGCAATAACGCAATTTTTAGGGAACATATTATTATTTATCTTAAATTCTGCTAATTTATTGGTAATAGGATCATTATCGTCAACGATTAATTTTAGATTTTCTAGCAATTTTGAAGTAATGGCGTTTAAATATTGCAATTTGAATTTGCTGATATTATATTTATGATATAATACCAATATTGATTTTGAGATATAGCAATTTGTTTTTCTAAATCTTTGGCTGCAATTAAATTATAAGTCATCCAAAGCATTGCTTTTGGTAATGCTATTGCAAAATTTTGTTTGATTTGTGAAAGTTCATTTTTGGCAAAATCTAATTTAAAGAAAATATCTGAAGAAATAAATAATAATGTTATAAAAAAATTTTTAAGTTTGGTACGCAATTATATTGATAAACAATCACAATTAAATGTTCCACAGCTTGAAACGAAAAGGATGATTTAAAAAAATAAGAATGATTTTTTTATAAACATATGAGATAGATGAAAATTTTTAACAGTATTTTTTACTAAAAATTTTTTATACAAAAAACAGACAAAATAATTTGTCTGATTTTTTTACTCAATTTTTAAATTTTGTTTCAATTTTTGTTATAATATTTTATATACGATTACGATTAAATTTTTTAAAATGGGTTGTGATTTTTATGGAAGATACACAGATTTCAAATCAAGATCATGAGCAAAAAGTTCAAAATGTTTTGGATGAGATAAATAAAAATAAAAATGTTCAATTGACTTTGTTATTTGGGAATTTAAATTTTAAACTGTTCTCAACTAAACAAGTAAATGATATTGCAGAGGCAATAAAGAAAGCTGGGCTTGAATTTGATAGAATTTCATTAGGTTACTTTTTTGGAGTTTGTGAAAAAGAAATTTTAGATGCAAATTGTGTGAAAACTATTCTACAAATAACAAAGAATTTTAAATTTGATATTACTATATTACCTGAATTTCTTAATGTTTGCGGAAAAAATAGTTTAGATAATGAAAATTTAATAATCGTTGATCGCCTTTGCGATGAAAATTTATTTTCTTTTAGTAATGTGAATTTGATACGTCGTGCTTTAAAGACTGAATTAGCAAAAAACTTTTTTCAAAATTTATGTGAATTTCATGAAAAAGAAAAAGAAAGAGAAATCTTAAGGAAAGAATTATCTGAAAGAAAAGCAAAAAATAAAACGCTAGGAATTTTAGGCAGCATAGGAGTAACAATTGGCTTATTAATTTTTTTGGGAGCAATTAGTTTTTTGATATCATGGGAAATTGGTTTGTTAGCGTTAGCAGCTGCGGTTGTTGTAAAAATAGCAGCGCCTGTTACCGCTGTTAGTTTAGTACTGATATTTTTTTTCACTTATTGTATAGACAAATTTAAGGCAGATAAAAAAACAATTGAATTAGAAGAAGAACAATTGGAACAATCAAAGGCAAAAGAACAAGATAATTATGAAGTTAATGAAGTTGAAAATAATTTAGATGATTATTCAGATGAGCCATTTAAAGAAAATAACGAAGATAAAGGAAAAGAATAGTTAATGGGTATATAAATTTTATTTTTCATGAAACATATGAGACGGATGAAAATTTTTTACCGTCTCTTTTTATTTTGCCAATCATTTCAACTTTATTTTTATTGATAGTGTCAGTTGCGCAAGATTTTATTTTGTAATCGAAATCGTTTTCACGTTCAAAATTAATTTCTATTTCATAATCGCTTGGTGCATTTTTGATTTTCATTAAAATTTTTTCATTGCCAAAAAATTTTTGCATGTTCTCGTTAAAAATTTGTGATTCAGATTGATTTGTTTCTTCGGCTTGTTTGATACTTAATTCCAAAATTTTATTTGCTATGTCAGAAAATTTATCAATGCCGCTTTCTGCCATGTAATATAAATTATTGTTTTCGCTATGTTTTTTCTCATCGCTGATTTTTATGATGTCAAGTGTGCTGTTCAAAAATAATGATGAAATCATCAAAATTAGAATGACAAAAATATAAGCATTGCCATTTTTATTTTTCAATTTTTATCGCCGTCCAAAATAATTTTTTTTGACATCAGAAAATTTTGCAGTGCATGACAAAAGAATTTGGTCCATCAATGCTATTGCCGTCATTGATTCTATAACAACGACGGCGCGTGGTACAATTATTTTGTCATGACGCCCGCGCGTTTTTATTTGTACATTTTCGTTTGTGTTGTTAATTGTATTTTGTAATTTTGCAATCGATGGCGTTGGTTTGATTGCGGCGCGAAAAATTATATCGCCGCCGTCTGTAATTCCGCCCGTGATTCCACCGGAATTATTTGATTTTTTTTTGACGCCGTCATCGAAATAATATTCATCATTGTTTTGTGAGCCGAATAAGTAAGTTGATCCGAAGCCGCTACCGAATTCAATTCCTTTTACTGCGCCGATGGACATAACTGCTTTAGCAATTTGTGCGTCTAATTTGTCGAAGATGGGTTCACCGATGCCACACTTAATATTTTTTACAGTGCATTCTACAATTCCGCCGACAGAATCATCTGCGGGCATGTTTTCTAAAAAATTAACGGCTTTGGTGAAAGAATTTTTGTCAGGCATGAATAAAAAATTTTCGTGCCAATCAATTTTTTTTATGCAAATATTATTTATCGAATAAGTGTAGGCGCGGACGTCAATTTCTAATTGTGTCAAAAATTTTTGCGCTATACATCCCGCAATTACTCGTGCGACAGTTTCACGTCCTGAAGCTCTACCACCGCCGCGATAATCTCGGCAGCCAAATTTTTTTTCGTAGCAATAATCGGCGTGGCCTGGTCGAAATATTTCTCGTGAATAATCATCGGCGTTGAAATTTTTATTCTCAACGATGATACAAATTGGAGTGCCTAAAGTTTGGTTATCCATGATTCCCGAAAGTATTTCAAATTTATCGGGTTCGTGGCGTGCCGTAGAAAATTTTGAAATTGGTGCGCGGCGATGTAAATATTTTTCAATGTCGCGTTTATAAATTTTTAATCCTGCCGGGCATCCATCAATTATTACACCTATTGCTTTGCCATGACTTTCACCAAATGTACTGATTTTTAAAATTCGTCCGAAAAATGATCCACCCATTTCATTCACGTCCTTACTTTTTTTGCTGAAAAGTTTTTATTAGAGTATAATATATTTTTGGAAAGGAGCTGAGATTTTTATGGCTATAACAAAAAATATGACTATCGGTGAAATTTTAGAGACTAATGAAAAAATTGCCGACGTTTTAACTAATGCCGGAATGCATTGCTTAGGTTGTCCGTCTGCTCAAGCGGAAACTTTAGAGCAAGCTTGCGACGTCCATAATTTAAATTGTGATGAACTACTACATGAAATTAATGAAACTTTGCAATAAGGAGGAACTTTATGCGTAAAACAATTATTGCTGGCAATTGGAAAATGAATAAAAATCCCGACGAAGCTACTAAATTTGTTTCCACAATTAAAAATGATATTGACTCAAATGATTGCGACATTGTCTTATGCGTCCCAGCAATCGATTTGATTTCAGTTCGTGATTGCCTCATTGGCACAAATATTAAAGTTGGCGCTCAAAATATTTATTTTGAAGATTCAGGCGCGTATACTGGTGAAATTTCGGCGAAAATGCTTGCTGATTCCCAAATAAATTATGTAATCGTTGGACATTCTGAACGCCGTCAATTGTTTAATGAATCTGACGAAATGATAAACAAAAAAGTTATAAAAGCTATTGCACATGGAATTGTTCCAATAATTTGTGTCGGTGAAACGTTGCGGCAACGTGAAAATCATGTCGAAATTGAATTTATTCGGATGCAAATAAAAAATGCATTGATAAATGTCAGCGGCACTAGCAAATTTGTAATTGCGTACGAACCGATTTGGGCTATCGGTACGGGAAAAACTGCGACCGCTTCGCAAGCACAAGATATTTGTGCTGAGATTCGTAAAGTCCTTGCAGAAATTTATGACCCAAATATTGCCGATGAAATTCAAATTCAATATGGTGGTAGTGTTAATTCAAAGAATGCTAAAGAATTATTTGCAATGCCTGATATTGATGGCGGTTTGGTTGGCGGTTCAAGTTTGACAGATGATTTCGTTTCCATAATTAAAGAGGCGATTTAGATGAAAAAATCTGTTTTATTGATTCTTGATGGATTTGGCTTGACTGATGTTAAAGAAGGAAACGCGATAAAACTTGCAAATACGCCAAATCTTGATGCGCTATTTGAAAAATATCCGTGGACAAAATTAAATGCGAGTGGTTTGGCAGTTGGTTTGCCCGATGGACAAATGGGCAATTCAGAAGTCGGTCATCTTAATATTGGTGCGGGGCGCGTTGTTTATCAAGATTTTACGCGCATTACAAAATCGATTGAGCAAGGTGATTTTTTTGAAAATCCGGCGCTGTTGGCCGCAATTGAAAATTGCAAAAAAAATAATTCAGCGTTAAATATTTTTGGTTTGCTATCAGATGGTGGTGTGCACAGTCACATCAATCATTTGTATGCGATAATTGAAATGGCGCGGCGCCATAATCTTGAAAAAGTTTTTATTCATGCGTTTTTGGATGGACGCGATACTCCGCCGTCGTCAGGCAAAAATTTTATTTGTGATTTGCAGAAAAAAATTTCAGAGATTGGCGTCGGAAAAATTGCAACCGTTATGGGCCGCTATTATGCAATGGATCGTGATAAACGTTGGGAGCGCATAAAAAAAGCGTACGATGCAATGGTTTATGGTATCGGAAATAAATCTGACGATCCGATTGCATGTATCGAAAAATCTTATGCTGATGGCGTGACAGATGAATTTGTAGTGCCAACCGTTATAACTGAAAATAATGAGCCAATCGCGTTGATAAACGAGAATGATTCCGTTATATTCTTTGATTTTCGGCCGGATCGGGCGCGTCAAATTACTCGTGCGTTTTGCGATCCAAACTTTAATGAATTTGAACATAAATCTTTAAATTTGACTTATGTTTGTTTTACTGAATATGATCCGGAAATTCCAAATAAACTTGTCGCATATAAGCCGCAGTCATTAAAAAATACGCTTGGTGAATATATTGCAAGTTTAGGTTTAAAACAATTACGGATTGCGGAAACGGAAAAATATGCACACGTTACTTTCTTTTTTAATGGCGGCGTTGAAACGCCAAATAAAAATGAAGATCGGATTCTTATTCCGTCGCCAAAAGTTGCTACTTATGATTTAAAACCTGAAATGAGTGTCTATGAAGTTACGGAGAAATTAATTGAGAATTTACCAGATTATGATTTAGTGATTGTAAATTTTGCGAATTCTGATATGGTTGGGCATACGGGAATTTTAGAGGCGGCAATAAAAGCAGTTGAAGCAGTTGACGAATGTGTCGGCAAACTTTATAATGCCATTATGCAAAATGATTCACAGTTATTAATTTGTGCGGACCATGGGAATTCGGATAAGATGATTGATTACGTGACAAAGGAACCATTCACTGCGCATACGACTAATCCTGTTCCATTCTTATTTATTAACTGTGATGTCAAAAATGTTAGAAGTGGCGGTGCACTTTGTGATATCGCACCAACTTTGTTGAAGCTGATGGATTTATCGCAGCCGGCGGAAATGACTGGCGTATCGCTTGTTTAATTTTCATTTTAAAAATTGGGAGGTTTTTAATGATGAAAGGTGTTTTTGAAATTGTTGATGTCTATGCAAAAGAAATTTTGGATTCACGTGCAAATCCAACTGTTGAAGTTGAAGTTATTGTCGCAAATTCTAAAGGCGATTTATTTACAGGTCGCGCAAGTGTACCGTCAGGTGCTTCAACCGGAAAATTTGAAGCAGTTGAATTACGTGATGGCGGCGAAAGATATTCAGGTAGTGGCGTTGAAACTGCTGTGAGCAATGTGAACGATATCATTGCACCGGAATTGATTGGTATGAATGCGCTCGATCAAGTTGCAATTGATTCATTAATGATAGAATTGGATGGCACGCCAAACAAAGCGCGGCTCGGTGCTAATGCAATTTTAGGTGTGTCAATGGCTGTTGCAAAAGCTGCCGCAAATGCTTTGAGTCTGCCGCTTTATCAATATCTCGGCGGTTTTAATGCGAAAGTTATGCCGGTTCCGATGATGAATATTTTAAATGGCGGCAAGCATGCTGATAATACTGTCGATTTGCAGGAATTTATGATTATGCCGGTTGGCGCTGAAAGTTTTAAAGAAGCATTAAGAATGTGCTGCGAAGTTTATCATTCATTGAAAAAAGTTTTGAAAGCTAAAGGTTTGTCTACGGCTGTTGGAGATGAAGGTGGATTTGCACCAGATTTAGCTAGTGCGCAAGAAGTTATTGAAGTTATAATTGAAGCAATTCGAATTGCAAACTATGAGCCTGGAAAAGATATTAAAATTGCAATGGATGCTGCATCAAGTGAATTGTATAATGCGGAAGATGGTAAATATTATTTCCCTGGCGAAAGTAAAATGAAAAATCAAAATGTTGTTAGAACCTCTGAAGAAATGGTTGAGTATTATTCCGAACTCGTTGAAAAATATCCGATTATTTCGCTTGAAGATGGTTTGGCGGAAGAAGATTGGGCTGGTTGGAAACTTTTGACCGATAAGTTGGGTAAAAAAATTCAATTGGTTGGCGACGATTTATTTGTTACAAATACCGAACGTTTGCAAAAAGGAATTGACTTGGGCGTTGCAAATTCAATTTTGATTAAAGTAAATCAAATTGGTACATTGACTGAAACTTTTAATGCGATTGAGCTTGCAAATCGAAATAAAATGACGGCGGTAGTTTCACATCGTTCTGGTGAAACGGAAGATAATACGATTGCGGATATAGTTGTTGCGGTAAATGCCGGACAGATTAAAACGGGTGCGCCGGCACGTTCTGATCGTGTTGCAAAATATAATCAGTTACTTCGTATTGAAGATGAGTTAGCTGGATTTTCAAAATATCTTGGTGAAAATGCATTTTTTAATTTAAAATAATTGTGTGAAAAAAAGCTTCGCGTTTGCGAAGTTTTTTTTGTGCCCAAAAAAGTTTTTTGCTTGAAAAAATTTCATTTTTTTGTCACTCAAACGAAATCTTTCTAATAAGTATTTTCTTTGCTAATTTTGTTTTTTGGTAAATATATATTTACTTTTTATATATTTTGTATTATAATAATGATATGTCAGTAAATTTGCAAATGAGGTGATAAAATGAATAGAAATACAAATGGAACTAGAAAAGATAATACTTATGCTCCTTTAGATAATATCAAACGTATTTTTAATGAAGAAAATCAAATTGATTATGATAAGCTATTGGAAGATTATTCGTTATTAGCTGAAGAAGATATATTTTTGGGCCCAAGAGTGACATTTAATGATAAAACGCGAACCAAAAATGATATTATTTGCCATCGTATTATGAATAAACAAAATGTAGGTTTAGATTCGGATTTAGATTTTGATATCATTAATTTTGTTGAAATTTGGAGAGAAGTAAAATCAAAATTTTCTTATAAGAAAAAGAATGACCCTGATTTTCATCAATTATGTGAATTTATGCATGATTGGGAAAAAATTTCTTATAAAATGCAAAAATTGTATGACATACTTTATTTTGCAGAAAGGAGAAAATCCCGAGAGAATCTGAAAAATTTCACAAATAATTTATTGCGAAGCTTTACTGATTATCGTTATTTTATTCGGAACTCTTCTTTTGCAAAATTAAATGATTTTGATATAGAACCTTTAGTAAGTCAGTATAAAAAACCATCAGTTTCGAAATGTATGCAAAATAATGATTTATCTGTAGAAGAAATAAATGTTTTATTAAGAGTTTCACAAAAATGTTGGCCTTTGAACAGAAAGAAAATTTTACAACGATTATTGATAAAAGATGGTAATGGCAGAAGTGGTTTAAATAGAATTGCTGATATCGTAAATAATTTACCAATAGATCAAGTTGATAATTTTTATAGATGGTTGTATCAAAATATAAATAATTTAACAAATGAAAATGGTTTAGTAAATGATTTGTGGGAACGAGCGCAAAATAATGGTTTCTTATCGCGTGAACAAGAATCACTTTTACAACTTGTACCTCCAGAAATACAAGATGAATTTCGTAAGTTATTCCAAAATAAAAATTTTAGAAAGGTTTGTCAAACTCCTCAAGCTGTAAAAAATTTGTTAACTATTACGGAAGCTTGTTCATTAAGTCCTATTGAATATATTAATCATTGTTTACCTTATGGGAAAATAGAACATATAAAAATAGCACTTGATACTTTTAATGCAGATAAAATTTATAATGTCTTTGGGGATCAATTGAATCAATTTCCTGATGGTGTAAAGAAAATGTATTTATTTTATTTTATTCATTCTTGGATTACATTTTCATTTGCTATAAATGAAATAGATGATTCGATTATCAGTAAAGAAAATAAAAATAAATTATTTAATGAAAGTCAATTAGTGTGTGCTGATTATTTACGTTTACAACAATTTGTTTTAGAGCTTAGTGATCCTACCAATATAAAAGATAATCTATTTAATTATTTAGATAAAATATTTTCAATGGATGCTATTAAATATTATAAAGAAAATATTGAAAAAGTTGAAAGCGGGGGAAATTTCAAAAGTTTTGATACAATAGAAAAAATGTCGAGAAATTTTTTAAAGCAATATGGGTATACAGAAGATAAAAATGTAACTGAAACATTTTCTAATGGCTTTGCAATGTTTGCAACTGTTGATTTTAATGATGAACTTTATTTTGCAAATGATCTTTTTGCTGATTTTTTATTAGTTGCTGATTATAATTGTATTGTGGATTTATATGATTATGCAGCAAAAGAAAATAATTGGTGTTTATACGATATTTTAATTAAAAACTTAGATAAACCAAAATTTAAGGAAATAAAAATTGAAGTTATGAAAGTTATTGTTGAACGAAAAAAACATTTTATTACAGAAACTTTTGAAAATGATAAAAGTAAAATCAAGAAATTTTATGAATTAGCCAAAACGTGTGATGTTTTTAAATTTATAAATTCAAAAGAAGATGTTTTGCAGTTAAATGAATTTTTAAATTTAGGATTAGATGTAAATCAAATAGATATTTTGGATTGGAGTTCAATAAAAAGTGAACTCTCCAAAATAAGTGATGAATCGAGCAAAAAAATATTAAAGCAAAAAATTGTTGAGTTAGTTAAAAAATGCGATATTGAAGGGCCTATTAATACAGCATTTAAAATTATTAATAGTTTAATTGTAAACAAGTGTACGTATGAGTTGATGTCGACTTTAAATAGCTTTGTTAAATGGCGGGCAAAAGATACATTAAAAAGTTTTGCTGATATTTTATTATCGATGGATCAATCAGTTGAAAATTTAGCAAACATCGTTACTCTATTGCAGAAAACAGAAAATACAAATGCTATGGATTTAGGTGCACATTTAGCTGCAAATCCAGAAGTTGCAATGAAACTTACAGAAAATAATGTGCCGCCTCAAGAAAATTTTAATTTGAATGAAAAGGGGAAATAATAAAAACATTAGGCTATTAAATTTAGATAAATATTTATTTTATTCATCTTAGCTTTAAATATATTTTTATATGTATTATAATAATTATATGATAATTAATGTGGCTTTTAGTTGAGGTGATAAAATGAGTGAAAATACGGCTGCAGCGGAAAATAATGAAGAGCGTTCAAAAGCGAAAAGAATTGCAGAAGGTATTTTTAATTTAATAAAAGATATAGAACTTCTTGATGAAAATAATATTCCTGAAGAATTATTTAATAGATTTTCATTTTATATTAATCAAATTGATGGAATTGAAAGTTTAGTTTATGAAGAGTTAGGAAATTTATTGAATGATGGAAATAAATCACAAATTGATTTTGCAAATTTAAAAGAAGAAGAATTTCGTGTTTATGAAATAAGAAATAGAAATTTTTTGATTTTGTTGGCTGAATTTATTGCGAGAAATAAACATATTAACAAAAATTTTTTTACTGAACTTGGTCCAGGTATAATGTTTAATAAAAATATTTTGCTTCATAGTATTTATCGAGAATCTAACTTAGGAAATTTTTTAGACAGCGGGAAATATGCTAAAACTAAAACGAATGATATATTATGGATTTGTTATAATTTAGATGAAATGTATGGAGAAATTGAAAAGTTTAAAGCCAATGAAATACAAGATTTGAGTAATGAAGAACAATATTTGAGTTTCTCAAAAGGTTTGTTGTCGTTTATGACAAGGAAAGAATTTATTTCAGAAGAACTTTTTTATGATTTAATATTTGGTAAATTAGCTTATGATAATAAACTTTGTGATTTTGCTATTCTTTTTGAAAAAATTCAAGAAGGTAATATAAATTTTTCGTTTAGTGAAATGCAAGATGGATTTGGATTTAATTTATCTAGTTTTCGTGATAGCGATTATGGAGAAAATTTTAATATTATTTTTGGTAAAGTAACACAAATACATTCTTTTGCGCAAAGAGAATTTAGTGCAAAAGCAAATAAATTTACTAATGATTTTTTTAAAAATTTATCTTTTGAGGAATTGCAGGGTTTTGACGTAAATTCTTTTGTATTAGGATGTGATAAATGGTCGGTTTTGAGAATTATTAGAAATAATAAGTTGACTGCAAGGGAATTAATTGCTTTGTCCATGATTTCACAAAAATGTTGGTTTTGGAATAGATACAGAATTTCACGAAGGTTATTGATAAAATATTATAAAGGTGAAAGTGGTTTAGAAAAACTTTATTATGTTTTAAAAAATTTACTACCTGAACAAGTTTCTGTTTTTATTGATTGGATTATTGCAAATATAGATGAAAATGGATTTACAGATGAATTGTGGAATCGTGCATGTGCACAAAATGATAATTTTAGGTTCGTTATAACACAACAGCAAGAAGAACTTCTACAACTTGTACCACAGAATTATAGAAATGAATTTCGTGAATCTTTTCAAAATATAAATTTTAGAAGAGTTTGTCAAACACCTCAGGCTATAGAAAGTGCTTTAATTGCTAGGGAAGTTTGTCAATTAAGTCCTGTTGAATATACTTATGGATGTTTAATAAACGGTGCATCGATTGAGGATATAATAATGGCATTTAACACTTTTGATATGAGTAAAATTTTTAAAGTTTATCCTGAATTGGCTGAATTTGATAAGGATGAGCTAAAAATATACGAATTTGCTTTTTTGAATAATTGGATTTTATTTGTTAGCGAATTAAACGAAATTAATAATAAAATTGTTAGAGAAAACAAAAATATATTATTGCAATATCCTCAAATTGTATGTAATTTAAATTGGCAATTTGTAGATGGTTTAATAGGTGAATTATTAAATGAAAATTATGCAAGCGCAATAATTGAAAACAGTGATAAATTATTTAGTAAAGAATGTATAACATATTTTAATAGTAAATTTAATAATATGACAGTATTTTGTGATTATGATAAAGTTCTAGAAGAGGTATTAATTTATTTACGAATTAATAACGTTGTTGAAATTAAGATAGCTTTTCAAATTTTAGCTGAAGCAGAATTTTCAGAAAGTGTTTTATGTGGTTATTTGCATTTATTAAAACCTGAGTTTATTGCTAAAATTCTTTTAATCGTTGAAGAAAATAATGATTTGGATTCATTAAAGGAAATAAATTCATTTTTAAATGGACCAAAATCAAAAAATTTAAGAGATGAAGTTACAAAAATTATTGTTGAAGAAGCTTTTGAAAATAATAATGATAAAATTCAACAATTTTATGAAAAAATACCTGAAACATTTTATATTTATTCCAAAAAATCTGTTCTTGAATTATCGGGATTTTTTCAAGTGGGATTAGATATAAATAAAATAACTCCTAGAGATTTTAATGTAATGGAATCATTTATAGACAAAGTAGAGGATAAAGATTTATGGCGCCAAAAATTTGTTGAATTTTCTAATATGGATGGATATAAAAAAGATTTTGTTTATCAAATAAAAAATTTTGCTGAAGATTTAAATAAAAAAAATAGCGAAAAAGAAATTTATGATTTTTTAAATTCTAATTTGCCTACATTAAAAGAAGCTATTGTATTAAATCTAAACTTTATAAGCGAAATTTTATTGTTAGCAATGTCAGCAGAAAAATTAGCTATTGTTTGTATTGTATTGATGAAATTTTTTTATGACGATTTTGCAAGAGATTTAAGTCGTTATTTGACTACATCCCCAGAAGTTACGAAAGCACTTACAACAGATGAAAATAAGCCAAAGCTTGAGGAAATTTTTGATAAAACAGAAATACGAGCGTAATAAATAAAAATTCAAAAGGTTATAGAAATCTGCCAAAATTTATGGCAGATTTTTTGTTTGCACGCAATATCTTGTTTTTATATAATTATCTTGAAAATTTTTTTGGAGGTAAAGCGATGAATTTTTTAGATAAAATGAAATCGATGGCAAAGCAAAATAAAAAAACTATTGTTTTGCCTGAAACATCTGATGTCAGAACTTTAAAGGCCGCTGAAATTATATTGGCGGAAAATATTGCAGATTTGATTTTAATCGGCAAACAGGAAAATTTTTCAGATTATAATTTATCAACTGCAAAGTTTATTGAGCAAAAAGATGATGAATTATTAAATGATTTGTCAAATAAATTTTATGAGCTTAGAAAAAATAAAGGTATGACGCCAGAAAAAGCTCACGAGATATTGCTTAACGATTCTTTATATTTTTCTGTTATGCTTGTGAAAGATGGATTAGCGGATGGAATGGTTGCGGGTGCGATAAATTCAACGGCAAATGTTTTGCGGCCGTCTTTACAAATTTTAAAAACGGCGCCGTCGGCTAAGTTGGTGTCAGCAATTTTTGTCATGGTTACGCCGACAACTCAATTTGGTTATGATGGTACATTAATTTTTGCGGATTGTGCTATAAATCAAAATCCGTCAGCGTTGGAACTTTCTGAGATAGCTAAGAGCAGTGCTGAGTCATTCAGAAATTTGATTGGGGGCGAACCGATTGTCGCAATGCTTTCACATTCGACGAAAGGTAGTGCAAAACATTCTGACGTTGACAAAGTTATTGAAGCTACAAAATTGGTTAAAGACAGCAATCCGAATTTTCTTATCGATGGCGAATTACAGCTTGATGCAGCAATTGTTGATTCAGTTGCGAAAATAAAAGCTAAAGATAGTAATGTTGCAGGAAAAGCAAACGTTCTAATTTTTCCCGATTTGGACGCCGGAAATATTGGATATAAATTGGTTCAGCGATTTGGTGACGCGCAAGCATTTGGTCCAATTACGCAAGGTATTGCTAAACCGGTAAATGATTTATCGCGCGGTTGCAGTGCCGAAGATATTGTTGGCGTTGTCGCAATTACTTGCGTTCAGGCGCAGAAAAATTAAAGGAGCGTTTCGTATGAAAATTCTTGTTTTGAATTGTGGGAGTTCGTCGCTCAAATATCAGTTAATTGATATGGATACTGAACAGGTTTTGGCAAAAGGTTTATGTGAGCGAATCGGCCTTAATAATTCGCGTGTTACTCACAAAATTTTTGATGGTAATTCATTTGAAAAAGAAATTTCGTTGCAAAATCATTTGGATGCTGTGCAAATTGTTATGGACAATCTTTTGGATGAAAATTATGGCGTTTTGCAAAATATTACGGAGATAGATGCGGTTGGCCATCGGGTTTTACATGGTGGAAAATTTTTTAATAAGCCTGTTATAGTTGACAGCGAGGTAAAGAATGCTATACGTGAATGTTTTGTACTTGGACCGTTGCATAATCCACAAAATTTAATGGGGATTGAAGCATGTGAAAAATTGATGCCGGGGACAAAACAAGTTGCGGTTTTCGATACCGCTTTTCATCAAACAATGCCGACAAAAGCTTTCCTCTATGCCTTACCTTATGAATATTTTGAGCGCTATCAGATTCGCCGCTATGGTTTTCATGGCACAAGTCATCAATATGTTTCGATGCGTGCAACAAAAATGTTAGATAACTCAAATTTGAAAATTATTACTTGCCATCTCGGTAATGGCTCAAGTATTTGTGCAGTCGAAAATGGCAAGTGTATCGATACTTCGATGGGGTTTACACCGCTTGAAGGTTTGGCAATGGGGACAAGATGTGGCGACATCGATCCCGCTATTATAAAATTTTTGATATGTGAAGAAAATTTGACAATAAATCAAATCGATGATATATTGAATAAAAAGTCGGGGATTTTTGGCATTTCCGGCATATCTAGTGACTTTCGCGATATCGAAGCCGCTGCAATAAATGGTAATGAGCGTGCAAAAATTGCGCTAGAAATTTTTTACTATCGTTGTGCAAAATATATTGGAAGTTATGCGTCAGCTATGAATGGTGTTGACGCAATTGTTTTTACCGCTGGATTAGGTGAAAATAGTCCGATTACTCGCGAAAAAATTTGTTCCTATCTAAATTATTTAGGCGTTGAAATCGATAAAGAAAAAAATAATTGTAGGGGTCGGGAGATTGATTTTTCAGCCGATAATTCACACGTAAAACTTTTAGTTGTTCCGACAAATGAGGAATTAATGATTGCCAAAGAAACTCTTGCGCTTATATAATCAAAATTTACATATTTTTGTTGATATTTTTATGGTATCGCGTATAATATAAATAGGGAGTTTTATTTTGAAAATGAGGTGATTAAAGTGAATGAGTCTGTGGCAACTCAAAGCGATGAAAATGATGAAACAAAGCTTAATGAAGCTATAAATAATATTTTAACTTTAATTGCACAAATAGAAATCAAAAATTTTGATAGTTTTGATAAAATAAGCGAAGATGAAATTGAAAAATTTAGTAAAAATATAAAAATAGTTGAAAAATGCGAAAAAGATGGATATAAAAAATTACAAGAAGCTTTAAATTTAAATGAAGGATACACACCTTCATTTAAGAATGTGGAATTGACTAAAAAGCTAAATATTTTGAATAACAATTTAAAATTCAGAGATTTATATGGAAAATATATGCTTAAGTGCGAATTTGATATAAACTTTTTTTCACTGCTCTATCTACATGAAAAAGATTCTTTAATTTATAATTTGTTTCGTGAATCAGGTTTGGATGATATTATAAAAAATGGTTCAAGAGATGAAGAAAATGATGGATATGTGTATACTGATGAGTTAAAAATAAGCCAAGCAAGTTTGATAGCAGATGCTTGTAGAATTTTATTAGGTGATATTTTATACGTTTTTCAGAGATGGATGGACGATAATGCTTATAATCAGTTAATTGATGCTGAATATGCAAATGTTGATATATTTGACAAAGTTGAGATAAGTGGGCAAGAAGAAACTTTTATCAGTGAATATAAAGCAGTTTCGCTTTTGTTAATGGGATTTAATAATTTGCAAAATAATGGAATTGATTATTATTTTCTTTGGAAATTATTTTATCGCGCTGGTTACAATAATAATTATATGCTACAAATATTTAGTAAAATAGATTCAGTATTTGAAAAGTGTAACTTGGAAAATGAGATTTATCATTATGATAGTTCATTATTTTTTATTAAAGATGTTTATGAACCTTTTTTTGTTTTTAAAAAGAATTGGGAAAAAGTTTGTTATAAGATGAAAGTGTCAAATTTATCTCGTTTACTGAATTTATTTTTAGAAAAATTTAATTGTGAAGAAAATGTCAAACAAGATATTCTTAATTTAATTGAGAAATTAAATTCAGATCAATTTATTAAACAAAATGATTTTGATTTGGCTAGTATGAGAAGTTATAGGAATTATGTAAATTATGTTATAGAAGCTAGTAATTTTGAATATGCTGAAGAAATGAAAACGTTTTTTAAAACGAATATTTTTTGTTCAGGAGTTTTCAAAAAAGCAATTGAAGATGAAAAATTTTTAAATATTTTATTAAATAAAGAGCTTTTTGAAATTTTGTTAAAGTTGCACAAGGAAAATCAAAGACTTTTTGATTTTGATAGTAATATTGTTACATGGGAAACAAAATTAAAGATTTTCGAAGGTAAGTCAAGTGAGACAAATTCATCTTTTTTAATGCGTGTAAATAGGAAACCGCAATTATCAAGTGATGAAATTTATGTTTTAGGAGAATTGATATCTAGGTGTTGGAAAATTTTATGGTGGATTAAAAACATATTTTTAAATTTAAGCAATGAAGATATTGCTTTTATTACGTCAATATACAATGATTTATCATCGGAGTCAGAGCGTGTTCGTTTTCTTAATTGGATTTATGCAAATAAATATAGATTAATAATTATAGGTAGAGATGCCAATAAACTTGTTCCTTATATTTCAGAAGAAATTCAAAATGCAGGCTTTTTTATTCTTTCTAGAAATCAGCAAAAAGTTTTTGACTTTGCACCTGAAGAAAATAAGAAAGAGTTTAGGCGTAATTTTGCTCAATATCCTGAATTTCGTAAAAAAATTGAGTTTTTGGGTGAAACTATATTTGATAAAGAAAGTAGAAATGATAATATATTTACTCCCGATATTTTAGAAAAAATTCAAGATATAGGCTTTTTTATTCTTTCTAAAAATCAGCAAAAAGTTTTTGAACTTGTACCTGAACTAAACAGAGAAGAATTTAAAAATAATTTTCTTCAACATCCTGAATTTCGTGCAACTGTTGAACTTTTGGGACAAACAATAACTGATACAGAAAGTTTTGTTAAATTATACGGAGGATTTATTTGGGCATTTAATTTGGTAAATTCAAGTATTCAACTTGGTTTGGCAATGCAGTTTGTTATAGGAAAGGTTATGGCACAATTTTTAATGGGCATAAGTGAAAATGATAGGGAAGAGATTAATAAAAAAATAGATGAAATTGAAACTTTTAGTTCACGACCACGAATTGAATATCAACCGTCAGAGATACAAATTTAACAAATTAAAAACGCGTAACACAAATTATTGACTTGCACGGCACCTCTTAGGCCTACATATATTAAATTATGTAGGGCGGGAGGTGTCTTTTTGTTTGGATTATTAAATTTTATATTTATGTTCGCATACGTTACGAATAATTCTTTTCCAAAGCCTTTAACGCTTGAAGAAGAACAAAAATATTTTAATGAGTATAAAAATGGTAGTCATGATGCTAAAAATATTTTAATTGAGAGGAATTTACGGCTTGTTGCGCATATCGTTAAAAAATATAATGGGAAAGAAAATGAGGATTTAATCTCTATCGGAACTATTGGTTTAATTAAGGCAATTAATACGTATAAAGTTGACAAGGGAGTACGACTTGCAACTTATGCCGCTCGTTGTATCGAAAATGAAATTTTAATGTATATCCGTTCATCTAAAAAATATTTTAATGATGTCTCACTACAGGGCCCAATAGGTATTGATAATGAGGGGAATGAGGTAAGTTTAGAGGATAAACTTTTTGACGAACGTGAGAATATTGATGAAAAAATAAATCTAAAATTTGAGAGCCATCGTGTATACCAGATAATCAAAAATTTTTTACATGAACGTGAAAAATTAATTATCGCTATGCGCTACGGTTTACTAAATGGCTATGAGAAAACTCAACGTGAAATTGCAGAACTCTTAGGTATTTCTCGTAGCTATGTCTCGCGTATTGAAAAAAAAGCGTTAAAAAAACTTTACCAAAAAATGCAGGATTAATTCTCTTTTGTATGTTATAATTATCTAATAACGTACAAAGGAGATTTTTTTATGAAAGCAATTATTTTAGCGGCAGGCTATGCAACTCGTCTATATCCTTTGACATTAAATATGCCGAAAGCTTTATTACCGATAAATAATAAGCCAATTATTAATTACATTGTTGACCAAATTAATACTTTAGACGCAGTTGATTATATCTATGTTGTAACGAATGCGAAGTTTGCACAAAATTTTTTTGACTGGCAAATTTCAATTAATTCAAAAATTCCGGTAAAAGTTATAAATGATGGGACGACACAAGATGGAGATAAAAAAGGAGCGATTGGCGATATTCAATTCGTTATTGACCATGAGCAAATTAATGACGATTTAATTATAATTGCCGGCGATAATTTCTTTACATTTCAGTTAAAAGATTATTACGAATTTGCTATGGCGTGTCAAAAAGATTGTGCGTGTGCAAAAGAGTTTAATAATAAAAATTTGTTAAATCAATTTGCTATCGCATTAATCGATGGAAATAATAAATTAATTGATTTAGAGGAAAAACCGCAAGTTCCGAAGTCAAATCTTGTTGTCTATGCAAATTATATTTACCGCAAACAAACTTTACCGTTCATAAAAAAATATTTACAAGATGGAAATATTCCGGATGCACCTGGATTTTTTTTGCAATGGCTTTATAAACGTCAAGATGTTTATATATATAAAATAATTGGTGAATGCTACGATATTGGTACGCCGAAAGCGTATGAGGATGTTCAAAAAAAATTTACATATTAGAGAATGTTCACAATCCCGCGCGCATATATTTATTTCAGATAAATATGTGCGAGGGATTTTTTTTGGACAAGTTTGCAATTTTTAATTACGTGGAAAATAAAACTGAAATTCCCATTAGGTTTAATATTTTGCGTAAGGCGCCGGATTTCATATGGGATTGGTATGTCAAAAAATTTAATCCAATTTTGATTGAGAAATTAAATTTTGATTTCGCAGATGGTTTTTCGATTAAACTACCGCTTGAGAAAATAAAAACCGATGAAAAAAAGTTTTTACATTCATTAAACCTTGCTATAAAATCATTGCCACAGATTAAAATTATAAGGTTGCCGCGTACGAACGTAGAAGTAGATATACCGATTGCACACGGTAATTTTTTGTTTGCATTTTTAGCAATTGATGTAATAAAAAAATTTTTTGATGTTACGGGGAAAAATTTTGGCCAGCTCGAAATTTTTATTCTCGATAAAAATCATTTATTAACACAAATTCTTATTGATGTGATATATCCACATGTAAATTATTTGACAATTGTTACGGATACGAAAGAGATTTACGCGCAAAAGGAACACGACATTTTTAAAGATGTCGGGTTGAATATACAAATCTTGAATTATAATAAATTGTATCTGAAAAATGCGGACGTAATAATAAATACGGGAATGGATTGTGATTTTGCACACGCATTAGGTAAAAAAGTTTTGTATTTTGATTTGAGTGGACGAAAAGATAATTTTACAGATTTTAAAATTAAACGTCAGGATGTTTTTGCACTCGATAATTTAAATTTATATTGCATGAATAAAAACTTTGATAGTATTTTGTTGGAAATGTGTTTGTATTGTACGTGTAATGATTTTAAAAAAATATTTGACGGCGCGTACAATAAATTATTATTCGAAAACGTAATGAAAACGTTAAAAGAGTTGGATGTTAAAATTTCTTCGTTCCAAAAAAATTAGACGATTTAAATTAAATTTGAAATAAAAAAAATAGACTCGTACAGATTAATTTTTTATCTACACGAGTCATTTTTTATAAATTTATTTACTTTTAATTAAAAAATTGGTTTATTGTAATTGAAATTCATTTGTATTTTGTTCTAGCATTGGACATTTTTCATTATTATAAGTTACTATTTTTTTTACATAAGTAAAAGCATAGCTCTCATTCATAAATTCAAAATTAGATTCATCACATTCAAAAACATTTTCATTAAGATTTATTGTATTAGGAATTGTTATTTTTTCGATAATTCCGCCTGTATTGAATGCTCCACAACCAACTTTTTCTATACCAGAGTAAATAAATACTTCCGTTAAATTTTCAAAAGAAGCAAAAGCATAATCAGGAATTTCTGATCCACTGATTATTTCAACTGCAATAACATTTTTAATAAGATTTTGATAATTACTTATAAAATCTTTGTAGGATATCTCATTAATTTTTATACCATCATTAAAATTTACATTTATTTTAAAATCACAAATTTGTTGCATTGAAACCACTCCTGTATTTTTTTATTTAGTGTTACTTTTTGATTATATCAGTTAAAAAATTATTTTGCAACTTATTTTATATCTTAAAATTATTTATTTGGTTTTAAAATAATATTACAATAAATGGAGTATCTCTAAAGTCGATAGGTATCTATATTGTAATAAATTTATTGCACAACAGGTTGCGTTATAAAAACTTTTCCATTTTCAATTTTAGCTTTTGCACCAACTGGAATAGTTAAAGGATTATTAATATGTCCCGTATGAAAATTATAAAGTATAGGAATTTTTGAACCGTCTAATGCTTTAAGAATTGAGTTACGATATATTTCATCTCCATCTGTTCCAACTCGAGCTAGTGGCCCAACAATTATACCGTTTAACTTCTCAATATTTTTATTTAATATTAGCATATGCCACATTCCACTATTTACTCGATATGCTTCTTCTTTACTTACATCAGACCAATCATCTTCAAAAAAGAAAATATTATTTTTGAATTCAACTTCATAAGGCGTGCCCATTAAGTGTTGCATCTCCCACATATTCCCGCCAACAATTCTACCTTCACAATTCCCATTTTTATAAATTTGAAAAGGAGTACCGTCATCAATATTTTTAAGTTCAAATTCAGGTTTTGGATTCATAAGTATATCAAATAAATTATCAAAACATAAGGTTTCATTTAAATGATACGTAGCACCTAGCATAGGACCGTGAAAAGTTATTACGCCTGATTTTTTTAAAATTGCCTGACCTACTATTGACGCATCGCTATATCCTACAAATATTTTTTTATTTTTCCTAAAAGCTTTATAGTCTATTTTATCAAGAGTTTGGATTGCACAAAACCCACCAGAAAAATCAAATATTGCTTTTATATTTTTATCTTTAACAGCTTTATTAAATAAATTTGCACGAAGTTGAGCTGTATCATCTCCAACAAATTTAGAAACTTTAAAAGCTTCCTCATAAAAATCAACTTCTAAGCCATAACTTTTTAATTTATCAATTGCAATTTTGGCACGTTCTTTATAAAAATAAGGATTTCCCCAAGGAGCTACATATGACATCGAAAGCAAGCAAACTTTATCGCCTTTTTTTAAAGCATTCGGTATTAATATTTTACTATCAAATGCAAAAACTTTTAAGCTGAAAAGCAAAAGTATTGCAAATACAATTGAAGATGTTCCTACAATTTTAAGTTTCATAATATAATTAATTCCTTTCAGAAAATTATCTTTCATCAAATAAATTTTTTAAAATTTGTTGAGCAGGTATTTCAGTATAACCATAAGGATCTTTCATAACATCATTAGTATTCCACCTAAACTGTCTATACTGCGTTAAATAATCACTACCCCGCATATAACCTTTGTATGAAAATTTTTTATCGTACTCGGGATAATATTTTTTCATGTAATACGCTGCTAATTCTACGGCTTCACTTTGTTCGTTACCATCTGGTGTAACTGTCCCACAAATATGAACGCCTGGAGGACTTGAATGTGTAAAAACAACACTACCGTCATTACATTGACCAATTACCATATAAGTGTGTCCTGATTTCGCCATTATATCTCCAGCTCTAAAATCTTGTATGTTCTCAGGATTTGTAACAATTCCCCAATTGTTATCAATAAAATTTTGCATTTCGCCAGAAAGAAATACATATCCCGGTCTTTCCATATCTTGATTGTGAAAAACGTTGTATAAAATCCAGCCACGATACCCTGAACAATCAAGTCCTAAAGAAACAAATTCAGGTATAGGAATTTCAGTATCACTATCTTCATCGATAGTAGTATAGTTGTGAAAATCATAGCTTGAATCTTGACTATCAAAAAATTCTTTCCACTGTGGCCAAACACCGATGTGCATAGCAGTTTCACCAGCAGCAAAGTCTTCTTTATTCCAACCTCCACCCCACATATAAAGAGTTTGACCAACTGGCTGCATAGCTGTTGCCAGAAAATTTTTTATTGTACAAAGACCAGGAGTACAAACAGGAATATTATCTGCGAAAACTGTTGAGCATGGAACCAACAAAGTAGAAATAAAAATTAATGATATTTTTTTGAATTTTAATATTAACCTTTTCATATTAATCCACTTCTTTATATTAAATTTGACTTGAGCATATCATATTACACTATTGATATCAAGATATGCTAACCATTAATATTTTAGAAGAAAACTTTTTTCCGTATTTATAAAATATATTATGTTTATAAAAATTTTTTGTTTGGAGCAAAAATGAAAATATTATTGTCCCAATTAAAAAGTTATCGCTTTATTGTTCCGTATGGTTAATGTTAGTTTTATTAAAAATGCAATTAAAAGTGGTTTTATTTCAGCATGGATTGAGATGACAATAAAATCAATTTGAAAAAATGATTTAAAATAAAAGAAATAGACTCGTACAGATTAATTTTTTATCTGCACGAGTCATTTTTTATAAATTTATTTACTTTTAATTAAAAAATTGGTTTATTGTAATTGAAATTCATTTGAATTTTGTTCTAGCATCGGACGGTTTTCATTATTATAAGTTGCTATTTCTTTTACCTGAGTAAAAGAATAACCCTCATACATAAATGGATAATTAGATTCATCGTCTGCAAAAACATTTTTATTAAGATTTAGTGTATCAGGTTTTACTATTTTTTCGATAGTTCCACCTGTATTGAATGCTCCATCAGCAACATACTTTATACCAGGATAAATATATACTTTCTCTAAATTTTTAAAAGAAGCGAAAGCCCAACCAGGGATTTCTGATCCACTGATTATTTCAACTTCGGTAACTTCTTTAATGAGATTACGATAATTACTTATAAAATTTTCGTAGGATATCCCATTAATTTTTGTACCATCATTAAGAGTTACATTAATTTGTTGCATTGAAACCACTCCTATATTTTTTATTTGGTATTACTTTTTGATTATATCAGTTAAAAAAAATTTTTGCAACTTATTTTATATCTTAAAATTATTTATTTGATTTTAAAATACTGTTAAAACATTTTTGTTATCACTATTTGCTTCATTATCTGTCAAATGATTTTTTGGCCCAATCGGCAATAATACTTTCAGATTTAGAAACATCAGCGCCATGAACAGCAAGACCTTTGCTAAAAATTGCACCACTACAAATTTTTTTCAAATCGCGTTCACAAACTCCAAGCCCACTACCTTCATGAGTCATGAGTGGCATAATTTTTTTATTGAGCCAATTAAGACGTTCAAGTTGTGAGAAGACTGGCATTGGGAACGTTCCCCACCAACATGGCCCGCAAATAAAAATATTTTCATAAGCGTCAATGTTATCCAGATAATTTTTTAATTGCGGGCGTGCTTTAGCGCGTAACTCATTCCGAGCTTCATCGATGCAATCGTAATAATCAGTGGCATAATCTTTAACGGTTTCAATTTCAAACATATCGCTACCGACAGAATTTTGAATAAATTCCGCAGCAATTTTTGTGTTACCTTTTGGCAAATCAATTATGCTACCATTGACATAATTTTGTCCCTTACGTGAGTAATAAATGATTAAATTTGTTGTCATTCTAATTCCCCCTTTGATAAATATGATGGAAAATTATTTTTACAATTGTAACATAAAATACACCAAAAAAATTTTTTACGTAAAAAAGTTTGAGCAAACTTTATTATTCATATGTAAATTTTGCTTTATAATTTTAACGGTTTAGATTCAGCTTAAAGGGAGAGTTAATTATGTCGTTGATTAAGGTTCAAAATCTTACGTTTTCATTTCCATCGAGTCACAATAATATTTTTGAGGACGTAAATTTTCAGATAGATACTGATTGGCGGCTTGGATTTGTCGGTAGAAATGGCAGAGGGAAAACTACTTTTCTCAATCTTTTGCGTGGCAAATATGAGTATAGCGGGAAAATTATATCGTCTGTAAAGTTTGATTATTTTCCTTATTCGATTGCAGATAAAAATAAATTGACAAAAGATATTTTGTCTGAAATTTGTTCGTATGTACAAGAGTGGGAATTTTTGCGTGAATTCTCATATCTCGAAGTAAATGATGATGTATTTTATCGGCCGTTTAATACGCTTTCAAATGGTGAGCAAACAAAAGTTTTACTGGCTGCATTATTTTTGCATGATGAAAATTTTTTGTTGATAGATGAACCGACAAATCATTTGGATATTAATGCGCGTAAAATAGTTTCAACATACCTACAAAAGAAAAAAGGATTTATTTTAGTGTCGCATGACCGTTACTTTTTAGATGGTTGTGTAAATCATATTTTGTCGCTAAATCGAGCCAACATAGAAGTACAAAGTGGGAATTTTTCATTATGGCTAACAAATTTTGAGCAGCGCCAAAAATTTGAATTAGCACAAAATGAACAATTACAAAAGGATATTAATCGTTTGAAAAAGTCAGCAAAGCGTTCAGCTATTTGGTCTGACCGAGTTGAAGCATCAAAAATTGGCGCAGTGGACAAAGGTTATGTTGGACATAAATCTGCAAAGCTGATGAAGCGTGCCAAATCAATCGAAGCGCGACAACATAAAGCGATAGAACAAAAATCAGGGCTTTTGAAAAATTTGGAGACAACTGAAAAATTAAAAATAATGCCGCTAATGTATCATAATGACACGCTTATTTCTGTTTCGAATGTTGCAATTTGTTATGGCAAAAATATTATTTGCAAATCTGTATCGTTTAATGTAAATCGTGGGGAACGAATTATTTTAACTGGAAAGAATGGATGCGGTAAAAGTAGTTTGTTGAAATTGTTAATGGGAGAGAAAATTGAACATAGTGGGAAAATTCATATTGGTGCGGACGTTTTGATTTCGTATGTGTCGCAAAATACTTCACATTTAAGTGGAAAACTTTCTGACTTTGCACAAAAAAATCATATAGATGAAAGTTTATTTAAGGCAATTTTACGCAAGATGAATTTTGAACGTATACAGTTTGAAAAAAATATAGTTGAGTTTTCAGAAGGACAGAAGAAAAAAGTTTTGATTGCGAAAAGTCTTTGCGAACAGGCACATTTATATATATGGGACGAGCCGTTAAACTTTATTGATATTTATTCACGAATACAGATTGAGCAGCTTATCAAAGAATTTTTACCGACAATGTTATTAGTTGAGCATGATGAATTTTTTCGAAATAACATAGCGACAAAAATTATTGAAATATATTAAAGTGACAAAACGATGAATTTTCAAAATGAATTACAAAAATATCATGCCGATGTGTTAAGTTTGGCCGTAATTAAAAATTACAAAATTGTTGAAATGATTGTCGAGGGAACAAATATTAGATTGAATACTAAATTTCAAGCAGCATCTATCAGTAAAATGATATTTGCATTTGCAATATTGCGATTGATATACGATGGGGAATTATTGCTTAATGATGACGTAAATAATTATCTTGGTAATTGTCCACTTGTAAGGCAAGATGGGACAAAAGGAAAAGCAACTATACAACAAATTCTTACGCATATAGCAGGAATTAATGTACATGGTTTTGATGGTTATCCAGTGGGGAGTTAAATTTACTGACTACATCACAAATTATAAAATGATTTATTAAAATTAGAGAAAAATATTGTGTCGTATGGGACTTGGTTGCTATCTGAAAACGATATATAGCAAAAAATATTTTGGGCATAGTGGTAAAAATGAAGAATTTGAGTTAATTGTTAATTTTTCTATAAATGATGGAAGTGGCTGCTGTATTTTTATAAATTCAAATTATGTATATCCTTTAATTTTAAAGTTACAAAATGAATTTTTAAAATAAAACATTGCGACACTTTTAAATTAATAATCATTGGAGAAAAATAAGATGAAAATTAGAAAATGTAAAACGGATGACTTGTCAAGAATAGCAGAGATATATGTTTTTAATAACAGAGTAAATTTTTTCCATATATTTAAGAATGAAAAATTTTCATTCGGTGGATTACAAGTTGTTTCGTTGGCAAATAATTATTTCAATAAAAATGAAGTTATCGAAAATACTTATGTATATGATGATGGAGTGGTAAAAGGTTTTATACAAATGAAAGGGACAGAAATTTGCAAATTATCAGTAGATACATTTTTTCAAAATAAAGGAATTGGTGGCGAATTAATTGAGTTCGCAATTCAAAAACTTCATGCAGATAATTTGTGGGCATTAGAAAAAAATATCAAAGCTATCAGATTTTATAAGAGACATGGATTTTACTTGACAGACGAAAAAAAATTTTTAGACGATACGGATGAATATATTGTCAAATTAATAAGATAAATAAAATTGTATTTTGATTGCTGAAAGTGTAAAATTAATTTTGCAACAAAAAAATTTAAAAGGGTGATTGCAAATGGAATATTTGAAATTAAATAATGGAGTAGAAATTCCGAATATCGGTATCGGTGTATTTACTTTGTCGCCAAATGAAGCCGAAGAATCTGTCTATAATGCTTTGCAATACGGCTACAAATTAATCGATACGGCAAATGCTTATGAAAATGAAAAAGCTGTTGGTCGCGGTATGAAAAAAAGTAAAATCGCGCGCGAAAAAATATTTTTGTCAACAAAATTGTGGCCATCAGTTTATGAAGATGAAAGTGCGATAAATAAAACTTTAGAGCGGTTGGACGTAGATTATATTGACTTATTGTTTTTACATCAGCCCGCTGGAAATTATATGTTTGGATATAGGCAACTTGAAAAAGCGTACAAAAATGAAAAAATAAAAGCGATTGGCGTTTCAAATTTTGAGGGCAAATATATACAAGAAGTTTTGGCAAATTGCGAGATTAAGCCGCAAGTTATTCAGGCCGAAGTGCATCCATATTTTACACAGTCGCAGCTTCGAAAAATTATTGATGCTGAAGATATCAAATTAATGAGTTGGTATCCGCTGGGGCATGGCGATAAAAATTTGATAAATGAATCTGTTTTTAAAGATTTAGCAGAAAAATATAATAAAACGCCAGCGCAAATAATTTTGCGGTGGCACACACAAATGGGATTTATAGTTATTCCGGGTTCGAAAAATCCGGTACATATTAGAGATAACTTTGATATTTTTGATTTTGAATTGACAGCGGACGAAATGGCACAAATTGCAAAACTTGATAAGGACAAACGATATTATCATCGAACGGATGAAGCATTAGCGGGATTTGCAAATTGGATGCCGAATTTGGATAATCAAGAATAAGGAGACAAAAAATGAAAAATTTTGTGTATGACATACCGACTAAAGTTTATTTCGGCGAAAATCAATTGACTGGAAATTTGTCAAACGAATTAAAAAAATATGGCAGTAAAGTTCTTTTGGTATATGGTGGTGGCTCGATTAAAAAAATTGGGCTTTATGAAAAAATTATTGCTGAATTAAAAAATTCTGATTTGAAATTATTTGAGTTGTCAGGTATCGAACCAAATCCACGACATACATCAGTGAATGAGGGTGCGAAAATTTGTAAAGCAGAAGATATTGATGTTATTTTGGCAGTAGGCGGTGGTTCGGTTATCGATGCTTCAAAATTTATTGCGGCGGGTAAATATTATGATGGTGATACGTGGGATTTTTTTACGGGCAAAGCAGATATAAAAGCAGCGTTACCGATTGTAAATATTTTAACGTTGGCGGCGACAGGTTCAGAGATGGATGCCGGCGGTGTTATCACAAATTTAGATACGAAAGAAAAATTGGGACGGATAGATTCGCATTTACAGCCGAAAGTTGCATTTTTGGATCCGACGAATACGTATACAGTTTCGAGATATCAGACGGCATGTGGCAGCGCGGATATTTTGTCGCATATAATTGAAACTTATTTTGCGCGCGAGCCTGGATTATTTATGTTGGATACGGTTATGGAAGGTTTGATGAAAACGGTGATAAAATATACACCGATTGCGCTAAGTCAGTCAAATAATTATGAAGCGCGAGCAAATTTAATGTGGACATCGTCGTGGGCAATTAATGGATTTGTGCGGGCAGACAAGCCACATGCGTGGAGTTGTCATCCGTTAGAACATGAATTATCAGCTTTCTATGATATTACGCATGGATTGGGGCTTGCAATTTTAACGCCGCGATGGATGAAATATGTTTTAAATGAGAAAACGGTGGACAAATTTTATCAATTTGGTGTTAATGTTTTTGACATAGATAAACGAGAAAGTAAAACAAACGTAGCAAATCAAGCGATAAAATTATTGGAAGAATTTTTGTACAATGATTTGGGACTGACAGATAATTTGACAAAATTAAATATCAGCGATGAATATTTTGATACTATGGCGGAACGTATTGGAACGTTAAATAGATTTGTCGATTTGAACAAAAACGACATCATTAATATTTACAAAATGTGTTTGTAAAATAAAACTGTTCTTTTTTTTGTAAAAAAAAAGAACCAAAAAAAACTTTATAAAAAATCTTTGTGCGTTCGCACAAAGATTTTTTTGTTAAAGTTCTTTTGGTTACTTTTCTTTCAAGAAAAGTAAGGTTTAAAAAAGTATAAACTCATAAAATTATTTTACTGAATCCATATGTGAAATCAAATCAAGAACTTTATTTGAATATCCCCATTCATTATCGTACCACGAAATTAATTTCACAAAATTATCATTCAAGGCGATACCCGCTTTAGCGTCAAACACAGAAGTACAATACTCGCCCATAAAGTCTGATGAAACAACATCTTCATCGGTATATCCCAAAATTCCTTTAAGTTCGCCCTCGGCATATTTTTTTACACAATCTTTTATTTGTTCGTATGTTGCACTTTTTTCGAGGCGGCAAGTTAAATCAACTACGGAAACATTAATAGTTGGGACACGGAACGACATTCCAGTTAATTTTCCATTAAGAGATGGAATAACTTTTCCGACAGCTTTTGCTGCGCCCGTAGATGATGGAATAATATTTGCAGATGCGGCACGGCCACAACGCCAATCTTTTTTTGAAGGACCGTCAACAGTTTTTTGTGTTGCAGTTGTAGAGTGAACCGTTGTCATTAATCCTTCAACTATTCCAAAATTATCATGGATAACTTTTGCGAGGGGTGCTAAGCAATTTGTTGTGCATGAGGCATTTGATACGATTGTCATATCATTTGTATAAGTATTTTGATTTACGCCCATAACAAACATTGGGGCATCTTTTGATGGCGCACTTATAATAACTTTTTTTGCGCCACCTTTTAAATGTGCACTAGCTTTTTCTAAAGTAGTAAATGCGCCAGAAGATTCAACTACATATTCTACGTCGCACTCACTCCATGGGATTTCTTCAGGATTCATTTTATTATAAACAGTAATTAATTTTCCATTAACACATAATTTATCGCCCTCAATTGAAATATCACCCGCAAAACGTCCATGTACGGAATCATATTTAAGCATATAAACCATATAGTCAACGGAAATAAAAGGATCATTAATTGCAACGACATCAATATTTTTACGTTCAACTGACGCACGAAATACTAAACGTCCAATACGTCCAAAACCATTTATACCAATTTTAATCATAAAAAAATCCTCCTTAAATTATGAAAAAATTGTAACCACTTTACTTTTGCATTATACCACATAAAAATTATTTAATGCAAATTTTATAGTAAAAATTATAAGAAAATAAGTAAGCAAATCGATAAGCCGGGTTCTGTCGTGGACAGTCATCTATCTGGACATATTGTTACCAATATGTTCATGCGATATGAAAAAGCAAAGTGAGCAACTTTCTTACGCTTTTAATCTTGCTTCATGTGGGGTTTACAGAGCCTGAAATGTTACCAGATCAGCGGTGAGCTTTTACCTCGCCTTTCCACCCTTACCTTTAATATAAAAGGCGGTTTATTTCTGTTGCACTAGCCTTAGAGTTACCTCTACCGGACGTTATCCGGCACATTGCTCAATGAAGCCCGGACTTTCCTCATAATTTTTTTATTATGCGACTGTCTGATTTACTTACTTATTTATTTTAATTTATTTTGTTTGTTGAGTCATAGATTTTTCTTTTGATTCATCAAATAATATTGAACGTAGTTTATTTGTTGAACCAACAATATTTTTTTCTAAGCTGTCCATTCTTTTTTGTAATTCTTCTATTTCGTTTGCATCTTTTTTTTGTTTCCAAATTGGTCTGGAAAACCTATTTTTCTTTTCTTCTACATGCCACTTTCGTTGCTCCGTAATTTTATAATCTTTTTGTGAAGCTTCAATTGTAAGTTTAAAACCATCAATTATCTTTTTTTGTTTTGGGTCAGCATAATTATAAAAAATATTTAATGACCTTTTTTTGAAATATTCTTTAATTTCGTCAGGTAATTTTGCTAATTGTAGCGGACTCAATCCATTTTTAAAGTCATATCCTTTGTGTTCTAAAACATCTTGCAAATCATTAAGAGTATCAATTATAAACTGATCAAAATTACCGGAAAGTAAAACATTAGCAAGAGGTTTCATAAAAGGATCTTTTTCAGCAAGTTCAACAGCAACTTCTATGAAAGTGTTTTCTAGTACATTTTCTGGTACATAATCTGGAAATAATGTAAATTTTAAAGCATCGAATGCACTATTAATATTTTTTTGCAAACTAGTTAATCTATTTTTTAATTGTTCTAATTCATTTTGTTCTAGAGGTGAAAGTTCTTTTTTCTCTGCCAATTTATTTTTTCGCTCTAAAGTTAGTGCATAATCTTTTTGCATGGCTGGTATAGTTTTTCTAAAACCATCAATTATATTTTTTTGTGTTGGATCAGCGTAGTTATAAAAAATATCTAATGATCTTTTTTTGAAAAAATTTTCAACTCGGTCACGTAAATCTTTTAATTTTTCTTTGTCAAGATTATTTATATCTTCATCTTTAAGTGTTCCGTATTTTAAAGAATTTTTTAATTCATTAAAAGTGTTCATTGTAAAATCATCGAATTCACCGGAAAGTAAAATGTCAGTAAAAGGTTTCATGAAAGGATCTTTTTTAGCAAGTTCAACAGTAACTTCTATGAAGACAGTTTCTAATACATTTGCATTTTGATTATTTCCCATGCTAATCAACTCCTTGTAAAATTTATATTTCATATTAACATTTTTATTTTGCGAATGCAAATTTTTTTTACAAAATGATTTCATTTCATAAAATTATTTTTCACAAAATTATTATTGAAAAATTTTATACGTATAAATTTTTTATTGGAATTTTTTTAATTTGACTGACTAAATTAGTTTTGCTAAAATTATTTAGTTAAAAATAAATACGGAGGCAACAAAATGTCCGCTAAACGAGATTATTATGAATCACTTGGCTTAGATAAAAATGCAAATGATGAGCAGATAAAAAAAGCATATCGTAAACTCGCTAAAAAATATCATCCTGATGCAAATCCTGGCGATAAAACTGCTGAAGCAAAATTTAAAGAAATTAGTGAGGCCTATGCTGTACTTAGTGACCCTCAAAAAC